>CAZOTB010000041.1:0-43177 GCA_964582645.1 uncultured Verrucomicrobiota bacterium | reverse complement strand
GTCCTTCGCGATTCGGGTTCTCCCCGATCGCTTCGAGAATGGTACGGATCGCCTTCTCAATCTTTGGCTTGTTGATCTTTGGGTTCATGTTGGAAACAGACAACGAGGATACGCAAACGGCGTCAGTCTCGCTCCAGAGCAGGCAGAGGCCCGCGTTTGCCGAGTGGAACGATGTAGCACGCTGTAGCGGCGAGTCGTCCCTTCATGGCTCGGCGCACCTCTTCAAGACCCAAGGCAATCTGGTAGTACCGAAGATCGCGGAGGTCACCGCGAAAGCGGCTCCCACCCTGGTAGTCCTCGCCGACTAGGAGCGGCCTCTCGTTGGAAATTTCCCACATTCCCGAGTTGTTCCCCTCGGGCTCCCAATCGCCATCCACGCAGAAGCGGAGAGAGCGATCGTCGAGGTTGCGAACCAGGGCAATATGATGCCACCGTCCGTCGGTGATCGTCTTCTGGGTCGTCCACTTGAAATCGCCGCCGCGGCTGCGCTCGACCCACGTGAGCTTGCCCGGTCGATCCGGGTAGGTATCGTTGATGCCGCAATAGAAATGCCGTTCATCGCGCGGATCGGCCTTGAAGAGAATCGCGCCGCCGACCGTCTGCCGGGTGCGCATCCAGAACATCCAGGTGCAGGATTGCACTGGCTGGGGGAACTGTTCCACTTTCCCTCCCGGCTTTCCCTGTGTGACAAGTGTGCCTGGTGGGATGCGAATGCCGCGCTCTGTTCCATCGAAGCTCCTGCCCGAAGCGTCGCCGTCTCCCGACAGAATGCTGATCCGTGAGACCTTCTCCATGGCTACTGTCACTCTGCCGACCGCGCCGTGGATTTGCATGGATGGCAACTTCAAGAAACCGCTCAGGCGGTCTCCGTTCTGCAGACACACGCTGACCCACTCCTCGTCCGGAATGCAGACGATTTCTTCGATGAGAAGCAGCGGAATGTCCATCTGGGCGTAGGGAGTTCGCAGTGCCAGTTTCTTCACGCCGGGTGTGCCGATGAGCCGGGAGCCATCTGCGAGTTCGAGCACGACCTGCAGATCCGTTTCCTCGACGACCTTCTCGTTCCTGCCCTGGCCATCGAGAGCAACGCACAAAAGAATGCAGAATGCCGAGAACAGTGTGAGTCGCGCCTGGCTCGATTTCATGGCTCGTTTGGTGGGTTCAATGGGTTAGACAGCGAGCGAAAGTACATGTTCGGGCTATTTGTTCTGTTGCAGCCAGCGTTCGACGCGGCGGGCATCCACGCTGTTGGGGGCGAGTTCGAGGTAGCGTTGATAATGCTGCCGGGCGAGCGAGCGGGCCGGTTCGAAACGGGCATATATCCGGCCGAGCAACAGATGGGCAGTCGCATTGTCCGGCGCACTGCGCACGATTGCATCAAACTGCTCGGCGGCATCGGACAGATACCCCTGCGCCTCGTAGAGCATACCGAGGTTCAAACGCGCGTTGAACATCCCGGGTTGCTGACTCAACGCGATCTGATACATCTCAATGGCCTGGTTCGGCAGCCGTTGTGCTTGGAACGCGGTGCCCAGGTTATAGTAGGCCGACGTGAGCGTCGGATCGAGCTTGATCGCTTCCTTGTAGGAATAGACGGCCTGGTCGAGTTTGCGTTCTTTCTGTGCCTGCGCGCCACGATTGAACTCTGCCAGGGCGGCGTCGCGTTTGCCCGGCGCGAATTTCTCGATTGATTTTGCAGGCCAACGAGGTCCCGGCAGCGAACCGGGGCCGGTAATCGCCGTGACGGGCGGCGCGCTCGGTGCGACGGGTGCCGGCGCAACCACAGGTGGTGCCGGCGCCGGCTTGGGAGGTTCGGGCGGCACCACCGGCGCGGCGGCAGGCGCGGGCGGCTCCTCCGCTTTCGGCGGGACGGGTTTGTCCTTGGCGAGCTCGGCCAGCACGGGTAGGGGCTCGACCGGCTTGGCCGCCGGCTGATCTTTCGGTTTCATCGCGACCGTGCTGGTTTTCCTCAACTGCTCGATGGACTCCTTCGCCGTCTTGCTGGATGGTCCGGCAGGTTCGAGTTCGAGGAATCGTTCGTAGTAATCGAGCGCGGCCATAGGCTTGTTCATCGTGTGATGATACAGGATCGCCAGGTTCAGGTAGGCGGGAGAGTATTTCGCGTCAGTCTTGATGCAGGCGTTGAACCACGTCTCCGCCTCGCGCGGTGGCTGGGCGAGACGGGCGCTGATGACGCCGAGGTTGTTGAGCACCTCGGGACGATTCGGGTCGCCTTTGACGACTTCGAGGTAGTTCAGCCGGGCATTGGGGAGATCGCCCAATTGAAATTGTGCGGAGGCGAGATAGAAGAACCCCTCGATGTTGTTCGGCTGCAGTGCCACGAACCGCGTGAGATGCTCGACCGCCTTCGAGTGCTCCTGTCGCTCGAGGAATACGACGCCAAGGTTGAAGCGCGGCGGCGGGTAGTTTGCGTCGAGGGCGATGCTTTTCTCGAACGCCTTCACCGCCAGCGTCTGATCGCCTTTCCCTTGATACGCCGCACCCAAGTAGTTATAAGCTTCGGCGCTCTTGGGCAGTTTGTCGGTGGCTTTGGTGAGGAGTGTGACCGCGTCAGTGTATTTTTTCTGGTTGAGCGCGATCACTCCCTGGTTCAACAACTCGGGCCCGGAGGCTCCGTTGCAGCCGACCATGAAGACCAGCAGCACAAGAATCACTCGCCACAGGGAAAATCTCATCGAGGTTCGTGGTAGCACGCGGACAGAGTGGAGTCAAGGAGGGCAGAAGGATGAAGGATGAAGGATGAGGGATGAAAATCGAAGTCGCCATGATTATCAAAATCGCCGCGAAGCGTCCTTCTTCATCCCTCATCCCTCATCCCCCATCCCTTGCCCTTCTTTTGGTTGCCGGGGTGATGACATTGCAACCGGCGGGGGCGGAACCGAAGTCGCGTGTGGTCGTTGCACAGGACCCGGCCGCGATTCAGTCGTTTGATCCGAACCCGGGGCGGGTCCATCAATTGGTCGAGCAGGGCATCCTGAGGTTGACCCAGATGCGGCGCGTGGCTGATGCGTGGAGCGTGTTTGCCGGGTCGAACGATGTCGTCGGTATCAAGATCGTCGCCCGCAGCGGCCCTCTGTTCTCGGTGCGCAAGGACGTGGTCGCCGCCGTCGTGGACGGATTGCGCTCGGCGGGTGTCCGGGACGGGAACATCATCGTCTGGGACAAGTATCAGAGCGATCTGATCGAAGCGGGTTACAAGATCAACGACGGCACGAACGCCACGCAGATCGTGGGAATCATTCCCGGCATCGGATTCGATCGCGAGGTAAAGCATCGTTCGCCGTATGCCGGCAAGCTCATCTGGGGCGACCTCCTGTTTGGTCAACCCGACGACATCAGCGGCGAATCGCATCTCACGCGCCTGATCACGCAACGTCTTACGAAGTTGATCAACATCGCTGTGTTGACCGATCATTCCGAGGTCGGCCTGTCCGGCTGTCTGTTCAATCTGGCTACCGGCTCCGTGGACAACACCCGCCGATTTCAGAATAGCGCCGCCGCGTGCGACACCGCCGTGCCCGAGATTTGCGCCATGCCCGAGTTGCGCGACAAGACCGTGCTACACATCGTGGATGGTTTGCTCGGTCAATACGCGCTCGGTCCAAACTTCCATCCCGAGTTTACCTGGCATCATGGCGCGATCTACTTCAGCACTGACCCGGTCGCGCTGGACGTCGTTTCCCTTGCAGAGATTGAGGCGCGTCGGAAGCGCGCGGGGTTGGCATCCATCGCGAGCCGGGCGGCTTACATTCAAGGCGCGGCCGCGTTTGGTTTGGGCACAGCCAATCCGACAATGATCGAAACTGTGCGTGTAGGCGGCCGATGAGCGTTATTCGGACTTCACGGGCAAGACCTGTATTTCATACACCATGAAGTTCGCGATCTCCTCTTGCGTTTGCGGCGCTGCCTTGCTTACGGTGAGTTCCTCCACACCTGGCTTGATCATGACCGGATCGAGTTCAATCCAGCGTGGTTGATCCGCAGGAAAGTCCACCCGCAGCCGCACATCGCCGAAGGCAAACGAGACAGCTTGCGCTGCTTGGTAGCTGGCGCAACGAATCTTGATGACGGCACGAACCGGCGTGTTTCCCAAACCATGAACAAAGATGCGTCCATCGCCGCGGAGACCCTTCCAGTGATGGATGCCGCCCTGCGGTGCAGGAATCTGGCAATGCTCCCACTCCGGTCCGAACAGGGCGATGGCGGGCATCCCGGCATTGCGGCTGGTTTCCTGAATGTCTTCGATGGTGTTGAAGTAGATATCCGTCGCGACGTTGGCATGGTACGGCTTTGTCATCGCGGGATAGAAACACGACGATGGATAAACACCCCACCGGACCAGTTTCAGCAGTGCGGGGTTCTCGATTCGCGCGTGGCGACGAAAACGTGTCCGCAGCCATTCCGAAGGGCTGCCGTCGGTCTCGCTGAATAGCACGTGCTGCGTGTCCACGAAATAACAGTCCGGAAACCGTCGGTACAGATCCTTCACGAACTCGCGCATGCTTTCATAGTCCTCCGCTGACAGATGCGCATCCGGGCTCGCCGCATTGCGGCCCGGCGTCGCGTAAAACATCGGTATCTCGCGCCTTACATACACGTTGTCCAGAATGTAGGTGGAGCCGGCAGGCGTGTTTGTGACGATCCACTCGGCGATGCCACGGCCATTCAGCAGCTTGGCTCGCAGGTGATAGAGCTGATTGTAGAACGACACGTGCCAGAGCAAGAGTGCAAGCGCAGGCACGAGCCAGGCGAGCAAGCGAACGACCCTTGGGAGTCGAGGCGGAACGATGTCACCGACTCGCGCCCAGGCCAGCGCCACGAAGAGCAGGAGCGCCGGCAAGAGACTGATGAAATAGCGGGACTCGAATCGCCCCAGACGTTCCATGTAGCCAATCCCGAGCGCCGAAGCGACGCCGAGCACCAAAGACAGAATCGTCGCCTCGCGCTTCTCTTTGTCCCGCAGACCGATCCATACTCCCGTCACCACGCAGCCCACGAACAGCGTCAGTGGGATGGGCTGGCTGCTCCAGCCCATTTCTCCAAGCATCTTTACGAACGGAATGAGGCTGTCGGGATGGACCGCGTGAGTGTCAGCGCTGACGTAATGAAACAGCTTCCACAAAAACGGCAGGAACGGAACCCACGCGACCACGAAGGCGATGAACACAGGACGAAGCAGGCACGACTTCTCCACTTTGGTCAGCGACCGCATCGGCTTTGACCACCCGGCCAGCACGAGCGCCAGGAACTCGAAAACAACGAACACGATCCCCGCCATCACCATTTGCAACGTCAACGCGGTCGTGATGCTGTACCAGACTAGGCTTCGCGTCGTCGCGCGCCCACCGCTCATCCATTCCTCGTAAATCCGCACCATCCAGTACCACGACCACAGCGCGCACAACACGAACGGCGAATAGTTATACGCCTCGCGCGAGTACCAGATATGGAAAAAGTTGATGCTCAACAGAAACGCCGCGAGCATCCCAATGCGCTCTCCGAACATCCGCCGACCGAGTTGATACATCACGACGATAGTCGCGATGCCCATGATTGCCGCGGGAAAGCGATAGGCGGCTTCGTTGATCGGCAGGCCGAGTCCTTGGGCCAGTTGCAGCCAGAGCCATTCGATCATGCGCGGTACCGCTGGCTGATGTTGCCAGTGGTACGTGCCGAGCATCTGGCTCCAGACCCCCAGAAACGTTGGGAGCTTCGACTCGTTTACGAACGTGATCTCGTCAATCCACAGGCACGCGCCGCCCAGGTTGTATAGTCGGAGGAACGCGCCCAGCGCCACGATGGCAAGCAGCAACAACGCGGGAGTGGATTTCGCGAAGCGCAGGTCGTTCACGGTGCGAAGACCTTGAGAAAGACCGAACTTGGCTCAGGCTCAACCCGATACATGCCGAGAGTAGCGGGCAACAAAAGGAAATCCCCTGCAGCCATCTGAG
The DNA here is from genome assembly GCA_964582645.1 of uncultured Verrucomicrobiota bacterium. GTDB lineage: Bacteria > Verrucomicrobiota > Verrucomicrobiia > Palsa-1439 > CAZOTB01 > CAZOTB01. Next base: position 37,205 of record CAZOTB010000041.1, on the reverse strand, counting down.
CCGTCGCGTTGCCCGTGACGATCCGCGCCCGGCCACTCACCCCACAGAGAATGTGGAATGACGAGCCATCGCAACGATCCTCGCATGCGTCGGTCAACGCGTGCCGTTCCACGCGGAAAAAACGGGACTGTACCAACGTTGCCCCATTCGGCACCGCCAGCGATGGTTCGAAGTCGTCAAAGTTGATCACCTGTAACGCCTGTTCGATGTGCAATTCGCGCAGCTTGCCGTCTGCACCGCGACGATTCCAGTCGAAGACCCGATAGGTCGTGTCAGAGTTCTGTTGGATTTCGTACAACGTGCAACCAGCACCGATCGCATGAAGCCTTCCGCCGGGCACGAACATCGTGTCGCCGGACTTGACCGCCACTTGGTGAACGCATTTCTCCACCGTGCCGTCCTTAAGCGCAGCCGCGAACTGCGCCTTCGTCACCCCGCGTTTCAGTCCCACCGCGAGCGACGCCCCGGGGTCGGTGTGAACGAGATGCCACATCTCCGTCTTCGGTTCGCCGCCGAACTTCGCCGCCGTCTCATTCGAGGGATGCACCTGCAGCGAAAGACTTTCAAGTGCGTCGAGAATCTTGACCAGCAACGGGAAGCGCCCCTTCCACGACGGCGCGCGCCCAAGCAATTCCCGTTGATGATTCGCCATCAGCCAGCGCAACGTCTTCCCCGCGAGCGGTCCGTTGGCGACGACGCTGTTGTCGTCCGCGCGGTCCACGATCTCCCACGATTCCGCCACCGGCCCCGTCGGCGGCACCGGTTTATGGAAAAGCGTGTCGAGATGGCGTCCGCCCCAGAGATAGGTCTTGAAGATCGGCTGGAACTGAAACGGGTAATGCATCTACCGCAGGATACCAACCACGCGTGAGGGGTCAATCTTGGGAGATTTGGAGGTGAACCAGCGTGCGCGGAATAAAATCTGCCGATGCAATGACAAAACTCACCCGCGCTCAACTCGGAAGTTCATATCTCAATGATAGCTGTGAACGTAATCGCCTTCGTAATAACCCTCTCCGTCAGCCCTCGTCCCGTTCCCTCGAATCAATCGCCAGCCAGTCCCATCTGGGGATGTTGTTCACGATGTTCCAACGTTTTGATGCAGATATTCCTTCCACAAGAAGGAAAGTATTCCATTCATCGATGTGAACAAGCAGGAAAACTCCACACGAACGCCCGCCTTTCCACGCGCCGCCCCTTGCGCTATACTTCCCACCCTTGCATGAAGAAGACGCGCGTAGTGGTCGGCATGAGCGGCGGCGTGGACAGCAGTGTCACGGCGTATTTGCTCCAGAAGCAGGGCTTCGAGGTGATCGGTGTCACCATGAAACTCTGGCCGCAGGATTGCGCCGCGATCATCGAGGACAAGTGTTGCGGGCCGCAGGCGATGATGGACGCGCGCGGCGTGGCGCATGCCATCGGTATCCCGCATTACGTGGTGGACGACCAGGCGTTGTTCCAGAAGAAGGTCGTCGATTATTTCGCCGCCGAATACCGGTCGGGCCGCACACCGAACCCGTGCATCCTGTGCAACGAACACGTGAAGTTCGGCTCGCTCATGGATCGGGCGCGGGAGATGGGTGCGGAGTTCGTGGCGACGGGACATTACGCGCGGATCGAGAAGTCGGGCGAAAATGGAAACACCCGCTTCCTGCTCAAGCGCGGGCGCGACCTGCGGAAGGACCAGTCGTATTTCCTCTTCAGCCTGCGTCAGGATCAACTGGCGTCGTCGCTGATGCCGCTGGGCGCATTGAGCAAGGCGGAGACGCGCGCGCTGGCGGCGGAGCTGGGGCTGAAGGTGGCCGACAAGGAAGAGAGCATGGAGATTTGTTTCGTGCCCGAGAACGATTACGGCAAGTTCCTGCGCGAGACGATGCACGTCGCGCCGCGCGAGGGCGAGATCGTGGACACTGCCGGTAAAGTGCTCGGCCGGCACAAGGGGATCGAGAATTTCACCATCGGCCAGCGCAAGGGCATCGGCATCGCCGCGCCGAAGCCGTATTACGTGGTCGCGCTGGACGTGGAGAAGAACCGCGTGGTCGTGGGCAACAACGACGATCTGTTGACGAGCGAGTTTGTGGCGAACGATGTGCGCTGGATTCCGTTCGACGCGCCGCCGGGGCCGGTGGAGTGTACGGTGAAAGTCCGCCACAATCATCACAACGGCGCACCGGCCACGGTGAAGGCGTTGGAGAAGGGTCGGGTGCGCGTGAAGCTGTTCGAACCGCAGCGCGCGGTGACGCCGGGGCAGGCGGCAGTGTTTTATCAGGATGATCTGGTGCTTGGCGGCGGATGGATCAGTCGCGAGTAAGGAGTGAAACGTGAAACGTGATAGAATGGTGGTTGTGTTTATGACCGCGGGTTCAGCGAAGGAAGCGCGAACCATCGCTCGGGCGGTGCTCAAAGCGAAGCTGGCGGCGTGCGTCAACATCGTGCCCGGCATCGAGTCGCATTACTGGTGGCAGGGTAAAATGGAACGCTCCAGCGAGCATTTGCTCCTGATCAAGAGTTCCCGTCTTCAGTTTGCGCGACTAACCGCTCTCGTGAAGAAAACGCACAGCTATCAGACGCCCGAGATCATCGCGGTACCATTGGCCGCATTGGAAACGAGCTACGCGAAGTGGTGGCGCGAGTCGCTCGGCTGACCCCAGTCAAAAACATCCCAAAGAAAACTCTTTCCAGTCGTCACGCACCTGTGGTAGAGGGACATCCTATCAATGTTCAGGGGCAGATTTTTTTGGGAGAGACCATGTCACAGCATTCGAGTTTGAAATCAAGCAGCAAGATCGCGGCGAAACGAAGTGTGTTGAAACGATTTGAGAGGGTGGAAATCCTCAAGCGCCGCGGGAAGTGGAAAGACGGCGACCGCGTGTACAGTCTGCCGAAGACAAAACCGGAATAGTGTGCACCTGGCTCGCCTGCTTTTGGGGGCGAACGAGCCATGCCGATTCGACTGCAAAAATTCCTCGCGGAGACGGGTGTCGCTTCCCGACGCCAGTGTGAGGAGCTTATCCGCGCTGGGCGCGTCCGCCTCAATGGCGAGGTCGTCAGCACCATGGGCGTGAAAGTTTCGCCGTGCACCGACCGCATTCTCCTCGACGGCAAACCGGTCGCCAGCCAGAAGAAGCTGTACGTCGCGCTCAACAAACCTGCCGGCTACCTGTGCACCGCGAAAGACACTCATAACCGCCACACCGTTTTTGATCTGTTGCCCAAGAGCTGGCCACGCCTCTACACCGTGGGGCGGCTTGATTACGACACGGAAGGTTTGTTGTTGCTGACCAACGACGGTGATTTCTCGCTGCACCTGACCCACCCGCGCTACAAGGTCGCCAAACGCTATGAGGTTTTGATCAACGGGATCCTCAGCGAACCGCAAGCGAAGCAACTCACCTCGGGCATGTGGGTGGACGACGAGCGGATGAAAGCCGATCAGGTTGCCCACGTGCGACACCTGTCGAACCAGACGCGGTTCGAGATGATCCTCACCCAGGGCAAGAAACGCCAGATTCGACGCATGCTCGGTGCCCTCGGCCAACGCGTCGTGCGCCTGAAGCGGCTCAACATCGGCTCGATCGAGTTGGGTTCGCTCAAGACCGGACGCTGGCGCTTTCTGACCACCGCCGAGGTGCGCAAGCTCGCCGGGCGTCACAACCACAAAAATCACTTGCGCTAATCCCCGCCTGACCTTACAGGAAACACATGAAATCGATCCTCACGTTCTGCCTGACCCTGATCGTTATGATCACCCTCGCGCGCGCCGAGACGGGCATCGTCAAAGCCGACCGTGTCAACCTCCGCGCCCAAGCCAAAGCAAACGCCGAAGTCATCACCCAACTCTCGAAGGGCGACCGGCTCATCATTCTTGACAAGCGTACCGTGCCCTACGGAAATCGCTCGATAACCTGGCTCAAGGTCTCGGTTCCCGATAAGGGGACTGTGTGGATCAAAGGCGAGTTCGTAAAGGGCGACACGATCACGGCCGAAAAGGTCAACCTGCGCTCGGGCGCCGGGATCAACTTCAGCATCATCGGGCAGGGACACACCGGCGACAAAGTGCAGATCGTGCGCACCGTTGGCGAGTGGCACGAGATTCGTCCCCTGCCCGGCTGCTACGGTTGGATCTCGAGCGATTACGTGGATCTCACGCCCGAACTGCAGGCGCCGCCGCCCTCGGAGCAGGTGCAGCCGGCTGCACCGATGGGGGCCGTCACGCCGACTCCAACCACGGCGGGCGTACAGGTGATCACGCAAGCAATCGCCACGGACCTCGAGGCGGCGAAGACTGGCACCGCACCCTCATCAACCGCAGGCGCAACCACCGCGGCTTCAAACGTCCTCAGCAGCGGTAAATCGGTGACGCACGAAGGCGTGCTGCACACCTGTGCCGGCTATTTGCTCAAGCGACCCGGTACCCATGCGCTCTGGGAGGAAGGCGTGCCCAAACCGCACATCGTCGCCTATTTGAACAGCACGAGCATTCCCCTGGATCGCTTCGAGGGGAAGAAGGTTCAGGTCATCGGCGTCGAGACCGTGCTCATCAACTGGCAGAATCCAGTCATCGAAGTGCAGCAGATTCAGCCCATGTGGTAATCCGGTTCCGCCCCGGCATCTCGGCGGCGAATGGGAGGTTGGTATGACTGCTCAACTGATTGATGGCAAAGCCATCGCTGAACAAATCCACGCGGAAACGAAAGCCGCCGTTGAGGCCCTCGCGCAGCGCAACATCAAACCGGGCCTCGCGCTGGTCCGCGTCGGTGAAGACCCGGCGTCTGTCGTGTATGTCGGCGCAAAAGGAAAGGCCTGCGAGCGGCTCGGCATTTTCTCGGAAAACCACATACTCCCCGACACCACGACCCAGCAACAGTTGCTCGAACTGCTCGGCGTCTTGAACAAATCGTCCAAGGTCCACGGCATCCTCGTCCAATCACCTTTGCCGAAGCAGATCAACGAGGAACTCATCTTTCAGTCCGTCAGTCCCGCAAAAGACGTGGACGGCTTCCATCCGATCAACGTCGGCAAACTCCTCATGGGTGAGACCGACGGTTTCTGGCCCTGCACCCCTGCGGGCGTGCAGCAACTGCTCATTCGCAGTGACGTCAAAGTCGAGGGTAGCCATGTCGTCATCGTCGGTCGCAGCAACATCGTCGGTAAGCCCGTTGCCGCGATCCTGATGCAGAAAGCCAAGCACGCCGACGCCACCGTCACCGTGTGCCATTCGCGCACGCGCAACCTCGCCGAGGTCTGTCGCTCCGCCGACATACTTGTGGCCGCCATGGGACGCCCCAAAGCCATCACTGCCGACATGGTTCGCGACGGCGCCGTCGTGATCGACGTCGGCGTCAATCGCATCCCCGACGCCACCAGACCGAAAGGCGAGCGTCTGGTCGGCGACGTGGACTTCGACGCTGTGAAACTGAAAGCCTCCAAGATCACTCCCGTTCCCGGCGGCGTCGGCCCCATGACCATTGCGATGCTGATGCACAACACCGTCAAGGCGTGTCGTCAGCAAACCGCTCGTTGAGCCTCCTGGTCGGTCTTGTCCGTCAGACAGATTCTGTTTATCCAGTGAAATACCTGTTTCATATTTTGGACACATTTGGAATTGCCATCTCCGACCCTTTCCATTAGGTTCCACCCCGATGAAAACCAAAATCGACTGGTACGAAGTGCTCGATGTCTTTTGTTGGGGTGTGGGCATGCTTGCCATGCCTTCCATCGGGGGCGCCTTGCGAGGGTTCGACGAGGACCGCTATCGCACGCTCGGCCCCGCGCTGTGGCGGCGACTCGAAAAAGAGAAGTGGGTGGCGCGGACTGGCCGCGGCAAGAACGCCCGGTTCGCCATCACCGAGCGAGGACGCGAGCAGTGCGCCGAACCCGATCCGCACGCGCGTTGGAATCACTCCTGGGATCGGAAATGGCGACTGATCACGTTCGACGTCCCCATCACGCGAAACAAGGACCGCCTGGCTCTCTGGCGTGAGTTTCGGCTGCGAAACCTCGGTTGTTTGCAGCAAAGTGTATGGATTTGGCCGCATGAGATCGAGGGGATCGTCAATGAAATCATCCAGGCGCGCGGCATCCCGGAGTGCTTCGCGGGATTCGAGTGTGGCCGGCTGTTCCTTTGCAACGACGAGGAGATCGTTCGCATCGCGTGGGATTTCGAGGGCATCCGTCGCGCCCACGCGGACTATCTCACAAAGATCGGTGGGCTGCAGAAGGCGATCCGTTCCGCGTCCAACGTGACGGAGTTGGCGCGGGCGGTGCGGAACGAACGGCTGGCGTATCAGGCCGCGCTCGAAACCGATCCGTTGTTGCCGCGCGTGTTGTGGCCGGAGGGGTACATCGGACACAAGGTTCGCGACGCGCACGAGCAGGCGCGGGTGGAAGTGACGCGACGAATGGTCCGGTTCGCGGCGGAGAATCGTGTGTAGCTTATGAAATACCTGTTTCATCCAGTAATACGATTCGACAGATGGCGCGAGGGATTGCTTTCGAGGGGAGGGTTCGGTAGCATCGGTTGCAATGCACGGATTGGCACTACCGTACCCGAATTATCAGCCGTCACCGGCCGTAGACCAGGTAGGGATCGAGGAGCGGGTCGCCCGGCTCAATTCGCGAAGCATCAAGAAGCAATCCAAAGTCTCGGCGCTGAAGCTCGCCCTCAGCATGCTCGACCTGACCACGCTCGAAGGCAGCGACTCCCCCGGCAAAGTGCGCCAGCTCTGTTACAAGGCCATGCATCTTCACGATGGCTTGCCGGACCTGCCGCACGTGGCCGCCGTGTGTGTGTATCCGACACTCGTGCGCGTGGCGAAGGAGGCGTTGCAAGGCTCCAGGATCAAGGTTGCCGCGGTGGCGACGGCGTTCCCCAGCGGGCAAAGCTCGCGCGAGACGAAGATGAACGACCTTCGCTTCGCCGTGGCCGAGGGAGCCGACGAAATTGATATGGTCATCTCGCGCGGGGCGTTCCTGCGGGGCGATTTCGCGTATGTGTATGACGAAATCGCCGAGGCGAAATCGCTTTGTCCCGACCCGGTTCATTTGAAGGTGATCTTGGAAACGGGTGAACTCGGCACGCTTGACCGGGTGCGGCAGGCGAGTGACCTGGCATTGGCTGCCGGCGGCGATTTCATCAAGACCTCGACGGGCAAAGTGCAACCTGCCGCGACACAGCCGGTGACCCTCGTCATGCTGGAAGCGATTCGCGATTTCCATCAGCGCACGGGTCAGAAGCGCGGCATGAAGCCCGCCGGGGGCATCCGTACAGCAAAAGTCGCGATTCAGTACTTGGTGATGGTGAACGAAACGCTGGGGCGCGACTGGATGACGCCCGACATGTTCCGCATCGGTGCCAGTACATTGGCTAACGATCTTCTAATGCAGCTCGCGAAGGAAACCACGGGGGTGTATCAGTCCCTCGATTATTTCTCACAGGCGTAGACCATGAGCACAACAACCGCAGCGCCGTCATCGCCGCCGCTCGACTGGACGTACGCGCCCGCGCCCGAGTCGGTGGACCCGCAAATCAAGAAGAGGTACGAGCTGTTCATTGACGGCAAGTTTGTCGCGCCCGCCGAGGGCAAGTATCGCACGATCATCAATCCCGCGACCGAACAACTGCTCACCGAAGTCGCGGAAGCCAGCCCCGCCGACATGGATCGAGCCGTGAAATCCGCCCGCCGCGCCTACGACAGAGTGTGGTCGAAGATGTCGCCGCGCGAGCGGGGCAAGTACATCTTCCGCATCGCCCGGCTTCTGGCTGAGCGCGGGCGTGAGTTCGCCGTGGCCGAATCGAAGAACGGCGGCAAACCGATTCGCGAGAGCCGCGACACGGACATTCCACTCGCGATCGCCCATTTCTTCTACTACGCGGGCTGGGCGGACAAACTGAAGTACGCCTTCCCGGGCGCCCGGGCCCGTTCACTAGGAGTGTGCGGCCAAGTCATTCCATGGAATTTCCCGCTTCTCATGGCCGCGTGGAAGATCGCCCCCGCGCTGGCGACCGGCAACACCGTCGTGCTGAAGCCCGCGGAGACGACGCCGATCACGGCGCTGAAACTCGCCGAGCTGATTGCAGAAGCCGAGTTGCCGCCCGGCGTGGTGAACATCATCCCCGGCGGACGCTCGACCGGAGCGGCCCTTGTGGAGCATCGGAACGTGGACAAGATCGCGTTCACCGGCTCGACGGCGGTCGGGAAGTGGATCATGAAGGCACTCGCGGGTTCGACCAAGAAGTACACTCTCGAGCTCGGCGGCAAGGCGGCCAACATCATCTTCGAAGACGCCGCGATTGATCAGGCTGTTGAAGGGATCATCAACGCCATCTTTTTCAACCAAGGGCACGTCTGTTGTGCCGGCTCGCGGCTGCTGGTGCAGGAGGGCATCGCCGACACCATCATCGCCAAGCTCAAGCATCGCATGCAGTCACTCATTGTTGGCGACCCGCTCGACAAGAACACCGACGTCGGCGCGATCAACTCGAAGGAGCAGCTCGACAAGATCAGCCGGTACCTGCAGGTGGGACAGGACGAGGGCGCGGAGATGTGGCAGCCGAGTTGTGCCGTGCCTGCGAAGGGCTACTGGTGCAAGCCGACGCTGTTCACCGGCGTCAGCCAGTCGCATCGGATCACACAGGAGGAGATTTTCGGGCCCGTATTGGCGATCCAGTCGTTCCGCACCGCGGAGGAAGCGATCGAGAAGGCGAACAACACGCCCTACGGCCTGAGCGGCGGCGTATGGACCGACAAGGGCGCGAAGATTTTTCAGGTCACGCGCAATGTGAAGGCGGGCGTGATCTGGGCGAACACATTCAACAAGTTTGACCCGAGCAGCCCGTTTGGCGGCTACAAGGAAAGCGGCATGGGCCGGGAAGGCGGGTGGCATGGGTTGTTCCCGTACGTGGAGTTGGAGTCACTATGAGCGAGCGCGTTCCGGTATTGAAGACGTACAAACTCTACATCGGCGGCGAATTTCCGCGAAGCGAATCGGGGCGTACCTTCGACCTCGACGACGCGAAAGGCCGCCACATCGCCAATGTGTCGCAGGCGTCGCGCAAGGATTTCCGCAACGCCGTGGTTGCTGCTCGCGGCGCGCAGGCGAAATGGGCCGGACGCTCGGGTTACAATCGCGGGCAGATACTCTACCGCATCGGCGAGATGGTTGAAGGCCGACGCGATCAGTTCATTGCCGAACTCAAGCAGCAAGGCTCGTCTCTCACAGAGGCACGCCAGGAAGTGGACGGCACGATTGACCGACTCATCTACTTTGCCGGCTGGTCGGACAAGTACCAGCAAGCATTCAGCACGGTGAACCCGGTTGCATCGCCGCATTTTGTTTTCTCCGTGCCCGAGCCGACGGGTGTCGTGGTGCTCATCGCGCCCGAAGAGAGCGCGCTGCTCGCCCTGGCATCGCTTCTGTGCCCGATCATTCTCGGTGGCAACGTCTGCATCGTGCTCGCGTCGGAGAAGAAGCCGTTGAGTGCGATCACGTTTGCCGAAGTGTTGGCCACCAGTGACGTGCCGCCTGGGGTCGTCAACATCCTCACCGGCTTTCGCTCCGAACTGCTCGCGCAAATCGCGGGACACATGGACGTCAACGCGATCGTGTATGCCGGCGACAATGCGGCGGAGAGGAAGACCATCCAGGAGCAAGCCTCGCTCAACTTGAAGCGCGTTCATTTCCCGAAGTCGAACTCCTGGCGCTCCGAGGCGGGCGAATCGCCCTATGCGATACTCCCCACGCAGGAGATCAAGACGACCTGGCATCCCGTTGGATTGTAGCCTCCGAGCCAAGCGCGAAAGCGCGCGCGACCAATCTTGTTGACAACTTATTCACAGGCTGTAAGAAGGCGTGTGAAAGTTGGTCGCCTTAACTAAGTGCCATTCCAAACCGTCGGTAACCCGCAACGACGCCGAGTTGTTGTCACGGGAATTGGTGCGCTTACCCCGGTCGGAATTGGCATCGAGGAAACGTGGGCCAACCTCCTCGCCGGCAAGTCCGGCGTCGCCCGCATCACGTCGTTCGACCCCACTGATTGCCCCTGGAAGATCGCCGGCGAGGTGAAGGGCTTCGAACCAGAAAAGTACCTCGGTAAGAAAGAAGCCCGTCATATGGACCGGTTCACGCAACTCGGATTGGTGGCGGCGCATTGGGCGATCGAAGATGCGAAGCTGAGTGTCGAGAAGGAGAATCCCGAACGTATGGGTTGCGCTGTCGGCACCGCGATGGCGGGTTTCCTGTTCGGCGCGCAGCAGTATGATGTCTTCAAGGAGAAAGGGTATGGCGCGATCAGTCCGTACCTCGGCATCTCGATCTTCACGGGTTCGTGCGGGGCACAGATTTCCCGCTATCTCGGCCTGAAAGCGGCGAGCATGACGATTTCGACGGGATGCGATTGCGCCACCGCCGCGGTGGCACACGCTGCGGAGACGATCCGTCGCGGCGAGGCGGACGTGATCGTGACGGGCGGTGCCGAAGCAACAGTGCACCCCATCATCATTGCATCATTCGGCTGCATATTCGCCTTGAGCGAACGGAACGATGAGCCGGAGCGGGCGTCGCGTCCGTTTGATCGGGAGCGAGATGGATTTGTGATGTCGGAGGGTGCGTGCATGCTGGTGCTCGAAGAACTCGACCATGCGCTGGCGCGTGGGGCGCACATCTACGCCGAGATTGCCGGGGCGGCGTCCAGTTGCGACGCGTACCACATGACCAGTCCCGCACCCGACGGCGCGGAGGCGGTGCGGGCGATTGAACAGGCACTCTGGGAGGCGGGCGTGGCCAAGCACCAGGTGGATTACATCAACATGCACGGCACATCCACGCCCATCGGCGACGCGACGGAAACGTTCGTGATGAAGAAGACGTTCGGAGACATTGCGTACCGGATCCCGTGCAGTTCGACCAAGTCCATGACCGGGCATATGCAGGGCGCGACGGGGGCGGTCGAAATTGCGGCGTGTCTCCTGGCGATGCGGGATAGTCGGATTCCGCCGACGATCAACCAGGAGTATCCCGACCCGGCATGTGACCTTGATTATGTTCCCAACCGCGCGCGGGCCCACCGGGTCAACATCGCGCTCTCAAACTCCTTCAGCTTCGGTGGCCGCAACACCGTTATTGTCTTGAAACGGCATGCCAACGGACATAGCGTCAGTCATGCAAACGGTAATGGTTCTTCATAGCGATCCCCGGATCGAACCATTGCTGGAATCAGCGGCCGCGCCCGACATTTCGTTCCATCCGCTTTCGCTCGCTGAAATCAAGAGCGAGGACCAACTCCTCCAGGTTCTTTCGCCGCAAGTGCAATGGGCCGACGCCGTCCTGGTGGACCTCGTTTCGTTACAACTCCTCGGCAAGTGGGTCCTGGCCTGGCTGCGGGCGAACCCAACGGGGGTGCCCGTGGTCGTACGTATGAACCCCGAACAGGCAACCCTCGCCGAACTCGCGCCCGAGTGGGTGTTCGTGTTCAAGAACGATCCCTCGGAGCGCATACGGAGAACGCTCGCCAATGCGCTCGGCAACCATCGCGCCGCGAAAGAAGTCGAGTACCTGCGAGAAACTCTGGCGCGTCGCGCAAGTCCCGCGCCGCTGCCGGCGGGCGGTTCGCCGGGTCGGGAATCGTTTGCAGGCGTATCACGGCTGTTGGGCGGCGGCGAATCCGTTCACAGTCTTGCCGAACAGATCGTCACCGTACTGCGGGAGATGTTCGCAGTCGGCAAGGTCGGCGTGTTCCTGCGGGAACGGAATGTCAGCCTCGTGAAAGCCGGCAACGCGCAGACTGGCGGCGGTCGTTGCATGCTGGCCGCGAGCTTTGGAATTCCGCGCGAGCTGACCAGGATTCTCAGTCTCTCCCTTACAAGCGGTGTCGGCGGATCCGCGTCGGCGAACGCCCAAATCATCCGTCGCGATCCATTGGCGGGGGATGCGCTTGCGACGTTCGATCCGCAACTACAGAAGGAATTTCAAGTCACGGGCACGCAGTTCGCCGCGCCGATTCTTGATCGCGAGACGGCGTTGGGCGTGGTGTTGTTCGGCGGCAAGGTGACGGGTGAACCACTGCGCAATGACGAACTGGAACTCATTTTCAACCTGATGAACCAGTTCGGCATTCGGCTCGCAAACCTCTGGTTGCATCAGGAAGTTGCCAGCCAGCAGGCGTTCATGCAGGACGTGCTGGCCCACGTCCAGAGCGGCGTGGTGGTGATCGACGCCCAGCACAAGATCGCCGCGATCAACCATCGCGCGGCGGCGTTGTTGAACCTCGGCGAGAAAAGTGCCCTGGGTGCGGACTTGAGCTGGTTGCCGGCGCAGGTCGGCGATGTGTTGTTCCAGACCGCCCAGTCGGGACAGGCCGCGCAACACCGGGAAATCACGCTGGCGCAAACCGGACGGGTGTTGAGCGTGAGCACCTCGCGGTTTGCGGGACGGGCTGACGCGGGAATGTTTACGGCAGGCGTGATTGAAGACGTCACCGAGCTGAAGCAACAGCACGCGCACGCCCGGCAGATTGCACAACAAGAATTCATCCTCCAGCTTGCCGCCCGGCTTTCGCATGAACTGAAAAACTCACTCGTCTCGATCAACACCTTCGCCCAACTCTTGCCGCAGCAATACGAGCGCAAGGAATTCCGCGACGAGTTTTTCAAGATCGTGGCGCACGAAGTCACCCGCGTGGACTTGCTCGTCGAGAACCTGACGTTCTTCGCGCATCCGTTGATTCTGCGTTACGAGGAAGTGGATCTGACCGAGTTGCTGCAGACAACCCTTTCGCGGCTCGTCGAGGAATGCAAACGTCAGCATGGCAGTGCAGTGATCACAAGCACAACAGGGCAGCAGACGATTCCTTCCGTCACGGGCAAGCCGGTGGTGCTGAATGCACGTTTCGGCCATACCGCAAAGAAGATCGAATGCGATCCGAAGCGACTCTCACTCGCGATTCACAACATCATGTACAACGCCATCCAATCCATGCCCGATGGCGGACGGCTCTCGCTGGTGACCGATGACGCCAAGCCCAACGGCCACGCCGAACCGCGCGTCCAGATTTCGGTGCTGGACACGGGTGAGGGTATTGCGCTGGCGAACCTGGACCACATATTCGAGCCATTCTTCACGACCCGCAATGTGGGCGTCGGCCTCGGCCTGACCATCGCACAAAAGATCGTGCAGAAGCATGGCGGGCACATCACGGTTGAAAGCAAACTGAGCAAGGGCACTTCGATGATGCTCACGGTGCCCGTGAAAGCGGCGCCCGCTACCGACGACGCGTCGCCACAGCGTGAGCCCAGTCCGGCGTTGAAGAGCCAGTCAACTTCGAGTAAAATCACGGAAATTGGCCGCCGTGCCTGACATTCGTTGCGAATGATCAAACCTCACATCCTCATCGTGGACGACCAGAAGGGTCCGCGGGAATCGCTTCGCGCCATCCTGCGCGACCTGTACGACACCACTCTCGCCGAAGACGGCCCGCCCGCCATCAAGCTTCTGGAGTCGAAGCGGTTCGACGTCGTCCTGCTCGACAAGATGATGCCGAGTTGCGACGGGCTCGATGTGCTTTCCGAGATTCGCCGACGCTGGCCCGGCGTCCAAGTGATCATGATCAGCGCCGACAACGCTTACGACACGATCATCCAGGCCACCAAACGGCAGGCGTTCTATTACATTGTCAAACCGTTCGACGTGGAGCAGGTGCGCAACACCGTCGCCAAGGCAATCGAAGAGCGCAACCTGAAGGACGAACTGGCTCGCCGGCGGCGCGAGGGCACCGAACATTTCCGCTTCGGCAACCTCATCGGCAACAGTGCGCCGATGAAGCGCCTGTTCGAGATGATCGAGCACGTGGCAAAATCCGAGGCGACGGCGCTGCTTCACGGCGAAAGCGGCACCGGCAAGGAACTCGTCGCGCGCGCGATCCACGACCGCAGCGCCCGGCAACAGGGGCCGTACATCCCGGTGCATTGCGCGGCCATTGCAAAGGACCTGCTGGAGAGCGAGTTGTTCGGTCACGAGAAGGGCGCGTTCACCGGCGCGTTGACACAACGCATCGGGATGTTCGAGGCGGCGAACGGAGGGACGCTGTTCCTCGACGAGATCGGCGAGATGGACATCGGTCTGCAATCGAAACTGCTGCGCGCAATCCAGGAGCGCGAAATCCGGCGCGTCGGCGGCAACACCACCGTCAAGGTCAACGTCCGCATTGTCTGCGCCACCAACCGCAATCTCGAAGTCGAGGTGGCGGAGAAGCGCTTCCGCGAGGACCTGTTCTATCGGATCAACGTTGTGCCGATCAAGCTGCCGCCCTTGCGCGAGCGCAAAGAGGACATTCCATTGCTCGTCACGCATTTCACGGAGCGGTTCTGCCAGGAATTGCAGAAGCCGCAGAAGCAGTTCGCGCCCGAGTCGCTCGACATGATGGCGAACTACGGCTGGCCCGGTAACGTGCGCGAACTCCAGCATTGCATCGAGCGGTTGATGGTCGTCGTGGACGCGGAAAAGATCTTACCCGAGCATCTCGAACCGATCCTCAGCGGCAGGCCCGCGTTTGTGGCCGCGCCTCCCGACTCCGACGAGGCGGTGGCGGCGACGCCGAAGTTGGTGATCCCCGAAGACGCCAAGAGCTTGGAGGAAATCGTCAATGAGATCGAGCGGCAGGCGATCGTGCAGGCCTTGGCCCAATCAAAGGGTGTCATTACCGAAGCCGCCGCCAAACTCGGCACCACCCGCCGCATTCTGCGCTACAAGATGGACAAACTCGGCATCGCCGCCGCCGCCGACGATGAGAAGCAGGGCGAGTTGCAGGCGACGTGACGCGGCTCAGCGGACGAAATCCGGGTGGGCTGCGTCTTTGGCGGATAGGATGGGGTTGGGGAGTGGCCATCGAATTGCAAAGGTGGGATCGTTCCACCGCACGGCCCGTTCAGCGTTTGGCGCGTAGAACTCGGACACCATGTAGAACGTCTCTGTGTCGGGCGTCAAGGTTTGATAGCCATGGGCAAATCCTTCGGGCACGTAAAGCATCCGATGGTCATTGGCGCTCAACTCCACCGCCATCCACCGGCAATACGTCGGCGACTCACGGCGGAGGTCGATCACTACGTCGTGGATCGCACCGCGGGTGCATCGGACAACCTTGACCTCGGCGTTGGGCGCGAGTTGGTAATGCATCCCACGCAGCGTGCCCTTCTCCTTGTTCCACGAAGTGTTGCATTGCGGGAAGTGACATTTCAGTCCGTGCGCCTCGAACTCCCGCTGACAGAAGCTGCGTGCGAAGAAACCTCGGTTGTCCTGCAGAAGATTCCACTCAATGAGGTAAACGCCCGGCAATTCGGCGGGGATGAATTTCACTCAGTCACCTCCATCGCAGCGAGTCGTCCAAGAGGCTTTGCGCGAGCAAGTGCTTGAGTTGGGTCAGGCGGACGAATTTCCGACCCAGAAACTCCTCCTTCGTCAATCCGACCTTCTGGAAAGCCGCGTAGAGTTCCTGCGCGCCAAGGCGGGCGTTCCACTTCGGCGCGAAATCCGGAAAGGCTCTGGCGAAGCGGCTGAAGTCCACCCGGTAGTTTCGCGGATCGGGGCCGCCTTGCCCCGCGTATTCCACCTTTGACCCGGGAACGGTCTGCAACACGATCTCCGCCAGGTCGCGCACCCGGTAGTTCTCGCCGTTGGCGCCGATGTTGAATGCCTGGTTGTGAATCTTTTCGCGCGGCGCGGTGAGTGCGACCACAAACGCCCGCGAGATGTCCTCGATATGAACGATCGGTCGCCACGGGGAGCCGTCGGACATGATTTTCACCTTGCCGGTCGTAAAGGCCCAGCCGACCAGATTGTTGAGCACGATGTCAGCGCGCAATCGGGGCGAGACGCCGTATGCGGTCGCATTCCGCATGAATACAGGACTGAAATCGCGGCTGGCAAGCCTGGAAACCTCCGCTTCGGTTCGTACTTTGGAAGCAGCGTAGCTGGTCAGCGGACGCAGCGGGGCGTCTTCCGCGAGCACATCATCCCCGGCCGCACCATACATGCTGCACGAGGACGAGAACAGGTACCGCTTCACGCCGGCTTCGCGCGCCGCTTGCGCCAGTCGGAGCGAGCCGCGGAAGTTGATGTCCTCGGTCCAGTCAGCTTTCAACTCGCCCAGCGGATCATTGGACAAGGCGGCCAGGTGCACGACCGCCTCGAACCCGGCCAGGTCTTTCGGCGTCACGTCCCGCACATCCTTGCGAATCGCTTCTACCTTCTCGTCGTCGCGCCCAAGCGTGCAGTCCTCGTAATAGAACGTGTCGAGGCCGACGACTTGGTGGCCTACTTCGCGGAGAACGTGGGTCATGACCGCGCCGATGTAGCCATGATGGCCGGTGACCAGGACGCGCATGTGCTAGGCCCACACTTTCCAGGGTGGGTTGCCGGTCTGCCAGAGGCTTTCGAGCAGGCGCACATCGCGCAGCGTATCCATGCATTGCCAGAATCCGTCGTGACGGTAGGCGGCCAGTTGTCCATCCTCAGCGAGTCGTTCGAGTGGTTCGCGCTCGAAAAAGGTTTCGTCGCCCTGGATGTAGTCGGCCACCTTCGGTTCGAGCACGAAAAACCCGCCGTTGATCCAGCCTTCGCCGATCTGCGGCTTTTCCTCAAAGTGGGAAACGAGATCGCCGTTGAACTTCATCCCTCCGAACCGCGCCGGGGGACGCACTGCCGTCACGGTCGCAAGCCGGCCGCGTTTACGATGGAATGCCAACAACTGCTGAAGGTCCACGTTGGCCACGCCGTCGCCGTAGGTCATCATGATGGTCTCGCGGCCGACGAACTGTGCCGCCCGCTTCACCCGCCCGCCGGTCTGGGTCTGGAGGCCGGTATCGAGCAGGTGAACGGTCCAATCCTCGCAAGCGCCGTCGTGGAACCTCATCTCGCCCGTGGCCAGACGCACGGTCAAGCTGCTCGCCCGCTGGCGGTAGTTGGTGAAGTAATCCTTGATGACCTCGCCCTTGTAGCCGAGCGCGATCACAAATTCCTGGAACCCATGCGCGGCGTAGAGGCTCATCAGGTGCCAGAGAATCGGCCGGTCGCCGATATATACCATCGGCTTGGGCCGGACTTCTGTCTCCTCCCGCAATCGCGTGCCCAGGCCGCCGCAGAGAATTACTACTTTCGGAACTTCATCCATCGTGAATCCGCCAGATACTTGGAAGCGATGGCGCGGTCAAGCGCATTGTCCTCGCGCGTCCCAAAAATCGTTGAGTGGCCGACGCAAACGGCTATAGTGCTCGGCCGATATGTCCGACCCGTTGGTTTCGATCATCATCGTGTATTGGAACGACCCCGAATTTGTGCGGAAGTGTCTTCAGTCGGTGGAACAGCTCGACTATTCGAATCTCGAGATCATCGTTGTGGACAACGGCTCGACGGACGACTCGGCCCCGCGCGTGCAGACAGAGTTTCCCCGGGTTCAGCTCCTTCGCGTCCAGATCAACTGCGGCTTTGCCCGCGCCAACAACATCGGCATCCGCGCATCGAAAGGGAAGTATGTCGTTCTGCTCAACTCCGACACCACGGTCGAAAAGGACTGGATCCGGCGCCAAGTCGAAGTCTGCGAGAAGGATCCCGGCGTCGGCATGTGCGGCGGGAGAATGCGCCTGATGCGCGAGCCGGAGAAAATCAACTCGATCGGGATGATTCTGACCCGCGCCGGACTGGCGCAACACATCGGCGACGGAGAAGTGGATCGCGGCCAGTACGAACAGCAGCGCCCTATCTTCGGTGTGTCGGGTGCGTGCGCCTTCTGTCGTCGCGAGATGCTCGACCGGATCGGTTTGCTCGACGAGGATTTGTTCGCGTACTACGAGGACGTGGACTTGAGTTGGCGGGCGTGGTTGGGCGGCTGGAAATGCGTCTACGTGCCGTCGGCGGTTCTTTATCACTATCGCAATGTGACCATGAGCAAGGATGAATCGTTGGTCTGGGAATACCGGTTTCTGCGCCAACGCAATCGGCTCTGGGTGCTGGCGACGAATCTCTCGGTTGGATCGCTGCTCCGCTTTTCGCCGTGGCTGCTCGCTCACGAACTCGAAATGCTTGGAAAGGGAATCAAAGCCTGGCTCACGCGATCGCGTCCGCCGACGGAATTGCGAGCGTGGCGGGAGGCGGTAAGGCAACTGGGGAGAACCTGGCGAAAGCGTCGGGCACGTCAGAGCGCCCGCGTATTTCCCGAGAGCGAACTGCGGAAGCTGGCGTTCGCTCCCCTGCAGTGAGCGGGTTCAATAGTGATGGATCAAGTCGCGATCCGAAAGTACCTGCTCGCTGCGCTTTCCCAGGAAATAAAACGCAGAAGCCGCGTCCATCGTGCGCGGTCTCTTGACCAGATAATGATCGAGGTACTTGAGCCAGAAGCCGGTGAGACGAGCGATGGATTCCATGACGAACCGTCCCTTCCTCGACGTCACGAAGCTCACCAGGAAGAATTTCCACGACCAGGCGAGCGCCATGCCGGTGCCGCAACAGGCGCCGCTCTCGACTTCCTCGAATCGCCGGAACAGCCGCCGATGTCCCCGATGCGTGAACCGGGTGAAATCATACTTGCCACCGTGGACCTGCTGCATGAACGGCGTTTCGGCATAGACCAGGCCGTCCGCTCGGAGCACGCGATGGATTTCCTCGACGCATCGGTACGGATCGGCCACGTGTTCGAGCACGGCTTGAGCGATTACGCCGTCGAACGTCCCGTCGGCGAATGGAATGTCGTGCGCGTCGCAAATCAACGCCGTGCGCGGCCCAAAGGAAATGTCGGTGTCCACAAATTGGATCGTGGATTGGAGAATTTGTCCCATGCCCTTGCCGGCTTCACTTCCGCCTAGAACGAGCACACGCGGGCGCGGCCGGTCGCGCGTGAGCAACTGCGCGAGCTTCGCGTAGTTTTCCCGGGCGCGGACGTTGTCGCCGATCTGGGGGAGCAGTTTCGGGACGATCGCCTTGAGTTTCGCCAGCGGCGAGGAGGCTTCTTGCTTCGCCGCGCTCAATCTGAAATAAGTATCCCTTCGCTGGACGAACTCCTCGATGCGGAAGACGCTGGTCGCTTCGTTGATCAGCACGGGGACGCCGTCCACGATGGGAAAGGTCGCCACGCAGGCATCGGCGACGCAGCGAAGCCGGTCGGCCTCGGCGCGCCCGAGCTTCGCCCGGCAGATCGGGCAGCGCAGTAGTTCCGCCACGTCCGGGGCGAGTTTCAGGTCGTGTTGCATGATTGACGCGCGGCATTAGAGCATAAGTTCTCTCGAATGAAAATCGCGATGGTGGTACCGCAATTTCCGTGCTTTGGCGAGCCGTACATCCTCAGCCAGATGACCGGCTTGGTGGACCTTGGCCAGGAAGTGGACATCATCGCCGTCAATCCCTCGGGCGAAACGACGATCCACGAAGACGTGTTTCGCTACAAGCTCCTCGAACAGACCAAGCACTTGCGGCTCAACGAACAGTATGGTCGCTCGTACCTCGAGCGGCTCGTCAACGGCGTAAACACATTCATCCGGTGCCACCGGCTTGCGCAGAGAGCGCCTTGGAAATCCCTGAACTTCTTCCGCTATGGAAGGCAGGCGCTTCGCCTCGCCTGCCTGTTTCGGCTTAAACCGTTCCTCGAAAGCCGCTACGACATCGTCCACTGCCACTTCGGTCCGAACGCGCGCTCGTTCCTTTTCCTCAAAGACATACGGCCCATGCCGTTCGTGGCGTCGTTTCACGGCTACGATTTCTCCCGGGTCGTCCGCGAACAGGGACCCGACTGCTATCGTGATCTCTTCGCGCGCGCCGACCTCGTGACCGTCAACAGCAACTATGGCCGCAACAAGCTGCTCGCGATCGGCGCCGATGAGAAACGGACGGTCGTGTTGCCTGAGAGCCTGCCCACGGAACGGTTTCCATTTCGCGAACGAACTCTGAAACCCGGCGAACCCGTCCGCATTCTCACCGTGGCGCGCCTGTTCGAGAAGAAAGGCTACGAATACTCCGTACGCGCCGTGGCGAAGGTCGCCGAGAAAGTGCCCGGTCTCGAGTACTGGATTGTGGGCGACGCCAACGGTCCGGCGGCGCCGCGCATCCGCGAGTTGATTCGGGAGCTGGGCATGGGGGATCGAATCAAGATCCTTGGCTCCAAGACGCGACAAGAGGTGATTGAGATTCTTGGGCAGTGCCACGTGTTTGTGCTGGCGAGCGTCACCGCCTCTGACGGCGACGAGGAGGGTCAGGGATTGGTCTTGCAGGAAGCACAGGCGTGCGGCCTCCCTGTCATCGCAACACGGCACAACGGCTTCCCCGAGAGCCTGATCGAAGGTGAGACCGGCTTCCTCGTGCCCGAACGCGATGTGGATGCGTTGGCGGAACGAATCCTGTCGCTGGTCCAACGTCACGCGGAGTGGCCCCGAATGGGCCGCGCCGGCAGGAGCTTTGTGGAAGGGAAGTTCGATTCGAAGAAGCTGAACCAGCAGTTGCTCGGTCTCTATCGAGGCTTTCGTCTGAACAGCGATCACCCATGACTGAACTACCTTCATCTTCCTCTTTCTGGACGAGTAACCAGCGCCAGTTGATTCTGGTGTTCCTCGTCGCGCTGATTCTCCGGTTTTGGTTTGTGTTCCACTACGGGGCGATTCAGACCAACGACTCAGCTTACTACCTGACGCTGGCGCATGACGTTCTCAACGGCAAAGGGCTTGGCATTCCTCATCGCGCGCCGCCGGTGTATCCGCTGTTCCTCGCGTCGGTTTTGGCAGTGTGGGACAACGTCTGGGCCATTCTCTGGGCGCAGGTACTCCTGGGCGCAGTGACCTGCGTTGTGCTTGCAGCGACGTGTCAAAGGTTGTTCCAACCGAGACTGGCTTTCATCCTGTCGCTGGCGGTGGCGTTGTATGTTCCGATGGCGGCGTTCTGTGCGGTGGTGATGCGCGAAACGCTGATCACCTTCGGCATCAGCGTGACGACCTACTTCCTCGTGCGCGTGTTGCACCAGCCCGCCCCGCGCTGGGTCTGGGCGACGGCGTTGGGTTGCGTGTTTACGTTTTTCACACAGTTCACTTTTCTGTTCTTCCCGCTCTGGGCAGGGCTGGCGTACTGGATTCACACCCGCAGTTTCAAGCGGGCGTTCCAATGGGCGTGGCCGATCGCCGCCTGTCTTGCGGCGAGCTTGGGTTTCTGGGCAGGCCGAAACTATCTTGTCACCCAGCGGTTCATTCCCCTCTCGACCGATCACATCGGCTACTTCCTGCTCGAAGGAATCCTCGACGCGAATGAAAACGACAAGAGCCTCACACCTGACCAGAAAGCTCACCTCGGCTTGGCGCCGGACGATCCATACACGAGCTACAAGGGCATGCGCGACCATTATTGGGAAGGCGGGCTGGCGGGCGGAGTAGATCGAAAGCTCCAAGATGGGCCGCTCCTGCTGAGTCGGGCGGTCAAACTGATCCAGTACCAGCCAGGCAAATATCTCCGCTTCTGCGTCAAGCGGTTGCACCGGCTTTGGTTCAAAGACCTCTGGGTGGAACGGACCGAGGAGAGTTATCTCAACCTGCGCCCGCTGGATCGGTTCCGCCGGCAGGGCATGGCGGCCCTTGCAGTCACCGCGCTCATCTACGCGTTCGGATACGGCGGCGTGGTGGCGATGGCGCTCTTCGGCCGACAAACACTCGCGCTGCTGGTGCCGGTCGTTACAATGTTGTCATTCCACGTCTGGATTCACGCAGAAACGCGATACGCGTTGCCAATCCACCCGCATCTGCTGATTTTTTCCTTGCTCACTCTTGTTGGCCTCTTCCGTCTGTTGCTGCAGCGCAGATCGCTCCACGAAATCAGGGCTGACCTCATGGCAAACTCGAAGCCTTCCCCTCCAGTCGCGCAGCCAGGAAGTTAGCAGCATACAGGCAAAAGATTGGCATCAACGGATAATGATAACGAGGCAATCCATGGAACACGAAGCAGACGAAGGATAGGTAGAACACAAAAAGCAAACACACATTGGGAACGGAGACGAACTGGCGATGGAGAATTGATCCGCCAAGATATCCCAACACACAGAGCATGAGTGCGGCATAGTAAAGGTGACCGGTCCGCGTCAGGGTCTTCCAAATCCAGTTCGGCACCTCCGGCGTCACTTCCCGCAGCGTCATCCAGATGCCGTCCACGTCGTGCTTGTACATGTGGTAGAGCTTCTTGACGCCGAGTTGCAGGAATCGACCGGGGTTCTCGCGGATGAATTGCAGGGCGAGGCGCTTCGCTTCGGCGTTCCAATAGATCTCTTCCTGTCCGCCCTGCTGCAATTTCGGGTAGATCTCGGCGATGATCCTGGTCCGGGCGTACTGACCTGTGGCTTCGGGATTGTTGCCGACCAACAGCACCAGACCGGCTTCGTTCGTCACAACCCACTTCCCAAACGCGATGCGATTGCGAATCAGCCACGGCGCCAACACCGCCAGCGCCATCAACCCCGCGATGACGGTGCGCGTGGCCGCCTGCTTCCAGTCCCGCCCTACGGCCCAAAGACAGAGGAACAACAGGGGAAACAAGCCAAGCGTGACCGGTTTCACGTTGCACGCCAGCCCGAGTAGCGCCCCCAGCAACAGCGCCGAGGCGGGTCTCGGCGCCGGGGTAAATACGACGACCAGGCTGGCTCCGAACAGCAGCGTGAACAACGGCTCGGTGCCGAGCAAAGAGTTGAATGCGATCTGATTGGGGGACACCGCGAGCAGCACCAATCCAATCCGGGCTGTGGCTTCCGAAAACAGACGCCTGCCCAGGGCGTAGGTGGCAATCAGAATGCCCATCGAGAAAAACACGTTTGCGATTTTTCCTGCCAACTCGACCGGCCCGAAGGCGCGATAGATCAGCGACAACGTCAGTGGATATCCGATGGGCCAAAACGCAGTGGGCTGACCGGTTTGTTCGACGTAGCCAAGACCTTCGGCGAGACGCTTGGCCTGCAAGTTCAACCATTCCCAGTCGCCGTGTGGCTGGGGATTCGACCAGATGAGCACCCAGGTCAGGCGTAGCACAAACCCGAGGCCCAGAACGCACCACACAAACCGGGGCGCATGAACGAGATCGAGGAAGAAGGACCGTAGCCGCGCAAGCTGTGCTGTCGGTTTCGTGCTGTTCAATGCGCCGTCACTCTACCGGTGCGAGAAGCGAATTCAACGGAATTGTCTCCACCCTCAGAACCGACGCAGCAGTGTCCGCACGTCGGCGGGGCGCACACTACCAGCCGTCGGAGTCATCGCATTGGCGGCGCCGCAGGCGATGCCCCAATGAATGGCCTCGCGCATGCCCTTCCCTTGCTGCAATGCGTGTGCAAGACCCGCTGTCATCGCGTCGCCTGAACCAACCGCGTTCACCGCGTTGACGTGCGGCGGGTTGAATCCCCAGCCCTGAGGAAAGACCTGTACTTCCTTCGAGCCATTCGAGATCACAAGCGTCTGTGCGCCCAAACCGACGAGCTTCCGCGCCGCCGCCAAGAACGCGCTGGGCGTCCGCGCTGGGAAACGCGTTGCCGCCGCGAGTTCTTTGCGATTGATCCGGACCAGGAACGGCTTCTCGGCGATGGCATTCAGGAGCAACCTGCTCTGTGCATCCACGATCGCGCGAACGCCGACTCGTGTCGCCTCGCGAATCAATCGCGCATAGAAATCCTCGCCGCAACCCGGCGGCACCGTGCCGATCAACACCACGAGCGATGCTCTTGCAAGCTGAGAGCGAAAGAGCCCAAGTACTTGCTCGACCTCAGACCGCGTCAGCGCTCCCGGCTCCTCCACCAGTTCGGTGGCCCGACCCGACGCAAGCAGCGTCTGGCACAACCGCGTCTCTGCGGCAACGCGGACGACGCGAGCATGGATGCCCTGTTGTTTGAGAGATCGCTCAAGCAGATCGCCACGCACCCCGCCCACGACGGTCAACAAACGCGCCTCTGCGCCAATCTGAGTGGCGACGCGCGCGCAGTTCGTCCCCTTGCCTCCAGCCGACTCCGTGACCCGCGTGGCGCGATTGACTTCGCCGAGTTGAAATGCACCGAACTCGATCGTCCGCTGCCACGCGGAAGTCAGGCCGACAACGAGGATCATGCTGGACTACAACTTCACCCACCCCAACTTCACCGCTGCGGCCTCCGACTCGGCGTCACCGGCTTCGGCAAGCAACACCAAGCCTTCGAGCGCAACGCGTTTGCTGATGGGCGCGACATCTCCCTCGGCCCGGGAAATCTGGATCAGCGCCTCCCGCACCTTCTCCTTCGGCGCGTTGGCGACAGCCCATTCGAGCTTTGCCAGCGTGTTGCGGTCGAGCGGTTCGATGCGACCGCCCTCGGCCTTCTCCTTGAACTTCCACGCCTCGGGGTCTTTGGCCGAGACATCGAGCGGGTAGTGATCCGGGATGGTCTCGTCGGCGTTGTGCCACACGTCAATCAAGATGCGGTTCTTCTCGTACGTCGCGATCAACATCGGCTTCTTCGTCGGCGCGAGGAATTTCACGAGCGACTCCACGCTCTCGGCCGCGCCTTGCGTTTGCTCCGGGCTCAACGCTTTCGCTGCGGCACCCTTCGGGAAACGGGTTTCAAACTGGCTTAACGTCAGCTTCGCTCCCGCCGCTACCGTGGGGACTTCGGCCAGCTTCGTCAACGACTGCGCATACAGCGTCCGCTCGCTCGGCAGCAACCAGGATCGCGCCGTTCCCGCCTGGATCACCTGCAACAGATAATTCGCCGCGGCGTTCGCGGACGGATTCGCCGACGTGGCCCATTGGGTGAGCAGGTAAATGCCGGAAGGCGAAGCCGTGGGCGCCTGCACCCGATAATCAATCGGCGTGAACGGCGCGCGCGGCGCCCGATTGGTGCTCATCCGCGATGGCTCGGGGGCCGTGCCAAGCGCCAGCGTCGCCAGCGTGGCGCGTTCCTTCTTGCGATCTTCCTCGGTCGCGGCACGGATGCGATCCACCACGGCGAACTCCTCGCCCGGGGCCGGCTTTGCCAGCATCTGCAAAATCTGGTTCTTGATGTTGGCAGGCGCGTCGCGTTGCGCGTCGGTAAGGATCTTCCGGATCGCCTCGGTCTGCGCCTCGGTGCGATGCGGCGCGATGAACAACAACGCCGACTCGCGCACGAGCGGATCGTGGTCGCTGAGCAGTTTCGTTGCTTCCTCGAGCGCTTCCTTGGGCGGAGCGTTCGGGCCGCCCGGTTGCGCGCCGTCTGAAGACGCAAGCCGCAGCGGGAAAAATGCCCACAACCGGCGTGTCGGCACCGGCTGATTGATCAGTTGCGTCCAGATCGGCGCCACGTTCGTCCAGGGAAAGCGTAACGTGGTCTTGCTCCAGGGCGTGATTGCGGCCTTCCAGACGTTATCATCCTTGTCCTCCAGGAACCGGCTCGCGGCGAATAACATCGGCGCATTGCTGATGGCGGGCGCGGCAAGCTTCTTCACGACCGCCAACCGCAGAGTGGGCGACGTCACACGCGCGACCACGTTGGACGCCAGGCTGTCGGCGGTCGCAGCGTCGCCGAGCGCGGCATCGAGCAGGCCGAGCGTAGCGCCCTGGATGCGCGGGTCGGCATCGTTCAGTCCCTCGGCATAGACCGATACGGGCGGCGCCAGCACGCGTTCCGGCGCGTTGAAGGTGCTGAACACAATCAAGCGAACGCCGATGTCGCTGTTCGTGGCCGCAGCCGCCAGCGCCTCGGCGGCGATTTCGGGCGTGAACGATCCGAGCACCCGCACCGCGGCCTGACGCGTGCGCGGCTGTTCGTCCTCAAGCAGTTTCTTTAGCGTCGGTGTCATCATCGTTTGCACCTGCGGGTCAGCGAGTGCGGGACAGCGCGGCACCATGTCCTTCTCACTGCCGATGGACGCTTCGAGGGCGGCTTTGACGAACAGGTCCGCGGTCTTGTCGGGTACTTGCTGCAACGCATCGCGCACGATCGCGGGGGCGGTCGGCGAACGAATCGCGAGAATCGCTTTCGCAGCCCGGGAGCGCACCGTTTCGTTGGGATCGAAGAGATTCAGCCGGACCTTCCTGAGCAGATGGTCGAGACGGGGTGCCGCGCCTTTCTCCGTGTCGCTCTGCAGCGTCGGCAACAATTCGATCAACGCCGCGCGCGCCGTCGGCGACGGATCGAGCAGCCCTTTCTCCACCGCTTCGCGCTGAAACTCCCACGCCGAATCTTCGCCGAGCACGGCCATGCGGGCATTGCTCAACAACGCCGCGGTGCGCACGGTCGTATTCGAGTCAGCCAACAGCACCGAGAGGCTCGCCATGCCCTCTTTGAATGCCGACTCGAGCAGCGTCGGTTTGTCGCTGATCAACTCTGATGCGTGGCGTCGCACTGCGGGGGCGCTGTCCTGGATTGCCGCCGCGAACAACTCGCAGCGCAGCTTGGGATCCACATGCTGCGAGCGGAGGATCGTCTCGACCGCTGCGGCACGGCACTCGACCGAAGCGTGGGCGAGCAACTGCGTGACTGCCGCCTGCCAGTTCTTGAATGCGGGCGCTTTGAGTTTGTTGCCGAGGTCGAGGTTACCGGCTTCGGTAAGCAACTGCGCGCCCGCGACGACCTGCTCCACCGCGTCCGACGCCAACAACGGCTGGGCGCTTTCGATGGTGGCGTTGATGAACGGCACCGGATCGGGCTGGAGGCTGGTGGGAATCGGTTCGAGCGCGCCGATTGGAAACCACTGCGCCGGGAATTCCTTGTATTGCATCCGCACCGCTTGCGCGGCCTTTGGGATCAGCAGATGGAGGTTCAACTGCCCGTCCGCGCAATAGAACGCCCCCTGCTCGGACTGGACGCCCTTGTTCGGCTCGAAATACTGGTTGAGCGCAGAGACGACCAACAAGTCCTCCCGCGTCGTCAA
The DNA here is from genome assembly GCA_964582645.1 of uncultured Verrucomicrobiota bacterium. Classification (GTDB taxonomy): domain Bacteria; phylum Verrucomicrobiota; class Verrucomicrobiia; order Palsa-1439; family CAZOTB01; genus CAZOTB01. Next base: position 10,338 of record CAZOTB010000041.1, on the reverse strand, counting down.
CGCCACGATGCGGTCGAACCACTTGCCGTACTCCGCGCGCGCGAGCAGTTTGCCCGATGCCAGCATGTCGGTCGAGTAATCCGCCACGCGTCGGTTGGCAATCTGCACGGTCTCGAGGATGCCGCTCGATCCCTGCGACGCGCCGCGCGGTTGCCAACCCGAGAACGACACGAAGCTGCCGAAATCGAGCCCGTAGAACACGCCCGGTCCGGCGTCGGTGGAGACCTTGAGCGCCTCGGCGTTGATGGTTGCGCCCTGATCGAGCTCGGTCTGTTTCCAGGTGAACCGCAACGTCACGAGTTTTGTCGCGGGCGAAAGCTGCGGCGGTTTGTCGGGTTGATGCCGATCGAACGGAGGACCTTTGAGCACGACCGTCTGCAACAACGTCGGCATGGGCACGAGCGGGCTGTGCTTCGTCTCGCCGGGGTCGGGCGGTGTTGCGTCCTGCGCCGGTAGTTTCGACACCGCTTCCAACTCGGCGGGCGTGATCGCCGCCAGGTCCACTTTCACCTGAGGCGCGACCGGGACGTTGGGGCGTGGCGTCGCGGGACGCTGCGGCTGCATTCCCGGCGGTCCACCTGGGAATCCCGGCGCTCCCGGCGGCATACCGGGAGGCATGCCGGGTGGCATCGCGGGGCCGCCCGGTGGCCCTGCGGGGCCGGGCGGCTGTGGTTGCGGGGGTTGAGCAGGTGGGGGTTGTGGCGCGTTCTGTTGCGGAGGCACCGTCGTTGGCGGTTGGCCCGGCGCCGCAGCGGCAACGGCCGGCTGTTCTTCGCCGCGAGACATAAACCACCGCACGCCGAAATATCCCCCTGCGGCGGCGACGAAGAATGCCGCGACACCGACCAGGAGCTTGAGCGATTTGGACTTGTCGCCACCCGGCTTGGCTTTCGCGTCCTCTTTCAGGAACGTGCCGCACTGGGTGCAAAGAACGGCACCAGCCGCGAGAGAGGCGCCGCACTTCGGACATTTACCGCCGTCTTCGGCGGGCTTCGCTTCCGGTGCGCCTTTGACTTTGAGTTTCTCGCCTTCTTTTTTGAGAAAAGTGCCGCACTGGGTGCAAAGGGCGGCCCCGGGCGCGAGGGCAGCGCCACACTTCGAGCATGTGCCGCCGCCTTCTGCGGGCTTGGCTTCTTGTGGAGCACCGGCCTGGGACGGTTCGCCGGAAGCGGGCCCGGCTGCAACCGCCGACGCTGCTGCCGCGGCGGGAAGCGGCTTCGTTTCCTTCCGGATGGGTGTCACCGGCTTCTTCGGCGGACGCGCACTGGTCATCTTCAGCGGCTCGGTCGCGGGCGCGGGGGCGGAATGCGGTGCGGTCGAGGGTTCATTCGCGACCGGGGCCTCCTCGGATGTTGGGGGAGCGGCCGCGGCTACCCCTGGCTGAATAACGGTGAACCGGTGGCCGCACTTGCCACACTGGGCCTGTTTGCCAACCATGGACTCGTCCGCGCCGAGTTTGATGCCGCACTTGGGACAAAAGGTCTGCATGCAATAATGATTTCCCCGCCCGCCTGCGTTATGGCGAAGCGTGAGGGATTTTTCAACTACGAATGCAGGAGTGTCTCCTTGCGTTGGTTGTGAGGAGTCTGCTATCGGTTGCCCACACACATGGCGGAGCGAGGGCATTTCATTTCATTCGAAGGAAGCGAAGGCTGCGGCAAATCCACCCAGGCGCGATTGCTCGCACACCGGCTGCGCGAGTCGGGCAGGGCTGTGCTGCTGTCGCGCGAACCCGGTGGCTCCGTCATCGGCGACGAAATTCGCAAGATTCTCCAATACAACAAGAGCAGCCACAACATGACGCCCGAGTGCGAGATGCTGTTGTTCTCAGCGAGTCGTGCCCAACATGTTCGCGAGGCGATCCAACCCGCCCTGGCTCGCGGCGAGATCGTGATCTGCGACCGATTTCTCGATTCGACGACTGCTTACCAAGGCTACGGACGAAAACTCCCACTCGATCTCATCGCGAAGGTACATCAACTGGCTGTCGGCGATTGTTGGCCCGAGTTGACGATCGTGATTGATGTGGACCCGCGAATCGGCCTGGAGCGCGCACGCGGACGGGAGTTATTCGACCGCATGGAGAACCAGGCGCTCGAGTTTTACGAGCGCGCCCGCCGCGGCTATCTGGAACTGGCCCGGCAGGAGCCGAAACGGTTTGTAGTGATCGACGGCGCGCGCGCAATCCGGGAGGTGCAGGCGGATGTCGTGAAGTTGGTGTCGAAGCGGTTTGGCGTGCGTTTGTAGTAGAGCGCTTCAGCGCGGTCGTGAGGTCCTTGTTCGTTGTCAGCAAGCCCGCGCTGAAGCGCTCTACTACAAACGCACCAACCTGACCTTTCAACGCGCTCAACTGTGAAGCCGGCTACCACTTCACATTCAGCTCGCGCGCCGCACGCACCTCATCCAATCGGCGGATCGGCATCGTGTGGGGGGCTTGCGAAACCTTCTGCGGCTCGCGCTCGATTTCCTCGGCGACCTGCTTCATGGCGGCGATGAACCGATCGAGCGTGCGACGGCTCTCCGTTTCGGTCGGTTCGATCATGATGGATTCGTGGACGCTCAACGGAAAATAGACCGTCGGCGCGTGGAAACCGAAATCGAGGATGCGCTTGGCGACCTGCAAGGCGGCCTTCTCGACGTGCTTGAGCTGCCGCTCGGCGGTGAGCACACATTCGTGCATGCACGGTCGGTCGAACGCGACGTCGTAATGCGTCTTGAGCTTCTCCTTTACGTAGTTGGCGTTGATGATCGCGGCGCGGGTGTTGCGCTGCAAGCCTTCGGATCCGTGTGCGCGGATGTAGGCGTAGGCGCGGACAAGGACGCCGAAGTTGCCGAAGTAACTGCGGACGCGGCCGATCGAGTGTGGTTGATCGTAGTTCCACTCGAACTGATCGCCGCTCTGGCGGAGGCGCGGAGTTGGCAGATAACGCTCCAGCGCTTTCTTCACCCCCACCGGCCCCGCGCCCGGACCGCCGCCGCCGTGGGGAGTGCTGAACGTCTTGTGCGTGTTGATGTGGACGACGTCGAAGCCCATGTCGCCCGGACGGGCGAGCCCGCAGAGGGCGTTGAGGTTCGCGCCGTCGTAATAGAGCAGAGCGCCTTTCGCGTGCGCCGCCTGCGCGACCTCGACGATCCGCGATTCGAACAGGCCGTGTGTGCTCGGATTGGTCAACATCACCGCGGCAACCTCGTCGTCGAGCGCCTTCACGAACGCATCGAAGTCCACCTCGCCGTTGGCCGCCGACGGGACGGTGACGACTTCGTATCCGCACAAATGGGCGCTGGCGGGATTGGTGCCGTGCGAGGAATCGGGCACGATCACCTTGCGTCGGAGTTTACCCTGCGCCACGTGGTGTGCCCGGATGATGAGCATGCCGGTCATCTCACCGTGCGCGCCCGCGGCGGGTTGCAGCGTGAACGCGTCCATGCCGGCGATCTCGCAGAGCATCTGCTCCAGTTCGAACAGCAACTGCATCGCGCCCTGCGTGGTCGAGGCGGGTTGCGACGGATGGATATTCGCGAACCCGGGGAGCGCGGCGAGCTTGTCGTTGACCTTCGGGTTGTACTTCATCGTGCACGAGCCGAGGGGATAGAAATGCGTGTCCACGCTGAAGTTGAGTTGGGAGAGACGCGTGAAATGGCGAACGACATCAATCTCCGCCACCTCCGGCAACTCGGCGTCGGTCTTGCGAAGCAGCTTTGCGGGGAGGAGATCGCTGGCGCGCTTCGGGGAGCCGGTCGCGGGCAGATTGTATCCACGCAGCCCGGGACCGCCCCGCTCGAAAATGATGGGCTCGTGTACTCTCATCGGCAACCTTTCAGCGCCTGACAGAACAACTCAATATCGGCGCTCGACTTGGTTTCGGTCACACACACGAGCAGTTTGTCGCCCCCGATGGGGAGACCGGCAAAGAAGCCCTTGGCCTCCAGTCGTCGGCAGACTTCGGTGGCGGGAAGCGGACAACTTACGACGAATTCATTGAAGAAAGGGGCCGTGTGCGCGAGTCGGAAACCTGGGACTCCCGCAATCGCCTCGGCGGCTTCATGCGCGCGGATCAGGTTCAACTCGGCGAGTTCTTTCATGCCGGCTTTCCCCATGAGGCTGAGGAACACACACGCGCGCAGCGCCATGAGCGATTGGTTGGTGCAGATGTTTGAGGTCGCTTTCTCGCGTCGGATGTGTTGCTCGCGGGCCTGGAGCGTCAGAACGAAGCCCTCCTGACCGTCCAAGTCGCACGTCCTGCCGACCAGCCGGCCGCAAATCTTGTGGACGATCTTCTTCGTTGTCGCGAGAAAGCCGAGCCACGGACCGCCGTACGATACCGGGATGCCGAGTGGTTGCCCCTCGCCGCACGCGATGTCTGCGCCGTACTCGCCGGGCGGCGCAAGCACGCCAAGGGAAATCGGGTTGACGCAGGCGACGATCAACGCACCCGACGCATGGGCGAGTTGTGCCGCCTCGGCCATGTCTTCGATGCAGCCGACAAAATTAGGTGATTGCAGAATCACGCCGGCCGCATCCGCGTTGAGCGCTCCCTTCAGCGCAGCGAGATCGGTGACGCCGTTCAATTGCGGAATCTCGACGAGCTGGATCGGCAGGCCCTGGGTGTAGGTGCGGACCGTCTGGCGGTACTCGGGATGAACGGCGCTGCTGACGAGGATGGTCTTTCGTCGCGGGTTCGTCCCGAGGCAGAGCAAGGCGGCTTCGGCGAGTGCGGACGCGCCGTCGTACAGCGACGCGTTCGAGACATCCATCGCGGTCAGGCGACAGATCATGCTCTGGTACTCGTAAATCGCCTGCAACGTCCCTTGGCTCGCCTCGGCCTGGTACGGCGTGTAGGCGGTGTAGAATTCGCCGCGCATCACGAGATGGTCAATCGCGCTCGGAATGAAATGCTCGTACGCGCCGGCACCGAGAAAGCTGAGTGTCTGATCGAGCGAAGTATTGCGACGGGCGAGCACGTTCAATTCGCGTTGGAGTTCCAACTCGGAGAGCGGCCGCGGAAGATTCAGCTTGCGGACGCGCAACGATGGCGGGACCGAAGCGATCAGTTCGTCGAACGACGAAAGCCCGATGTCGCGCACCATTGAGTCGAGCTCGGTGTCGGTGTTGGGGATGTAGTCCATGGGTTGGGTATTGGGTATTGGTTGTTGGTTCTTGGTGGAAGCGCTCGATCCAACGAAACGAATAACCAATAACCATTAACCAATAACGATCAGCCGCCAATCTGTTTCGCGTACTCGGCGGCGCTCTTCAGCTTTGCCAACTCCGCTGGGTTCGCCAGCTTGAGCTTGAAAAACCAGCCCTGCCCATAAGGGTCGTCGTTGACGAGCGCGGAGTTGCCTTCGAGTGCCGAGTTGGTTTCGATGACTTCACCGCTCACCGGCGCATAAATGTCGCTGGCGGCCTTCACCGACTCGACCACCGCGCAGCTTTTGCCTTGAGTGACCTTGTCGCCGACGTGAGGCAGTTCGACGAACACGATGTCCGTCAGTTCGTGCTGGGCGTGGTCGGTAATGCCGACGGTGACCACGTCGCCCTCGATGCGGGCCCACTCGTGGCTCTCGGCGTACTTCAAATCATTCGGCGTCTTCATCTTTCAGAGTAGTGTTCTTCGTTTGTAAAAGGGCTTCTTTACCTGCGTCGCGGGCGAGTGTTTCCCCCGAATCTGCACATCCAGCTTTCCACCGGTTCCGGCACACTCAGACCTCACGTAGCCCATCCCGATGCCGATCTGCAGCGACGGCGACATCGAACCGCTCGTGACCTCGCCCACCTGCCGGTCTCCGCGCAGTATCGGATAATGCTGGCGCGGGATCGCTCCGCGGTCGTCCATCGTGAACGCGACGAGCCGCTTTTCTGTACCAACCTGGTTCTGACGCTGCAAGATTTCTTTGCCGACGAACGCGGGCTTCTCGAGCGCAACAAAGAACCCGAGCCCGGCCTCGATGGGGGTAGTCTCGTCCGACAGATCGTTCCCATGCAAGGGATAACACATCTCGAGTCGCAAGGTATCGCGCGAACCGAGCCCGCACGGCACCGCTCCGAGCGAGAGCAGTTTCTGCCAGACCGGGACGGCTGCGTCGTTGAACAGGAAGAGCTCGAATCCATCCTCGCCGGTGTAGCCCGTACGAGCGACGAATGTGTCGTGACCGAGCAACGAGTGCTTTGCCACGTGATTGCGCGGAAGGTCGCGCGAGAGGTTCGGAATGAGTTGGTCCATCACACTCGCCGCCCGCGGACCCTGCAACGCCAGCCCGCTGGTCCTGTCACTCACGTTTTCGAGGGTCACGCTCTTTCCGACGCTTTGGCGTTGCATCCATTGCACGTCCTTCTCGATGTGCGAGGCGTTGATGACCAGCAGATACACATCGCTTGTGACGCGGTACACGTAGAGGTCGTCCATCACACCGCCGCGCTCGTTGCACATCAACGAGTACTGCGCTTGTCCCGCGGCGAGCTTCGAGCTGTCGTTGGTCAGGAGGTGATTGAGGAACGCCGTCGCGTCCCGCCCCGAGACACGCACCTCGCCCATGTGCGAGATGTCGAACAGCCCGCACCCGGTTCGCACGGCATTGTGTTCCTGGATGATGCTGGTGTACTGCACGGGCATCAGCCAGCCGCCGAACTCGACCATGCGCGCGTTGAGGCGCTGATGTTCCTCGCACAGCGGCGTGCGCTTCAGATTCGATGGGGAATGCATTGGGGCAGACTAGAACGGCGCTAACTGCCTGTCAACGCGTCGGTTTCGAGCGCTTCCGGGCGCTCGCACGGGCATCTAAGCTGCTTAAAAGGAACCCACTCGGTACGGCATGTTTTGGCGTTTCAGCAAATCACGGCAGCGCTTGCTGCTCTACTTCGGGCTCATTTGGATGCTGGGGATGGCGTATGCCCTCACGGAATACGTCGCCCAGCATCGTCCCGGCTTTGTTGCGCGAAACCTGCCGTCGCTGGCATGGGAAACAGTCGCGCAGCTCGGTGTGTATCTGCTGTTCGGGATCCTGGGCAGCGAGGTGATGCTGTTCGTTGTGCAACGGTTGCGCGCGGCCAACGATCGCCTCGAGTTGCAGCGAACCGTCTTCGAGAATTTCACCGCGCTCAACCCATTCGGCGTTGTCACGTTCGACAACGAAGGCAAGCTCCTCACCTGCAACAAGGCCGCCGAGAAACTGTTCGGCGCGCGCCTGCCCGAGACCTACAGCCTCGCCTGCGACGAAGTGTTCCAGAAAGCCAGCCTGATGAACAAGATCAAGGGTGTGTTCGCGGGCCGCGTCGTCCAACTGCGCGAGGTCCCGTACGACACCAAGCTGCTCCAGCACGTGCAGCTCCCACCCAAGCAGATGACTTTCCGCGCCGTGTTCTTCCCGGTCCTCGAGGCCGACCAGAAAGTGCACAGCATCGTGGGACTCTACGAGGACCTCACCGAAAGACTGAAACTAGAGAAGCAACTCACCCGTGCCCAACGCATGGAAAGCATCGGCACGCTCGCGGGCGGCATCGCGCATGATTTCAACAACATCCTGGGCGGCGTATTGGGCAACATCTCGCTGCTCAAACCCAAAATCCCTGCCGATTCGCCGTTGCAGCGCTACGTTGTCACCATCGAATCCTCCATTCGCCGGGCGGCGCAACTGACACGACAGCTCCTGACGTTCGTGCGCGGCGATTTCGTCGAGCTCAAAGCCGCCCGCATCAACGATTGCGTCGAGAACGTGGTCCGCCTCATCGAGAGCAGCTTCGACAAGAAGTACCGCATCGAGAAAGACCTCACCCCGGAGCCGATGACTGTCGAGTGCGATGCCGGGCAGATGGAACAGGCGATCCTCAACCTCTGCCTCAACGCCCGCGACGCCATGCCCAACGGCGGTCGCATCAGGCTCAGCAGCCGCAACCTGTTCGTCAAAGCCAAGGGCACGGTGCAGGGCGTGCCCCCCGACCTCGAAGTTGGCGCGTACGTCGTTCTCTCGGTAGCCGATACCGGCACCGGCATGGATGAGGCCACGCAGAAGCGCATCTTCGAACCGTTCTTCACCACCAAGGCGCCAGGCAAGGGCACCGGGCTGGGACTGGCGATGGTGTTCGGCATCGTCAAGAACCACGGTGGCATGGTGGACCTCCACAGCCAGCCCGGCCAGGGCACGACGTTCTATCTCTATTTGAAGGCCAGCTTGAAGTCCGCCGCAGAGACGACGAAGAAAGAGGAGAAAGTCAGCACCAAGGGAAAGGAGTGCGTGTTGCTCGTGGACGACGAGGAAGTGATCCGGGAATTTGCCGCCGAGGTGCTGCGCGAGAACGGGTACTTCGTCATCACGGCGGAGGATGGCGAGAAAGCGATCGAGTTGTTCAAGAATCGGCCGTGTGAAATTGACATCGTGGTGTCCGACATGATCATGCCCAATGCGGGAGGCCGCAAGGTCTTCAGCACCGTCAAGGCGATCAAGCCCGAGATCAAGTTCATCTTCTCCAGCGGCTACAACGACAGCGACATTCTCGCGGATGCCGTCAAGAAGGGACAGGTCCAGTTCATCCAGAAACCCTACGCCGGCGAGGAACTCTGCAAGCTCATCCGTAAGACACTGGATTCTACCCCCGCCGCGCCGCCACGCCCTGTTCCGCCGCGCCCGACCGCCCAGCCGCCCGCACCGCGCAGATCCGAGCTCGTGGCCGGCAAGCCCTGAGACCCGTTCAGCCCCCGTTCGCGCGCAACGAAGCAAGTGAATACCGATTCTCCGTGCCAAGAGTGCAGAATTGACCCCCCACGACGAGGACGAGATTGAATGACGAACCACGAATCGCGCCGATCACGTGGATCGGAATTGGGTCATTCCTTCAGGAGAATCGTGAATCCTGCCTGCTCGAAGTGGTGGTCACCGGTCAGGGCTTCGGTGAGTTCCTCGTCCTCCATCACGACAAACGAGATGCAATCGGTCAACAACCATTCCTTGTCCGGGCGATGGCAATAGCGCTCGAGCGTCGGGCTTGGAGTTGTCCCCGAGCAGTGCGACAGTCCGAGGGTTCGTGAGCGCGGCTGTTGCGGCGACACGAATGGAAAGGCGAGATGCGTTCGCAGATGTTGGCCGTGACAATGAAGTTGATGCCGAGTTCGAGCGCGCGGCGGATGATCGCCGTGGCATCGGCCTCGCCGACCAGCGTGCCGAAGGTCATCGTTCCAAGGTACAACGGGGAGACGCGCAGGGGCTGCCGGGAATGGGTCTGAGGTTCAAGGATTGCTTGTGCGGGAGTCGAAACCGTAAACAAAAAAGGGGCGCACCTCGCGATGCGCCCCTCGAGAACAGCAACTTACGACGCCTTGAGCTGCTTGTGGAACTCCGCCCAGTCGTCGAGATTGTTCAGGTTGACGGCGTCCTTGATCTTGCCATCGTCCGGCAACCCCACGGCGGAGAGGATGCTCTTGCGCGTAGCGTCATCGTGATTGTAGCCACGAACAGCGGCGTTGTGCTTCTCGATCGCGGCTTTATCCAGCTTGCCGCCCTTCTTCTGCAGCACCCACTTCTCGAACTGCGTGTAGCTGGGGAGCTCTTTACGCAGGTAGGCAAGCGTCTCGTCCTTGTTGAGGCCGAGCGCATCGAGCGTCATCTGATCATAGCCCTTTCCGCAATCGGGGTACCCGTCTGCGAGCATTCCCTTGGCGGCGAGGACGCACTTCTGCCAGAACCGCGGCAGATGCAACACGCCGAGCGGCCCGGCGACACCGGAACTGATTAACGGAACCAATTTGTTCATGACATTTCTCCTATGGTTAGAGTTGATGGATTAAATTCCGTGCAGGCGGTCTTATACCCTCGCCCGTGATTGCGGCTCAACAACAAAAATGCAGCCCGTTTTGGCCCGGGCGCGCCTGCTTGTTTTCGCCGCACCCGCCGTTTACAGTGCGCGCGTGAGCAGACTCCGCGAGAACGCCACGCACATCGTGCGAACCCTCCGCCAGGCAGGGCACGAGGCATACTTTGTCGGCGGATGCGTGCGCGATGAACTGCGAGGCGTCGAACCCAAGGACTACGATGTCGCCACCAGCGCGCGGCCGGAGATCATTCAGCAACTCTTTCCGCACACGGTACCGGTGGGGGCTGCGTTTGGCGTGGTCCTGGTGCTGGTGGACGACGTGCGTTTTGAAGTCGCCACATTCCGCAGCGATGACAGCTACACGGATGGGCGCCGGCCTGACCACGTGACATTCACCGATGCCCGGCACGACGCGGAGCGGCGTGGTGCCCTTGCGGATCGGCAGGTTCCAAATGTGCTGCCGCATGAGTTTGCCATTTTCAACCAGCGCGCTGCGTAATGCAGGGTCGGCGAGTGCGGTGCGGGCGTTGAGC
>CAZOTB010000040.1:37137-43417 GCA_964582645.1 uncultured Verrucomicrobiota bacterium | reverse complement strand
TGAAAGTGATAGCCGATGCTGCCTTCCCACCAGTGCGCGTCGTCGCACAACCCGTGTGTGAACCCCGCGATGAAACCCGACGGATTCCTGCGCGCTCTATGAAACGCGTCGTCATCCTGCAAACTCAACGCGACGATGGCGGCACCGGCGAGCGCCCATTGGGCGTGGTTGGACAACGCCGTGCCCGCCTCGCCGGTGCCGAGCAACAGGTCCTCCATTCCCGGACGAAGAAGGTTGCGTTCGATTGTTTGAGTATCCTTCCCGGACAAAACGGACGCGCCCGCCAGCAGATCGTACGCGAACGACATCGGCAGAAAGATCATCGCTTCTTCCGATCTGCCCACGGAGAGAATCGGCGAGCCGGGCTGGCGCGGGTAGGCGGGGAACGCGGCGGCGTAGGCGAGAAGAATCTCGCGCGCCTTCTGGAGGAATCGCTGGTCTTGTTCGATCACGCCGACCAGGGCCGAGTCCTGCGCGGCCTGAGCCAGTTCGTGATGGCAGTGGTTCGCGTAGCCGCGCTCGTAGCGTTCGCCGCGATACTTCTTGCCGCATTGACGACAGAGATGGACGCCCGGGCGGTCCGGGTCAGGCGTGAGAGGATGACGTTGCTCGCAGGTGTATTCGAGGATGGCGCAGCGTGCGATGGCCGGGCATCGGATCGGCCTTTCGAGAAACGCCGCCGCTTCCTTGCGGATCTCCGCCCAGGTCTGCCGCGCCCAGTCGCACTCGCGAATGCGACGGCGGATTCGATCCCGCTCGGATTGGTCGAGGAAGAGGAATGGCCGGGATGGGTGCATGGTAATTTATCGCTGCAATCGGCGCGTTCGGAGTACCGACTTTAGTCGGCTTCGTTCATGGGCCGCCCCACCAATTCCGACTAAAGTCGGTACTCCGAACGCTACAAACGATCCTTTGTGCGGCGCGAGTTTCATGGGCACTCTCGAGCCTGCAAATTTCACAACCGTCCCACGAATTCCGAGCCGTGTTTGATTAACACCCCACTTTCGTGGGGTGCTTGTACGTGAAGTGAGATCAAACCGTTTCAACGGTTTGACACGCGGCGTCAAAACCGTTGAAACGGTTCGGTGCTTTCTAACGCCCAATACACCCCACTGAAGTGGGGTGTTAATGAAATCAGTGTTCCCGTTCATCGAAAGTCTGTGGATTATCCGGGCTAGAAATCGTACGGGTCGGTGATGACGTTCATCGGGGCGTCCACCGAGGCGAGCGGTTTGCCGTCAGCACCGAGGATCGTGCCGCGCATCTTGTAGTTGCCCACACCCAGGCCCGCGACATCAAAGTTGATTTCGAGGAAACGCGATGGGATCGGCTTGAGTTGCTGACTGCGGATCGTTTTGCCGTCGGCGTTCAACAAGTCCAACTGCAGCGCATAGGCGGCCATCGCTTCCTTCGAAAGTGCGGCTTCAGCCAAAGCCTTCTCGGTTTTCTTCGAGCTGAGCAAGTCCTTGCGCGGGAGAGTGAGGCGCAACGGCTGGGGCACGACGCCCTCGTACTGCGCGGCGAAGAAAAGGTTGTTGCCGTTTTGGACCTCGACCGAGACCGTGACCGGCTTGCCTGGCGCGGCAACGGTGTAGGCGAGCTTGAGCGCGCCTTCCTTGCCCGGAGGCACCGACACAGCGGCCTGTCCGTCCGGCAGAGCGCCGCCGCCGGCAGTCCGTTTGCCGGCGATGCGCGCCTCGGCGGCGGTCGGGTTCTGGATCGTGAGCTTCACGGCATCGAGGCCGACGCAGAAATCGGGCGGCTCGATGATGGAGACGTACGGCGCGCCGTTGCCGCAGACGAGCAGGCCGAACCGGCGCGGGTTGTGGTTGCCGCCGATGCCGTCGAGCCGCGACCAACTGGCGTTTTCCTCGGCGGGGGTGCGGTGGCGGGTGAGGTTGAACGCGCAGGAGTAGCCGGGCACGACGCGCGTCAGCCCGAACGCCTTCCACGGGATCGCGACCTCAAGCGTCCACGCATTCAACTCGCTTCCGCTGGCGACCTTTGCGCCGCTGTTCCAGGTTTTGTCGAAGTTGTACAGGTATCCCAGCGCGGCCGAGCCCGACGCGGTGCCGTAATTGCCGACGAGGCGGGCATCGCACATGACGCCGTTGGCGTTGATCAGGAACTGATAGTACCGCGTACCGCTCTGATCGGGATCGAGGAAGATTTCGACCTCGTCGTCCTCCCAGACCGCTGCGTTGTCAATGTTGGTGACGGTCGTGCGCAGCTTGTTGAGGACGTTCTCGAAGCAACGGAAGCCGAGATAGAGGTTGTTAACGTCGAACGCGGTCCAGCCGTGGGTCTGACCGTCGGCGAGGCGGGGCTTGTCCGGCGAACCGAGGTAGGCGAACTCGGTGAAGTTGGGCTTTGCCTTGTAGAGGTCCTCGTCGAGTTTGCCGTCCACGGTCAACGGTGCGGCGGCAGGCATGGCGAAGGCCGTCCGCGAGCGCACGACGCCGTAGTCGGCGACAACGTCGGGGAGGGATTTGGTGTTCTGGATGAAATCGCCGGCGGCGCAAGTGTGGGCCAGACCGACGAAGATCAATACCTGTGTTGTGATCGAACGCATGGTTACCTTTCCGTCTCGGCGTTTTTTGTGATCTGTTTCGCCCCAGCCGAACCTTTCGAGAGAAGGCTGCTGGTACGAGCAGAAGACGCCGTTGTCGAGTTCCATGAGCATCCTGCTCAGGTCCTCGACGTTTGCGAGCGGGTTCAGCCCGGTTTGCGACAGCGGCGGCCAGTTCTCCAACTGCCAACTGGGATCGCCGCGTTCGGACGGATCGTGGCGGTCCTTGACCCGATGGGACACCGTCAGGCCGCCCATCGGGTTGACGCGCCGCGAATGCCCGCCGCACAGCCAGTGAAGAACGTCCATGTCGTGCGCGCCTTTCTGGAGCAGCAGACTGGTGGCCTTGGATCGCTCGGCGTGCCAGTCCATGAAGTAGGCGTCGCCCCCATAACACACGAAAGGCTGGCACCAACCCGCCTTGACCTCGTCGATCGCTCCTTTGCCGATGAGCTCCTTCATCTTCAGGATCACCGGGGCATGCCGCATGTTGTGGCCGACGAACAATCGGACTTTGTTGTCGTGCGCCGCGCGCAGAATGCGGTCGCAGCCTTCGAGGGTGATCGCCATCGGTTTCTCGAGGTACACGGACTTTTCCGCGTGGAGAGCCGCCAGCGCGTGTTCCTCGCGCAGAAAGTCCACGCTGGTCACAAACACGGCGTCAATGTCCGGTCGAGCGACAAGTCTCCGGTAGTCCTTGGTGACCGTCGTGTCAGGCCCGAACCGTTTGCGAAATGTCTTCAGCGCATCGGGATTAACATTGCAGCCCGCAACGACCCGGCTGCCCTCGTCCGGCTTGTGCGCCAGGGAAGCCAGATGAATCCCTCGGCTGCCGGTTCCGACGATTCCGATGCGGAGTTCCCTGCGTGTTTTTCTTTTGGGGCGACGTTTCATCTGAGTCTCACATTCCTCCCTGGATCTTCAGAATCTTCTCCGCGACCTGCCAGCGGTAGGTGTCATGCCACGTCTTCCCACAGTTTCACCAGACAAACCACGGTTTCTTCTGCACCCGCCCGAAAGTGATCTTCACCGCGTCGCCCGTGGGCGTTTCGCGCAGGAAGATGTTGTCGAACAACGCCTCGCCCTTGCCCCAACCGACGCTGACAAGCATCTCGCCCCAGACGGCGTTGGGCTTGGTGCGGCCCGCGCTGCGCGTCGTCTCCCATTTCCCGATTACGCCGCCCGCGCCGCCCGAGAAGACGTTCCACGTGTCCATCGCCGGCTTGCCGTCCTTGTCGAATGCGGCGAAAGAGAACGCCGTCGCCGCCGCCTCGATCACCTTGGCGCTGCATCCGCCCGCGTAGGTCGTGTTGGGCCTGATCGGGAATCGCTTGCTGACTGCGCTCGCCGTGCAGCGGCCGCCGAGTTGCGAGGTACGGAGTCGGATGGCGCGGTTGCCGTCCGCCGCGTCGCCGCTGGCAAGTTGGACCTCCATTCCAGGATCGGCGGAATGATAACCGGCCAACCAACTGGGCGGGTTCACACGTTCGTAAACCTCGAAATCATCGAAGACGCAGCGGGTATCGGTCAACTTTCCAAAGTGAATCTGAATCACGCCGAAGCAGGCGTTGTCGGGCGCAGTTCCCAGGTAGGTTGCCTGATGCCAATTGCCATCGGGCTTGTCGGAGCAATAGGCCTGCACCTGAACCGGGAGTGGTTTGCCAGTTTCATCGAGAAAGAACAGAAATGGGTTTGCCGATCCGGTGGGCGGCTGCTTGTCGAGCCATTGCCATACGCGCGGCTGATAAATCGCCTTGGGTTTCACGGGGAATCGTTTCGAAGAAATCACGAAACTGCCGCTGGGAGTTGCGGCCTTTGCCTCGATGACCAGCCCCATGCCTCCATCCCGGCCCGCGCCTCTTTCGAGGGCGACCTTCAGTGGCGCGGCGTTGGTGGGCAGGTCCCAGTCGCCTTTCTCGAAGCCGGGATCGGGCACGAGATTGGTGTGCTGGAGCTTGTCAATCTCGGCATCGCTCAGGACCGCACCGGTCGCGTCCTTGACCGGCTCCTCGAACGACCAGTTCGCGACGAGGTTCTGACCGGGCAACGGTTCATCCGAGGTCAGCACCGCCCCGCGCCGCTCGGCGGCCTTGGGCTGGACGGCGACCATATTATAATAGAGGTGAAGCTTGCGGTGGGTGAGCGGCTCGGTTTTTCCAGCGAGGCGAAAGATCAGCCTGCCATCGGCGTAGTCGCACGGAACTGCACCAGCGCCGCCTTTTTTCAACTCGAACAGCTTGAGCGAGCTGACCTCGAGGAAACTCTGCGTGCCGGTTTTCGCGGTGAGATTGCTGCTGGCCAGAGGCGTCAGAATCAGATCGTCCGCACGTCGATACGCGCCCGCGTGGGCGGTTATGGGCAATCGAAACGAGTCCGCCTTCACCATCCAAGGCTCGGCGGTGGAATGGCCAGCCAGGGCAAAGAACAAGCAGAAAGATGCAGTAAGTTCCCACGCCCTTCGGGGCGCGCTTGCTCGCCATAGACCTTCCGCTGGACGTCCGGCTCGGCGGTGTTGCGCAGACTTCCAGTCTGCTGTATCGCGGATTTCCAATCCGCTGCCACCGCGCACTCGCAACGCCCTGCCGACTGGAAGTCGGCGATACAGCAGGTTGGAAAGCTGCGCTACGATTCTCTGGCCTATAGAGGGGCACGTCAGTGCCGTGAGAGGGGGACGCGCCCGGACGCCACTGACGTGGCTCACTACGATCGCCCCGTGCATTCTACAGGCTCTCCCGAATCTTCAGAATCTTCTCCGCGACCTGCCAGCGATAGGTGTCATAGACGGAGTAATCCCACCAGCCGGCCTGGTTCAGGTAGTAGTCGAGGTCGGGGTTGATCTCGTCGAGCAGCTTCGCCAGGAATTGCTCGGCGTCCTTCGCGACTTCGACGGCCTTGGGCCTGCCGCTCGCCTTGGCTTTCGCGATGAATTCCTCGAGCGTCTTGAGGTAGCGAAAGTCGGTTGCGCCCCAGCCGAACTCCTCGAACAGCGGCGTGGCCACCGGGCCGTCCGGGCCGGGCAACACCACGCCGCCGTGCAGGTCCGACCCGTCGAAATCGTTGAACGGGCGCTGGATGACGCTGGTGTACCACTCCTTGAAGCTGCCCGTCGCCTTCACCTTCGCCGCGTAGAAGCCATAGCTGAAGCGATTGAACGCCTGGTAAATCCAGAGCCGCGTCTTGTCGTTCGGGATGTTCTTAAACGCGGGGTCGGTCATCGGCACGGCGTAGTTCGGCGCGATCACGTCCACGAGCGGCGCGTAGGTGCGCGCCTCGAACACGCCGTTGGGACAGGTGATGATCTTGAGGCCGGCAATGCTCTTGCCGACCTCAATGCACTTCTTGCCGAACAACACGTGGTCTTCGCCGCCGTTGGACATCTCCGCGCCGATCACATAATAGAACTCCGGCCAGTCGGGGTGCTGGTTGCGGAGTTTCACGTAGCCTTCGAGGTACTCCTTCAAAGCAGCCCAGTGGTGGTCGGGCTGCTGCGAAAGCGGCCAGGTGTTGGGGCCGCGGTTCATGGGAGTCCAGTACCCGCTGAACGTGCGGTGCAGGGCGACCACCAACGGCGTGCCCGGGAAGACGGTTTTGTACGCCTCGACCTCCTCGGCGAACGATTTCAACGCGGCTTCGGCGAACACGACTCGCTGCGTCGGCGTCCCGCAATCCACCGTGCGCGCCATCACGTCGGCGATCTGGGGCAGCAGGCCG
>CAZOTB010000040.1:13437-37127 GCA_964582645.1 uncultured Verrucomicrobiota bacterium | reverse complement strand
CAATTGATAGGCTTGCTTCATCCCTGCGAGGTATTCGCCGGGGAAACGATCTACCATCTGGATCAGGTGAAGACCCGGCCCCGTGTCCTGCAACACGAAGCTGGCGTCCTGGTAGATGTTCCGCAACGCGAACCCGAGCACCTTGACCTTCACGGTCAGGTCCGTGGCCGGACGCCCCTCGGCGGCGAACGTGACCTTGCCGGTGTAGATGCCCGGCTTCGCGCCGGCGGGCACGGTGAACGTCAGCCAGAACTGCTTCGTGATTTCCTTCGGCAGATCGGCGGTCGAGAACGCGGCCAGGTGCGAGCGGATCACCGGGCCGCTGTTCGATACGCGATAATAGAGGATGCGCACGGCGATGCCGTCTCTGGGAATCTTCCCGCCATCGGGCGAGACGAGGTCGGTCACGGTGACTTTCGCGCCCTTCAAATCCGCCAGCGGGCGCACGGCGAACGTGACCGTCTCGGTCTGGTCCTGCGCGGCGTAGGCTTTCAACGCGTCGCCAAGTTCGTCGGCCTCGGGCTCGGTGTTCGGGCCGACCTCGCGCATCTTGTGGCGCGGCCAGATTTGGTAGCCGCGTTTCTTGTCTTGTTCGCTGATCGGAGCGGGCGTGCCGTCGAACTTCGGCTCAGCTACCTTGACCACGTTGTAGAAATAATCGCGGCGATGCTTGCGAATGGCGGCCACCCCGACGTCGAAATCCGCCTTCATTGAAGCGGGATACACCACGAGGCCGCACAGGTTCGCTCCACCGCCGACCACGGAGAGCTGGCCGTTGGTGACGGTAACTGCCACCGTGTTGTCGTCCATCAGCGGCGCGACGAATCGCTCGAATACGTCTTCGCCGCGGCGGTAGTCGTCGTTGACGCCGCGATAGAATTCCTTGCGGAACACTTCCTTGTCCCACGGGATCGGCTTGTGCAACTCCTTGCCGGCGATGGTCAGGCTGTACGCGAGGTGATCCCAGATCGGCCCGAGCGCGTACGTGCCGAGGTCGCCTTCGAGATACCAGACCAGATAATCGCCGTTGGGCACGTCCACCTTGAACGTGCCGCTCAACCAAACGCCGTCGCGGGCGATTTCGTCGAGGTGCTTGTGGCGGGCATCAGGCGCGTTCGGAAAGCGGCCGCTGTAGCTTCCGCCCCAATAACAGTTCGTGGCGAAACCCCAGCCGGTCTCCTTCGTGTAAAAGCTGTCCTTGGTGGCTTTCAAGAATCCCTTTGGCGGCTCGAGTTCCTTCCAGCCGAAGTCGAACTTGAACATTTGGTTCTGAGCATACGCCGATGCGGCGAACCAACCCACCGCTGCAAGAAACACAATCGCCTTGAATGATTTCACGATGATTCCTTTCCAGATCTGGCGAGCGAGCAACGCGAGGATGATGCTACGGGATTCCGAACCAGAAATTGCGGACTTCCATCGAGTTCAGCCCACAACTGCCGCCGCCTGTGCTCAGAAGATCGTCCCGACGGTCCAAATCCGCCTTCGACATCCACTCGGTGTGCCCATCCATGAACCCGATGACGACGCCGTTCAGGTGCGGCTTGGGACGCGAGGAGGGAGGATCGGACCACCAGAAGGCATCGGCATGATACCAGTTGGGATTGGGCGAATGTCCGACCAGCGCCGCCCGCGAGGGCAGCGTGATGTCGGCGCGTTTGCCCGGGCCGTTGTCGCAGCCGCTGCTGTTGCTGGTGCTGTTAAGGCAGCCGTAGCGCACCCGCTGCCAATCGGTCACGTACTGGCTCAGGCAGTAGGAGGTTTGATAGAACCCGTTGTTCGGCGGGCTGCTTGGGCATTGGAAGATTTGCCAGCTTTTGAGGTACGTGTCCCGGAAATTGCTGGTCACCGTGTTGACGCGCGGCCAGTACAGGCTGGCGCTGATGCTGGGATCAAACTCGCAATAGGTCGGGAAGCGATCCTCGTAGTCGTCGCAGTACATCTGCACGGCCAGGGCGATTTGTTTGACCTGACTCACGCACTGCACGGTCCTGGCCTTTTCCTTGGCCTGCTTGAGCGCGGGCAACAGCAACGCGGCCAGGATGGCGATGATCGCCACGACGACCAGCAGTTCGATCAACGTAAAGGCGGCAAGACGTCGCTGTCTAATCTGCTTCACGCCCGGTTTCTGGATCGCCTGAGCAGAATCACAGCAGCCGCCAACGCCAGGCAGGCAGTGGCCGGTTCAGGGACGGCAACCACGAAGAAATCGTTGCCGATGAACGTGGTATAATAGCCGCCCTGCGGGAGCGTGCCCGACCAGTTGATCTGGGAGAATGACCCGCCGCCGGTTCCGGCATCCACGTCAAAAATCTTGAAGAAGGTGTAGTTGTTGGTATCGGCCGCGTAGTTAAACTGCAGGTTCAACGTCCCACCCGCCGCGAAGTTCTGGCCGACGATCACCTGGTCGTACGACGAGGCGCTGTCGAACTCGAAGGTCGCCACGGAAGTCGAGGTCAGGGTCAGGTTGCTGGTGATCGTGATCGTGCCGACGGAGTGACCCGGCGACAACGTGCCGTTGTTCGTGACGTTGGCATTGATGGTGCCGGTGCCGATGAGCTGCCCGCCAGCGAGTCGGAGCGTCAAGTTCTTCGCGGAAATCGTGCCGCCGTCGAGGTCCACCGTGCCCCGGCTGCCCACCCGGATGTCGCGGCCGGCGGTTACCACAGCGCCGGTGCTGACCGTGAGCCTTCCCACGCCGCCGTTCCCAAAGCCGTTCCAGGGATCGGCGGTGTAATCGTAATAGCCAGACCCGCCCACGGTGACGTTGTACGTATTGTCCCACCGCGAGCCCGCGCCCACGACCGTGACCGTGCTGGTCGAGTTCACGCCCCGGGCGATGTCGCTGCCACCGCTGTTCAAGAAGTAGTAGCCGAATTGCGAATACACGCGTCCGCCATTGGTGACGACCATCGTGCCGTGGCCCTCGCCGCCGATCCAGATGGCACTGAGATTCGTCACGGTGGCGTTGTCCACGGTGATGCGGCTCGAGGTATTGGCGCCACCACCTGCTATCAACTGGCCTTCGGTGACGACGTTGGCATTGCTCTGGACGAGCAGGCGACCGCCGGGGTTGTTGTTGTAATTTCCCAAAGCAAAGGTCGAACTGCTGCCTGTCTGTTTGAGCAGGGAACCGGCCCCACTGACCGTCATCAGGCCGCCGTAATCATTGATCAGCGACGGACCCGTGTTGATGAACTGGCCGCCATTGAGAACATTCAGCACGCCTGCGGGATGATCATAGGCGAAATACACATACCTGTTGCTGAAGACGGACCCCTGTCCCGAGATGTTGACCCCGCCCAAACCCAAATAGCTAACAAACATTCGCACGGCATTGACCTGCTCGACCTGGCCACCGTTCAGGATGTTCAGCGTCCCAAGATACCCGTTCCCGATGTTGGCCTCGTCGTTCACGGGAGTTAGAAATCTCAACTTTCCCCCATTGACGACACTGACCGTTGAGGTGGCCCCGGCGCCGATCGCGAACGATCTTTGAATTTCCACTGTTCCGTTGGTGATGGTAATCACTGGCACCGTGCGCGGCGGAGAGATATTCCAGAAGCCTTCAGCCCCCACCGCGAAGTTGGTCACGTAGTAGGTGTTCCCCTGCAAGTCCAAGGTGATGAGGTTGCTATTCAACTGCACGGCACTGTTGGTGACGGATTGGGCGAAGGTGATGTAGTTGCTTGTGTCTCCGATGTAGGGATGGCCGCAACAAGCCCCGCTGAACCTTGCCATGTCGCCTCCGCCCGGTGTAGTTGCAGGAGACCAGTTTGCCGAAGTGGTGAACTCGCCATCAATGGAGATCCAGTAATTGGTGGCCGCAAAGGCGTCTGTCCCGCCGAGCCAGCACGCCACGAACACGGCGAGCAGGATTGACGGGACGCACGCGCGCAGAAGTTCAACTGGATGGTTGGTTTCAGTTTTCATGGATTGCTCTCCCGAACTGGGATCGAAACTTCGGATCGGAACACCCGCAAAGCATTGCGGCGCTCCTCGCGAAGCAGACCTGACGTTGTTCGACATACTTGGTCTTTGACTTTGTCGCATTCTGTGGTAAGACAACCCGCGTTGTCAAGCTATAATTCGCTTGATTTCTCAATCCCTTTCACGTAGAAACACGCATTGTTATTGGGAATCTTGGGCAACAACTGACCATGATACCACGCAGCAAAGCCGTGCAAAACGACACGCTTCTCCTGCGACGAGCCAGCCGCCGGGACGTGGCGCGGCTTGCCGGGGTTTCGCCCACGACGATCACCCACGTGTTGCAGGGCAACCCGAAAACGCGGGTTAGTCCCGCAACGCGGGAGCGCATCCTGCGCGTTGTCCGTGAGACGAGTTACACCCCGCACGCGCTCGCCTCCGCGGTGGACGGCCGTCGCACCAAACACATCGCCGTGGTGGCCGCAAAGATCGGGCGGGGAGGCCATAGCTTCCTCGATATGATCTTCGACGCCTGCCGAGAGACCGCCCAAGCCGCTGGCTATTACGTAATGAGTTACGAAGTTCCCGCCAAAGGAACGCCGGCCACGGCTTCGCTTCTGCTGGATCTTGTTCGCTCGGGTCGAGTGGACGGCCTGCTCATTAACAAGTCAGATATGCTGACACAAGATGTCCGCGTTCTGCGAAACGAGCAATGTCCCTTGGTGGTGATTGAGAGCACGTTCGACGTGGAATCCCTCGGGGTGCCGGCCGTGGCGACCGACCACCACCTTGGCGGGAAACTCGCTGCCGAACACTTGTTCGCGCTCGGCCATCAACGGATCGCGCTAGTGACACGGGTGGGCATGAATCCGCCGGACCCGAGGAGTCGGTATCAAGACGTCGTATTCCTGGAAGGGGTTCGCGAGGCCGCGCAGCAGCAAGGAGATGGCAAGCTGACGATCCTGGAGGGAGACTATTTTGACCGTGCCCAGACGGTGGCCGTGATTGAAGACCTCCTTCGACTCGACACTCGCCCGACAGGCATACTGTTCGGCGACGATATCCTGGCCCTGACCGCCCTGGGCGTGTTGACGCGTGCCGGGCGACGAGTGCCGGAGGATATTTCGGTGGTGGGCTACGGTGATGCCGGGTTTGCCGAGTACGCCGAGCCGTCGCTGACTACCGTCCACGTGCCCGTGGCCGAGCTTGGCCGGCTGGCAGTGCTTGCGTTGATTGATGTGCTGGAAGGTCGCCCCTTGGCCCGCCAGCGACAAGTCTTGTCGCCCAGCCTCGTGGCGCGAGGATCGAGTGGATCAGCGCCGCGAGATTAACGAAGGCACACCCTACGTACGTTGTGAGAGCTCTTCCAAACATCCTCGGTCCGTCCCACGCGATCCGGGCGGGAACGGCACCGGAAAACATCATGGCGATGTTCGCTACCGCACTCGACCACCACCCCGTTCGGTGAAGCAAGCGAATCCTCCAGTTTTCTCCAGCGACCGATTCCTCCCCTGTGGCTGGTTAGCTCCACTGAGTTGCCCATCGGTTGCTCAGACTTGTCTCACGACCTTGAAGCGAGCAGGGATTGTGTTTTTCGACGCCAGCTCAGGGCGAGTGACGACCGTGTTTACGGACGAACCGCCGCGAAGAGATCCACGGAAATGTAAGGCAATCGGATTCCACGGGTTGGCAAGCCATTGAGCAATACGTTTTGGAAATCTGAAAACAGCTTTTGGTACTTGAGGGGAAGAGCGTTGAACCCGAGCATTTCATGGGGACGCTGTCCCGCCTGGTGGACGGCCTGGATGCGAGAAGCGTTCAGCCATTCCACACTGAATCCGATGTGATGCGCGGCCAATTTCTGGCTGATCGCTGCGAGAGTTTCTGCCTCGAGCGGCGAGTGTTTATGATGTTGACCATTGTAAATCCATCGCACCACGGGAGGCTGTTGCAGGCGGCGGTGCTCCAGCGGCTTGTGCGAAAGATGAAATCCCTTTCATGGCCGGGAGCCAATCCAACCTTCCCGCTTCAGAATTCTCAGAGCCGCCTGCAGCGTGCGCGAGGAAACCTCAAGCCGCTCGCTCCACTGGCGGAGAGTGGGCAGCGGGTCAGCCAGTTCCCCTCGCGCAATCGCCGCGCGCAGATGTTCCGCAAGATGTTCCGTTTTGCTTCGCGAGAAATCCATCGGTCGCAAGCAGGGTAGCCCAACCATCCCATGTCCGGCAACAACTTGCGTTCGCGTGGCGTTTACAAGGGCGCATCGTTCCCGCGCGAGACTTGGCGGAGCGCGACCTATTCGGGCATCGCTTCGACAAGGTGGATGGGGAAATCCGCGAGTTGAAGAACGACCTGCGGGAAGTTCGCTCTTACGTGTTCACCAGCTACGTCACCGGGGCCAAACCCGCGGCGGTTGTTCGCGAAAAGAAATAGCGCGGAGCTCATTCCGCCACCTGGATCGCCCCCCAGCCGTCCATGCCCATCCAACTGAAGCTGGCGTTGAACAATTTCGCCTGGAGTTGATTCCGCGCGCCGGGCGGGGTGGTGTTGAGATGCAACTCGCACCGGAACTCCGTGGCGTCGGCCGCTGCGCCCACATAACTCCACGGCACCAGCGCCATCAGCGTGTAGCCGTCCGCCGTGGGTTGATGGGCGACGGCGATGCCGGTTTCCGCGACGACTTTCATCGTGGGGTGATCCATTCGCGCCGTGCCGCCGGGCCAGATGAAATACTGCGCCGCCTTCAGGGGCGATGCCGGTGAGTCAAAAAACAGTTCAATCCCCGAACCCGCCCACGGCATCGCCGGGTTTGGTTGAATCTTTGTCTCCCGAATCTCGAGCGCCAGCGCCAGCCGGTCGCCCGCGATGGCCATCCGCAGGTTGCCCAGCACGAGGCCGCGCACTCGGAACTCCCGCGCGGGTTGGCTGGCCAGCGTCGCCGCGACACGATTCACATCCGGTATGGCGGCCAGGCGCGCGATGCGGAACTCCTGCCGGACCGTCAGACAGAGGCCGACGGTGGGAAACTCACCGCCCGGCGTGCGCACCAGAATCAACGCCTCGCCCACCGTTGCCGGCAGCGCCGCGTGGATGGCGAACACGGCGCGCGCGCCGGGCGCGAGGTCGAAGTCGAACGTCGGCTCGCCGGTCAGCGTCACGCCCGGTTGCGCGACTGTGAACTCGCCGCGACCGCAGGCGCGGGCGGGTCCGTGATTCGTCAGTGTCAGCGACAATCGTTGCGGTTCACCGGCGGTGACAAAGAGGGTCGCCGGAAACGTAGTGAGGCGGTCGCCGTCGGCGGCGGTCGGAAAGCTTGGCGCGCCCAGTTCCAGCCGCGGTTCGAGGATGGCGGCCGGTCGCGGCGGAGACGCCGTTCGCACATCGTCCTTGCGAAAGTTGCCGGCGGCAGGATCGGGAAAACCGGGATCGGCCACCACGCTGCCGATGTCGTGGCCTTGTTGCATCCACTCGGCAAACGTCATCCCGAAGAAATCCGGGGGCGCGCCGTCGGCCACCCAATACGTGTTCTCGCGGAAGATCACCGTGGCGAGCCGATTCCAGTTGTAGCCGAGCATTTTGGGTGTCGCGCCGTAGAGGATGTTGCGCTCGAAGACCCCCAGCAGCACGCACTCCTCGCGACCGCGCGCGATCAGGCCGGAGCCGGTCAGGGCGAGGATGTTGTTCCGCACGGTCAGCCCCTGACCGTAATGAATCGAGAGCGCGTCGGTTTGCGTGTGGTGAACGACGTTGTCCTCGATGGTCAGGAACGAACTGCCCTGGTCGGGATAAATGCCGCTGCCGCCGTAGCCGTAACACGACACGTCGTG
Source organism: uncultured Verrucomicrobiota bacterium (assembly GCA_964582645.1). GTDB lineage: Bacteria > Verrucomicrobiota > Verrucomicrobiia > Palsa-1439 > CAZOTB01 > CAZOTB01. The sequence goes on along the minus strand of CAZOTB010000040.1, from coordinate 29,373 downwards.
GACATGATTGCCGCGCACCACGCCGCCCGGCTGGCAGCCCAGCAGGTAAATCGCGCCCATGTCGCTGAGAAACTTGCGGCCGATGTGGTACACGTGGTTGTACTCGATCACGTTGCCAATGCAGCGGGTCGGCGCGTAGTTCCAACTCCAACCGCAGGAGATGCCGGTGTAGTAGAGGTCAAAAATTTCGTTGTGATGAACGTGGTTGAATCCGCTGTCGCCGATCCACACGCCGACGGCGCTGTGAAAAATCTTTCCGCCCTCTTGAATCCGGCAGCGGGCGATTTCGGTGCGGGAGGGTTCGAGCGACGACGGAGCGTCGCCCTCCGAGGCCCAACCCAACGCAACCGCGTCCAGCCCGGCAAACGCCTTGTCCCCCGTCTCACGGGATTCAACTGCCCGCTCGTGATTGATCTTTACCCCGCCCGCGCCGAGATCGTGCAACTCGCAATCGAGAATCCGGTTGCCCGTCGAGCCGAGTTGCACTTCGATGCCGTACCCGGCCACTTGCGCGACGGTGCAGCCTTGAATGACGCAGGCGGTCGCCCGGCGCAACTGGATCGCGCCCGGCACATTGAACGCCGCCTGGACGGCGCCGGTATTCGCGGCCGGCAACTCCCAGTCGGCGTGCCGAAACTCCAATCCCTCCAGCCGCACCTCCCGGCAATCTTCCAGCCGCGCCAGCGTTGCCAGGCGCGGGGCAATGATTTCCGTATTCTCCGGCGTCTCACCGGGGCGCGGGATGTAGTGCAGCATTCCGCCGCTCAAACACCACTCGCCCGGCTCGGTCAACGCTTCGAGCACGTTCTCGACGTAGTACCGCGCATTCCGACCGGTCTCGTCGTGCAGATTGTGGAACGCCCGCGTCACAAACGTCAGCGTCCGCGTCGCCTCGTCCACCGCAGCGAGCCGCAAATGGATCTCGAACCACATCTGCAACGCCACGAGGCGCACATCGGCAAGATGCTGCCAGTTGGCGCAGTCGCCGGGCGCGTACACGGCGCACGTCGCGCCCTTGTACCACTCGGTCGTCCGGCCATCCGGCAGCGATTCGAACTCGTAGAACCCGGTCTTCGGCAGGCGCGCCCGCGGGCGGCGCTCGCCATTGACGAAGAATTGCGTGAACGAAAAATCCACCGGCAACGTCCAGCGCCCGTTTTCCACCCGCCAGCCGGTCAGGCGTTGGCCGCCGCTGAGCACCGGCCGCGCACCGGGCGCGGCGGTGAGCGTCAGGCCGCCTGGCACGGGCAGGGTGTCGGACAAGAAATAGATTCCGTCGGCGAGTTCCACGCGGGCGCCGGCATGGCGCGGCAGTTCGCGAGTGAGATCAGTAGCAGGATCGAGACGGACGGTTTTCATGGCGCGATGGTCACGGTGCCGGCCGTAAAGCGTTTGGCGGCTTCCAAACCGTGCACCTGCACCACGAGCGCCGCATTACGCCCGAACAGGTACCGGACCTTCCCGTCGCTCTGCTTGCCGAACCATCCGCCGAACGGTTCCTGACCCATCGTGACGTTCGTCCAATCCGCCCCTTTCACGACCTGCTCGCCGTAGCCCGCCGGGTTGTCCCGCACGTCCTTGAACAGCGAGCTGATGAAAATGCCATCCTCCGAAAACAGGAACGCCTGCCCCATGTTGCCGTGGTGCGCGATCACCGCGCCCAACTCGCCGCCGATTTCCGCGACACCCGCGATGTGCATCTCACCCGCGGTCTCCCCCGGCGCCGGCATGGGCGCGTTCTGCGAGCCGTGCAACGCCAGGCGGGTGTAGTTGAAAAAGCCGGTGATCTTGCCGTCGAGCGTCGCGAAGACGTGCCGGCCGTGGAACGGCGTGTCGGCGAATTGCATCCCGAACAGATGCCGGCCCGCCCGGTGGAAGGTGCTGTAGCTGGTATCGAGCGGGTCGGTGAACGGCACGGCTTTCGCGACCTCATAAATCGGCGTGCCACCGGCGGCGACGCGCGTCGGACGGATGATCCGGGCGTTGAGGTACAAGGCGAGATCGGCGGCCAGCGGGTAATTGTGCCCGGCAAACGGCCGCAGCCACTGCTTTGTTTCACGCTCGAACTCCGGGACGAGTTGGAGTTCCTCGTCCTGAATCAGTTCGTCCTCGTTCCAGTCCGACCACAACCGCACGGCACTGACGGGATCCTCCTCGCGGAAACCCGGACTCGCCCGGCGCGCGTCGTCGAGCGCCCAGTGTTTGGGCGCGAACAACGCCCCGCACGGCCGGTAATCTCCGTTGCGTTCCACGTACAACACGTACGCGAACGGCTGATATTGCATGATGTATTCGTGGTCGCCGGCGCGGAAGAAAAGCGACCGAATCCCGCGCGCGTGTTTATCGAGCGTGAAGGGCGAGCCCGGTTTCAACCCGCTCGACAACAGCCGCACGGGCCGGTAATCGCTCGTGGCGGAGGGGTTGACCGCGTACTCGACCGAGTACGCCATGGCCCGCGTCGGGTCCTGCTCGTGCAACTGACATTCATACGCGCCGTACTGCGTCCCGCCGATGAACTCGCGGACGACCTTGCCGTCTTTGCTGAAGACGGCCGTTCGCCGCAGATGCGGTCCCGGCTCGGTAATCCACACCTGGCCGTCTTCGTCCACCGCCACCGAACTGACTTCCTGCAGGATGCGGCTGTCCCATGCGAGTTGCTTGCCCTGCCCGCCCTTCTTGCCAACCGTGCGGAGCAACTTACGTTTTGGGTTGAAGACCTTGATTTGCCAGTCCGGGCCGCGGTCGTGGATGACGAGATTATTGTCGTGGTCGAAACAGAAGGCGCCGGCATTGAGCAGTCCGTTGACCGTCACAGACGTCCTGTGTCCCGCCAGATCAACCGTGGCCAGCCCGTTCGTGCCGCGGGCCATGTAGAGCGTGCCCTGCCGGTCGAAGGCCACGTTCGCGGACGTGTCGAGCGGGTGATCGAGTTTTACACGCGCCGATTGTTTGTCGAGCAGCACCAGCCTGGCCGGTATCTGATTGGCTGGCACACCCTGCGTCACCACCGCGATCCAGTCTTTGCTGACCGCGAGACTGTAACCGGTCGAGTCGAGTTTTACTTCGCCAATGATTCCGGCCGGGCGCTGGAATGGCACGGCTTGACCGGTGCGTGGATCCAGCCGCAACAGCGCGCCGTGGCCCCACCATACGAGATAGACCAGCCCGTCGTCGTCCACGGCCACTGCGCGCGAGCCGGCCCAGCCGCGCTTGAAGCCGAATACTTTTTTGAGGTTCTGGTCCAAGGCGAACACTCCGTCACCCGCCTCGGCCACTTCGCCGCTGATCACCACGCGCCATGGCTGGTTCGCCCGCGCGGGAATCACCGCCACGCCGGTCGGCCCGGTATGGTCGCCGCCCCACCCGCTGCCGGGATAGCCTTCCCACGGCGGGTTGCCGGGATTGTACCAGGAATAATCGTACGTCACCTTCAACCGCGGCATGGAAATGCCGCGCACCGTGTACGCACCGGGCGGGACGGGCTGACCGGCTTCGTCACGCCCATCCCAGGTCAGACGGATGGTTGATGGTTGATGGTTGATGGTTGACGGCAGGCCGGCACCCGTCAGATGGTTCGTCACCGGCCGCATCGCGCCGAGATTGCGCACCCGCACGCCGTCCGCGTTGTCCACGACCGCGGAAAAAATCTCGTGCCCGGAAGGCACGGTGAAAGTGAGCGCCTGCTTCGAGAGTTCGCCCGCTCGAGACATCGCGGCGGCAGACAGGACGATGGACGACAGGACGATGGTTCGGAGGATCACCACACGGCCTTCCGTTTTGGCAGCACGACGCAGCCGACGGCGATGACGGGCCAGTACTGAGCCGACATGCGTGGCTTGAAGGCAAGTTGAGTCGGGTCAGTCAGCGTTGTGATAAGACGATTCCGTGAACTGAATTTCAAACTCGGCCGCGCGCGCGGGCGAACTGCTCGATGATGTCGTCCGGCGCGGTCGGACACGGGACAGCGAGCAGGCCCTTCCGTCCGCCAATGACCTCGTTGGCGAGCGCGCTGTAGCACATGATGAAGTTGCGCCGATGCCGGTCGGACGTGTTCGGGCCGGAGGTGTGCAGCGTGTTGCAATGGAAGAACAAGACATCGCCGGGATCGAGGATGACCGGCACGCGCTCGAAATGTTTCTCGATCTGCTCCAACCGCTTCGGCTCGACCCCGGTCTGGTTCTGCACCGCGACGTGCGTGAGCCGTCCCATCTTGTGCGAGCCGCGCAACACTTGCAGGCAGCCGTTCTCCTCGGTGTTGCGGTCGAGCGCTGCGAACGCGCTGAGCATCCGCGGGAACACGAACCCCTGATCATACCAGTAGCCGTAGTCCTGATGCCATTCCCACGCGCCGCCCGTGTGCGCTTCCTTCAACGTCGCCTTGCCGTGGAAGAACGCGCACTCTTCGCCGAGCAGGATGCGGACGTTGTTGACGATGCGCGGGCATTTCGAGGCCGCCCCGAGAATGGTCGAGTCGAGCTCGCCCCAGAACTGCAACCGCGTCTTGCGCCCCGCCGCGTCGCCGAACACCGCCCCCTGGTGGTTCATGTCCACCTCGGTCAGGAGCAACTCCACTTCGCCCGGCGTGAACACGCCGGGCACGATGATGTAGCCGTCGCGATGGTAGTCCGCGACCTGGGATTCAGTCAGGTAACAGTGGGATGAGTTCATGAAGCAGCCGTCGGTCGCTCCTCGCAGCGGCGATTCCACTGCTGCCAGTCGCGAAAGGGCATGTGTTTGCCTTCGACGTATTTCGGCCACGGAAGGTAGGAGTTGACGCCGGGCGTCAGTTGCCCGCGCAGGAAAAACGCGCTCGGCCATTGTCCGGCGGCGGTGATGCGGGTCGTGGCCGGAATGTAGCGGATGGTCAGACCGGCGCGACGGTGCGGCGAATGGTTCGCGTTCGAGCCGTGAATGAGGTTGGGGTGATGAATCGAAACGTCACCGGCCTTGAGAATCACGTCCACGGCTTTCGTTTCGTCCACCAGCTTCGGGTCGAGACTCGAACTGAGCACGTTGGCGACGTCGGTGCGCTTCTGGAGTTGCTGCAAGTCCATGGTATGGGTGCGGGGGATGACGCGCATGCAGCCGTTCTCGGGCGTTGAATCGTCCACCGCCAGCCAAAGCGTGACGACCTGCATTGGTTCGAGCGGCCAGTAGCTGCCGTCCTGATGCCAGAGCACCGGCTGGCCGTCGCGCGGCGGCTTCGAGATGTAATGCGAGGCGAACAGCGCGAGGTTCGGCCCGATGAATTGCGCGGCGACGTCCAGCAGCCGGTCGTCGCTGATGAGCCGCACCCAGAAAGGGTCGTCGGTCATCAGCGTGTGGCCGAGGTGTTCAGGGCGGAGGCCGGGATGCTTTTCACGCAGCCAGTCAATGTGCCGGCTCGCCTCGCCGACCAGGTCGGCATCGAGCACGCCGCGCGCGACGCACCAGCCTTCGGTGTCGTACTGCGCGCGCAAGTCGGAGTGGGGGTGGGTAGTGGTCATCGCATTTTCTCCTGTTTCATGTTGAGCTTCGGTCCAACGAGGGCGACGAGGTTGGCCGGCAGGCGGTCCGGTTGCAAGTCGAAAAAGTTTTCGCCGAGCGGCTGGTGCTGCGGGCCGGTCTGTCCAAACGCGGCCCCGGTCTGGTTGTAGCGGTAGCCGCCTTCGGGGACGTTGTAGCTGGCGTTGCCCTCGATCCGCCAGCCGCTTGTGCCGTTGTCCATGAACAAGCCGTTGACGGGCGCGAGGCCGGACTTTCTGACGATGTCATGGAGCAGGTTGCCGCGCATCACGGACTCCGGTTGCACCCCCAACGTGTAGATGCCGCCGCCATCCGCCAACAGTTGGGCGACGTGGTGGACGTGGTTGAACTCGACGCGATTGCGCCTGGCTTGCGTCGGCTGTCGGTCCCAGCGCCAGCCGATGGTGATACCGGAGTAGGGCAGGTCGCTGACTTCGTTGTGCGCGATGAGCGTGCCCTCCGCCAGCGCGACGAAGATGCCGGCCGAGCCGCGCAGCGTGACGCCACAATGGCGGACGGTGTTGTGCGCGATGCTGTTGTCTTTCACGAGATCGGCCGGCTGGGGGGACGTGGAGTTGATCTCACCGAGTTGGATCCCGTTACCGCCAACGTCTTCGACCACATTGCCGGTAATGTGGCAATCGCGGCTGCCGGCCTCGACGCTGAGCGCGGTCGCGCCGAGATGGGTCAGTCGGCAGTTCTCGACCCGGCAACGGACGGCGCGCACGAACCGCAGCGCGGCCGGGGCGGACACGTCGTGAATCAAGGCTTCGTTCTGCATGGCAACGGTGACGCAGGTCTGGAGGGGAAGAAAACCATCCTCCGGCAAGCGCCAATCGGTGTGCGAGAAAGTCAGGCCGCGAAAGGTCAGGTTCGTGGCGCCGTCCACAACGATGAGTTGTTCGAGCCGCGTGGCGATCGCGTCCGGCTTCCCGCCCCGGTAGCGGATGAGATTGCGCGCCCGGTCAAAGTACCACTCGCCGGGCGCATCGAGCAGCTCGGGCGCGTTCTCGAAATGGTACAGGTAGTTCGGGGCGTTGGTGCGGATGTGCCCCGCCCACGCCATGTCGAAGAAGGTCAGCGCGAGCCGGGGGAAACGGATTTGATTCTGTTTCAGGTCAACCACCGCGTCCTTCAACCGCGCGTGCGCGGAGGTCCATTCGACGATGGTGGCAAGTTCCACGTCGTCGGGATTGCTCCAGCGATGGAGTTGACCGGGCGGAAACGTAATCGTCAGCCCGTCAGTGCTCGTCAGGCCGGTGTGGAAGCCGGCATTCGGCGCGCGGGCGCGGACGGCGCGCCGGGCGTTGACGTAGAGGTCGCGAATCGGGTCGTGCAAGGCCAACGGCGCTTCCCAAACCGAGCCGCTCTGTTTCCAGCCAGTGATACGCAGGCCGCCGCTGACAACCGAGGTTTCACCCGTCAAGGCCTCGTACGTGTGACCGGAATCGCGGGCGTCAAAACGCAGCGGCTCGGCGAGACAATGTGTTCCCGCGCGCAAGACGACGCGCGCGCCCGGCCCCGCTGCGCGAGCGGCTTGTTGTGCGCGGGCGAGCGTGGCGAACGGGAGTTGAGCGGTGCCCGGATCGAGGTCGTTGCCGTTCGGGGAAACGAAAACGCTCATCGCGGTCGAGGAGGTGTGCATGAGAATGACAAGGATGATGCTCAGGGGGGCGATCAATCGAATCCGGGCGGTCACTCGCGGGAAACGTCAGCGCAAGTACCAGTTGAAATCGGCGTGGCTGGCCAATGGATTGTATCCACCGCGCACGAGCGGCGTGCCAGCCGGCGGCGGAAAGGTGGTCATCACGGAACTGGGGAGGCTGTCGCGGGTTCTCCATTCGACATGACCGTCGCCGTACAACTGGTTCGAGCCTTCCCAGTTGCTCGGGTCGAATTGCACCAGAGTTCCCCAGGTGGTCAGGAAAGGCGGCCGACGCGCGTGGTTGAACTGGTATTCGTCGGGTGTGCTGCCCCAGACGACGACGGCGTCCGCCATGAGCAGGCGGTTCGCCTCGAGCGACTTGGTGGCGAGATCCTGTGGCGTCTCCGCCTGGGTCGAGGAGGGCCAGATCGGCCACGGTTGGCTTCCCCACACGTCGCCGGCACCAAAGTATGCGTAGTCGTTGGGAAAGAATCCCTGCTCGACGCCCGCCCCATAGACCCAGTCCGGGATCTGATACGTGCCGCGCATCTTGCTCGGGCAATGCCAGATGCCCCACAGCCTGCGCCCGTTGAGGTCCACCCCGCCGACGTAGGGCTGGAGCGAGACGATGTTGCGATAACGCGTCATGTCAATGGGCGTCGCGCCGTGGACGTTGGTGGCATAGACGCCGTTTGCATAGCGTCCCGAGTAGCCGAACGCCGGCTCGAACAGCACGCCGCCGTTGTCTTGCGCGTACATCTGGATCGCGTGACCCCACTGGCGGAGGTTCGAGGCGCAGACGCTTCGGCGGCCCCGCTCCCGCGCTTTCGCCAGGGCTGGCAACAACATCGCCGCGAGGATGGCGATGATGGCAACGACCACGAGAAGCTCGATGAGGGTAAATCCTGCTTTACGCCGATGCGAGGGACTTGGATGCTGGATACGCAGATTCGAGCATCCTGCATCCAGGTTCTGTTTTCCCTGGCTCATCGTCGCCGGCGGATCAGCAGCAAGCCGCTCGACCCGAGCAGCAGCGCAGCCGACGGCTCGGGAACGAACGCAGCGCTGTAATGCTCGCTGATGTCGGTGGAGGTCAGCGCCGCAGTGTAGATCGCGACTTCGTCCAGCGTCCCGCGCAGAAAGCCGAGACCTGCTTGGGCAGACGGATCCTTGAAACTGGCAATAACTAAGGTGCCGTTCGCCGCTTCCGCGCTGATGCCGCTATGGCTCGCGGCCGCCACGCCGTTGGTGTACCACTGCAAGCCGCCGGCGCCATTGTACACGAGCGCGAGGTGCAGATAGGTTCCGAAGGCCGTGATGTAGCCGCCGCCCCAGCCATACGGGCCTGTGCCGCCCAGATTGCTGGCGAAGTAAGAGCCGGAGCCGTCGTAGTCCTGATAGACGAGCGAGCGTCCCGTTCCAGTACCGTTGTTTTGAGACACGATGCCTTTCGACTCGCCGACCGCCTCGGGCTTGATCCAGAACTCGACCGTCCACGCAGCCGTCGGGTTGATCGTCACCGGTGTATCCACAAAGCTCGTGCCCGTGTCGCCGCGAAACCGCACTGCCGTGTCGGTGTCAATCGGCGCAAGCGCGCCCGTCTGACTGTAATCAATCTGGCCGTTGGGCAACGACGCGGTGGTGTTGTACGTGCCGTGGTTGGCGTTAACCGACGAGTCGGTTGCGGTCGCCCCGCTCGCTTCACCGAGCCGGTAATACACGATCGGGTTGTCTGCCAGGACGGCGCTGGAGTAGGCGCTGGCTTGCGTATCGCTCGCGCTGAACACACTGGCAAGAACAAGCGCCGCGACCAAATGGAGTGTGAACTTCTTCATAACGTATTTCCTCTCATATGCATCTGTTCGCAAAACTCATGGAACTACCACGTACCCATGTATGCGTGGCTGAGTACCGTAGGGAATTCCCAGTCCGGATGCAAACCAGACAGCGACCCGACAGCAAGCATTCCCTGGCCCGTTCGCAGCGAGTTCCGCCATGACGGCGATGACCACCGGTAGCTCCACGAGCGTGAAGCCCATCCTCTGTCGGCCGACTCTCATGCTACAAAGGTATATTGCAGTAAACTCCTCGCCGCTACCAACCCGGCAGTCACCCGGCAGATTGCACGACGAGCCGGTAGCGCAGTGACCAGGCGTCATGGGCGGCCAAGCGCAAGTCACCGGGCGCGGTGACACACGGGTTGAGCATCCGCAGTTCGCGGTGGTTGAACCACCGGGCCGGCGGGTTGCCGGGCGACGGGATCACGGTGACGCTGCCCACGCCCGCCACTTCGGCCCGGTACCACTCCGCGGCGGGCCAACAGGTTGCCGGCTGTTGGAAATGTGGATCCGGCAAGGTCACTTCGCGGTTCGGGTCGAAGAATCGCACCGGCTTCTCGCGCGGCAAGCGCACGCAGAACCCGGCAAATGCCGATTGCGCGAGGCGAATGTCGAACGCCGGTGTCAGCCGGTAATCAATATCCACCACGCCCGGCTCGGCGCACGTGACCGTCGTGTTCTCCTGCAAAACCATTCGGTCACCGGCCAACCAATCATTCTGAACCTTCAACCCGTCCGCCAGCACCGCCGACCGGTTCACAATCCGCCGACCCTCGACCGGCGCATGCGCGCCCCAGCCCCAAAAATCCGCGTCCATCGCGCCGTGCATCGCGTACCACGCCAGGAACACCCCCCGATGATGCGGATGATCCGGCGGCGCAAGATCGGTGATGACTTTGCCATCCGGCGTGTAGAGCGGATGAATAAATCCCGCGTGCGGCGTCGGCAACCCGCTGCCGGTCACGTCGGTTACATATTCGAGCACGGGTTTGCCGGCAATGGTCAGTGGCGTCGTTTTCATGGGGTCATCAGGCCATCGTGGTTGCGCTCGCTCATACCGGTTGCGGTTCGTGGGCTTGACTGGCGATGTGACGACAGTATGCTGGCCGCGTGCCACACGGCCATTCCAAAGCGGAAGAACGCCATCGCGCCCTGCACCGGCTCGCCTTCGAAAAACTCCGCGCCGACCCCGAGGGCGGGCGCGCAAAAGCGCGCGCGCTCTTGGATCGTTGGCTGGCGATGCCCAATCTCGGCGCGTCGCACCCGATCTTCCGCGAGTGGCAGCGATTGCTGGAGCGGCCGGTGGAGGAGATTGAAACACGGATTCTCAACGACTGTGAACAGCAGCTCTCGCAGTGTTCTCCGCTGGGCTCGCTGATCACGCCCCAAGAGCGCTTCGCCGTGTACCGGCAGCTTGCCCGTTCATGACCCGCGCCAACCTCGAACCCATCATCCGCGCCTCGGCGGCCATCGCTGAAGACAACGAAATCTACGTCTTCGGCAGCCAGTCCATCCTCGGCGCACACCCGGATGCGCCGGACGAGCTGCTGCGTTCCATCGAGGCGGATGTGCAGCCGAAAAATTTTCCTGAGCGGGAGGAGATCATCGAGGGTTCGATCGGCGAATACAGTTTGTTCCACTCCACGTTCGGCTACTGGGGCGACGGCGTGGATGCGACGGTGCTGACGCTGCCGGCGGGCTGGCAAGACCGGCTGGTGGTCATCCAGAACGAAAATACCCGGTATGCCAAGGGGCTGTGCCTTGATCCTCATGACTGCGCGGTGAGCAAGCTGTTTGCGGGGCGCGAAAAAGACATCGAGTTCATCCGACTGTTGCTGCATTACCGCTACGTCCAGCCCGACCGGCTGCGCGCGCTGATCCCCACCGTCAATCGCGACCGCGACAAGATTCCCCACGCGCTGGCGACGATGGAGCGGTTGATTGCCGCGGCCGGAGATCATAGATAGTTCTTCATTCCCAGTTCGGGTCGCTGTGCCAGTGCCGCGGGATCGTGACCGTTGGCCAGCGTGCCATCGGCGGCGGTCCGGTAATTCGGGCGATTCCAATCGTCATTCGTCAACGTCGGCCACATCGTCTTCACGCGCGTCGTTTTCAGCAGCCAGTCCAACAACCGCCGCCGGCACTCCGCGACCACCGCGGGCTGCTCCGCAAACAGACTGCGCGTCTCGTCGGGGTCGGCTGTGAGATCGTAAAGCTCGCCGGTCTCCTCTCCGAACACTTCCGGGTGGTAATGCACATACCGCCACTGTTGCCAGCGGATGGATTTGCTCCACGGGTTTTCCGTCACGGCCACCTCGCGCACCGGCGCGTCTTCGCGCAGCACGCCGGTAATGTCGCACCCGTCCACCGTCGCCATCGGCGGCAACCCGCACAACACCGGCAAGGTCGCGGCCAAGTCCACGTTCTCCACCAGCCGGTCGCTTACGCGCGCCGGCACGCCCGGCACGCGCCAGATCATGGGAATTCGGCAGACCGCGTCGGAACAGATACCGGGCGCTTTCTCCGGCAACCCATGCGTGCCGTGATAACCGCCGTGGTCGGTGTGATAAATCACAATCGTGTTCGCCGCCTTGCCGGTGCGCTCGAGGTAATCGAGCAGCAGTCCCACCGAGTGATCCACCTGCGTCACGCACGCGAGATAGCCGCGCCAGACGCGACGCGCCCAACTCGTGAAATTGCGCGGTTCGATCAACCCTTGATTCTGGTGATACCAGTCATACATCGCCCGGAAATGCGGCGGCCGATGCGCGGGATCGAGATTCAACGTGGCCGGCAGCGCGAGGTCGGCCGGATACAGTTCCCAAAATTGCCGGTCCGGCGTGAACGCCTGATGCGGTCGCGGCAACGACACCTGCGCGCAGAACGGCCGGTCACCGCTCGCCTCCATGAATCGGATCGCCTCCGCCACGCACCAGCCTTCGACGCTGTGTTCGTAGGGCAACAGCGACGGACGGGCGTCGTGATGATGGCTGCCGGGAAACTCCGGCAAGATGAGGCTGTCCTCCTTCGCGCGCAGACCGAGCTTGTCGAGATACGGGTAGTAGGCGGATTTCTCCGAGGTCGGCCCATATTCGTAGCACTCCGCGTAATGGTCGCAGTGATCGAACACCCAATCGCGCGGCACATTTGGCAGATGCAATTTCCCGATGCCCGCCGTCCGGTAACCGTGCGCGCGAAAGTGTCCGAGAAAACTCGGCAGCCCGACCGGACTCGGCCCGCTCAGCCCGTAATAGCCGTGGTTATGGCAATACTGTCCGCTCAAAACGCTGACGCGGCTCGGCGTGCAAATCGGGTTCTGCGTGTACGCCCCGGTAAAGCGCACGCTTTCCCGCGCGAGCCGGTCGAGGTGTGGCGTAATCGCCTGTGCATGCCCGGCCACGCCGAGGCAGGTCGCGAGATGCTGGTCGGAGATGATTTCGAGGATACTGGGCTTCACGCCGACCAGTTCTCGCAAGGCAGGTCTTTCACGCGACGGAAGTGCGCCGCATTGTTGGTCACCAGCACCGCGCCGAGGGCGCGCGCATGCGCGGCGATCAACAGGTCCATTGCGCCAATGGCCACGCCTGCCGATTCCAACTCCTGCCGGATGCGACCATAATGTTCCGCCGCGCGCGTGGCATCGAAATCCCAGAGCCGAAACGGCGTGAGAATCTTTTGCACCGCACGAATCTCCTCATCATAATCGCGGCTGCGGCGCGCGCCATATTCCAGTTCGGCAACCGTAATGGCCGACAGACCAATGTCGTCCCCTTGCGCCGCGCGCTGCCGGCAGGTTTGTTCAATGCGCAACGCCTGGCGATGGCGACTCTTGATGCGCTCCTGTTTCAAGCCGCGCACCAGAAAAATCAACGTGTCCGTGTCCAGCAGGTAGATCATTTCCGCCAGTCCCGGCGTTCCAGCGATGGTTGCCGGCGTTCCGCCATGAAGTCATCCGACAACTCGGCGCATCCCTCCTCAAACACCTCCCACGGATCGCGCTCAATCACGACAAAGCCGTCGTTGGTCCTCTTGAGAAACACCTCGTTGGCTTCCACCCGAAACTCGCGCGGCAGCCGAATGGCCTGGCTGCGTCCGTTCATAAACACTTTGGCTGTGGTCATGGATGGTCTATACCATGCGGTCTATGCCGATGCAACTGCGCCGGCGCACAAAAACTGGCCATACCAGCGGGCGCTCGACTTGGGAGTCCGCGTTTGGGTGGCGAAGTCGGTATGATACAGGCCGAGACGCGGGCCGAAGCCGGCTGTCCATTCCCAGTTGTCCAGGAGCGACCAGACGAAATAGCCGCGCACATCGTGACCGGCGCGCAAGGCGTCGGCCAGCACGGCGATGTGGGTTTGCAGGAACTCGACCCGCGCGGGATCTTCCAGGCGGGTCGCGGGCGCGTATGAGCCGTTCTCGGTGATGATGACCGGGAACCTGCCATAGCGGCGCGCCAGCGTGGCCATGATTTCCACCAAGCCTTGCGGGTACACTTCGTGCCGGGCCGCCGCGACTCCGCCTTTGGCGGCGAGGACCAGATTTTCGCCACCCGCGCTGGCGAGATTTTTCGCATAGTAATTCAGCCCGAAGAAATCCGTCGGCGTCGCCATGACCGGGAAGTCTTCCGGTCGGACCTGCGGCGCGAGCGGGCCGAGTTGTTCCCACATCGCCTGCGGATACCGGCCGCGATACAACGGATCGAGCAACCACCAGTTGTTCTGTTCTTCGGCCATCTGCGCCGCGGCAACGTCGCGCGGATCATCGCTGGCCGGTGACCAGACATCCACGCTCATCGCCAGACCGATCAAGCCCGGGTGGCCGCTGGCGCGGAAACGCCGGACGGCTTCGCCGTGTGCGACCAACTGATGATGAATCGCTTGATACGCGGCCGCCCAGTCGCCTTTGCGGCCGGGCGCGGTCGTGCCGGTGCCGTAGCCCTGGTAGTTGAAACAGTTTGGCTCGTTGATCGTCAGCCAGTGATGAACCCGGTCGCCATAGGCTTCAAACACTACGCTGGCGTAATCGGCAAACCAGCCGATCATGTCGCGGTTCAGCCAGCCGCCGCGTTCCTCCAACGCTTGCGGATGTTCCGCGTGGCTGACCGTCACCAGCGGCGTGATTTGCCGGGAGAGAAGTTCGTCAATCTGCCGAGCGTAGAAATCCAAGCCGCGCTGGTTCGGTCGGCCGCGACCGTTCGGCAAGACTCGCGACCAGCAGATGCCAAAGCGGAAGGCGTTCACGCCCAGTTCGTCGAGCAACCGGAAATCCTCGCGCCAGAGCCGGTATGAATCGGTGGTCACGGCCGGCGTTGAACCATCCAACACCACCCCCGGCTGGCGGGCATAGGCGTCCCACTGGCTCTCGCCCCGGTCGGTGATGCCTTCGACCTGCAACGGCGCAGTGGCGACGCCCCAAAGAAAGTCCTTCGGAAAATCCGCGCGTCGCACTTCTGTTCGATTCGTCGTCACCAAATATCCAATTCCTTCCGATTGTCTTGCCGGCGGTGGATGGTTACACTTCGCGGCACATCATGACACCACTTCCGCGCATTGCCCGCTTTGAAAGCATGGCCTATGGCCTGTTCATCACCTACGGACTCTACTCGTTGCTCGAACGCGACGCATGGTTGCAGTACATCGAGAAAATTCCCGCCGCGGAATACGAGAAGTTGGCGGCGCGTTTTACGGCGGCGGAATTTGACGCGCACGAAATCGTTCGCCTGACGAAAGCAGCGGGGATGCGCTACATCACGTTCACGACGCGCCATCACGAAGGATTCTCGCTGTTCGACACGCGCGGGTTGTCGAAGTTCGACACCGTGCAAACGGCGGCCGGCCGCGATCTGGTGGCCGAACTGGTCACGGCCTGCCGGGCCGAAGGCATCGCGCTGTTTCTCTACCACACCACGCTCGACTGGCGTTGGAACTCGGCGGAGTGCGACGCGGCGAAGTTCAACGAGTATCTCGACTACTTCCACGCCTCGGTCGAATTGCTTTGCACGCGCTACGGGCCGCTCGGCGGCTTGTGGTTCGACGGCAACTGGTCGCGCCCCAACGCCGATTGGAAGGAAGACCGGCTTTACGCGATGATTCGCCGGCACCAGCCGGACGCGCTCATCATCAACAACACCGGCATGTTTCAGCCCGGTGTCATCGGCCACCCGGAAATTGATTGTGTGACCTTCGAGCACTGCGCTGCCGCACCGGTGCGACCGACCGGCAAACATGTGGCCGCCGAAACCTGTCAGCCGCTCAACAACCACTGGGGCATCGCCCGCCACGATTTCAATTACATCGGCCCGGCCCAAATCATCCAGAACCTCGCCCACAGCCGCAGCGTCGGCGCGAACTACCTGCTCAACGTCGGCCCGACCGGCACGGGCGCGATCCCGGCGTACGAACGCGCCGCGCTCGAACGCGTCGGCGAATGGGTCGCGTTGGTCGCCCCGGCGATTTACGACGGTCGCCCGACCGGCTGCGAGTGCGAAGGACGCGATTTCGTTCTCAACGCCAACGGCCGGCTCTACTACTTTGCGCACGACCTCGCGATTGCCGGCGCGGAGAACACCACCATCGCCGCCGGGCGTACCGGCCCGCGCGTGATCAAAGGCCTGCCGGGCGAACTTCGCTCCGCGCGCTGGCTCGACAACGGCGAAGCGCTGACTGTGACCGACGGCAACACCGTTCACCTGACCGGCCATCCCTACGGCACGAACTTCGTGGTGCGCGTGGCCGAGTTGGTTATTTGACCAGGCAATCATAACGCACCGCGCCTTCCTGATCGCGTAACGGCCGCTCACCAGCATTGTGCAGCAACGTCGGCAGCACGCCGCGCAACTCAACGACCTTCCCCTCACCCTGACCCTCTCCCCGTGAAAGGGGAGAGGGAAGCCGGTCTCCTCTCCCCCGTTCGCGGGGGAGAGGATTAAGGTGAGGGGGTAGCGGG
>CAZOTB010000040.1:0-13427 GCA_964582645.1 uncultured Verrucomicrobiota bacterium | reverse complement strand
AGCGGGCCCGGTAGGCTCTTCTCCACGAAATCGTGATCGAACTGCATTTCGCGTTGGTCGGAGAGACTCAGGCGAACGATGCGTCGCGCGGGCGTCACCACTGCGCCATCCGGCCGCCGTCGGCGATAACGGTGATTCCGTTGAGGAAACTGGCGTCATCGCTGGCGAGGAACGCGGCGAGGTGGCCGATGTCGGCCGGCGTGCCCACCCGGCGCAGCGGCGTGGCGGCAACCTCGGCGTCGAAGCCGCCGGCACCCTGGCTGTCCACGATGCCGGGGGCGATGGCGTTGACGCGGACGCCTTGCGGGCCGAACTCGGCGGCGAGCGAATAGGTCATCTGGTTGAGCGCGGCTTTGCTGGCGTCGTAGGCGCTGCCGCCCGGACTCGCGCCGCCGTAGATGCCGGAACAGGAGGCGATGTTGACGATCGCGCCGTGGCCGGTGCGTTTGAGATGCGGGAGGGCGTGTTTGGCCAGCAACCACGGGGCAATCAGATTCACATCGAGCACACGGCGAAATTCGTCCGTGCTGAACTGGTCCACCGGCTTGAACGGGTAGATGCCGGCATTGTTGACGAGGATGTCGAGACCGCCGAGTTTGGCGACGCATTCGGCGATCATCGCGCGGACGGAATCTTCGCTGGTAACGTCGGCTTCGATGGCGAGCGCGGCTTGGGCATGGGTCACTTTCAAATCGGTCACGGCGACCGTCGCGCCGGCCTCCGTGAGCGCGGCGGCGATGCCGGCGCCAATGCCGCGCGCGCCACCGGTCACGAGGGCGACGCGGCCGGTGAGTTTGCGACCGCCGATGGGCACGACCGGGCGGACGAAGCTGCCGGTCAGGAAATCCATGCTCTCGAACTTGAGGGTCTTCCAGGAGTCCGGCTCGGCGATTTCGCCGTAGGTGTCCCAGAGTTTCTTCAACTCCGCGTCTTCTTTTTGGGCGCGAGCGACGAAGGATTCGTGGCTGGGATAATCATGATAGACCTGCACTTCGGCGCACGTGCCGTCGGCGGCCGGGCCGAGGGTGAGGTTGAGCAGGACTTCCGGCGCTCGTTCGCGTTCGACGACGAGCGTGCGTTTCATCAATGCGTCGTGCTCGGCCAGTTTGCCGGGTTTGACCTTCCAGAGAAAGATGATGCCGAACATGCGAAGGTCCGTGCCGCGAGCCGGTCCCGCATCAGTAGAAATGGTAATCCAATCCGCCGGGGGTGCTGACGACCCAGCCGACGGACGTGCTGCCGGCCGGTTCCATGGCAGAGTAGTTGAACCCCTGATACCATTCGACGTGGCCGTCGGCGTAGAGGCGGTTGACGCCGGTCATGTCGTTGGGGACGTAGTACGGCGGCTGACCGCGTTTGCGATGCCAGTAGGTCCACGCCGGCCCGCCCGACCAGCGGAAGACGTTGTCGGCCATGAGCACCTGCTGCGCGCCGGCGTTCTTGCCGGACAACTCCTGGGGCTTCGACGCCTCGCCATCGGCGGGCCAGTTCACGTTGCCGCCGCGCCGGTAGAACAACTGGTAGCTCATGTGAAAGTATCTCTCGCCGAACGTATCGAGCATGCTGGCGACGTGGGCGTCCATGCGTTCGACAGGATGGCTGGGGCAGAGCCAGATGCCGCGGACCTTGCGGGCGGGCAGGTTTACGCCGGGGACGTAATTGGTCATCACCGACAGGGTGAGGCAGCCGGGAAAGCCGGGATCATCGGTCTGGCTGATGCCGATGGCGCTGGGCAGTCGGCCGTAGCCGGAGTGGTAGAGCGTGTTGAGAATGTCGCCGCTGAAATCCTGGCTGTAGCTCTGCCAGACGATGCCCCATTGTTTCAAGTTGGACATGCAGACGGCACGTCTGCCGCGTTCTTTTGCCTGCTGAAGCGTGGGCAACAACATCGCCGCGAGGATGGCGATGATGGCAACGACGACGAGAAGTTCGATGAGCGTAAAACAAGCTCGGCACGCGCTAGATGCCGGTGGCCGGTGATGGTCATTGGGTTGGATTTCCATCCATGACCACCATAGCCAGATGCCAATACGCTTGCAAATCAGACAGTGACCCGACAGGATGCACCCATGTCCCGGCACTCTGTTACCCCTCGCTCCCTTCCGTCGCTGGAATCGCTGGCGGCCGAGGCACAACAGTGGCAACCGCAGGACAATTTCTCCGAGCGGCTGGCCATCCTCTTGCGACGCACCGTCCAGCGCGCGAGGGGCAAACAACCCCTCGCCTTCTACTCGGTGCGCCAACTGGCCCGCGCCTTTCAACTCCATCATTCCACCGTGGCCACCGTGTACGCGCGGCTCGAAGCCGACGGGTTGCTGGTTCGGGTGCGCGGCACGCACACGATCATTCCGCCGCGGCAGCGGACTTCGGCCAAACATCTCGTGGTCGGCGCGCCGATCTGGTTGCCGGGCTTGACCCACCTGCCGGACTGGCAACTGTTTTTCGTCGAGCTTCAGGACGAACTCAGCCGGCAGGGCGCGGTGGCCGATGTCATCTTCTACCGCCAGGGCGAGGAAGTCAGGCCGGAGTTCATTCGCCGCGTCAAAGCCCACCGGCCCGACGTGTTGTTCTGGCTCGAACCGCATCCGGTGGATGACAAGCAGGTCGTCCACTGGCTGGCGGACACCGGCCTGGCGTTGTTCACCGTTCGGGATCGGCCGGTGATGTTCCGCGGGGGCGGCTACTGGACCGATCGTCGTCGCGCCTACGAAACCGGCTTGCGCGAATGGGCGGCGGCGGGAATCCGGCGCGTCCTGCTGCCGCGCAGCCTGGCCAGCGAGCCGGGAATGAGCGATCCCCATCTCGACGAAGCGTTACGTGGATTTGAATTCACCGTGTCGCGCCCGGCACAGGGACGGATGAGCGCCGACGATTTTCTGCTCAGCCTGGCGCGCCCGGACAGCGGCGTGATCTGGCTCGATGCCTTTACCCATCTCTGGTGGAGCCGGTCGGCGGCCGCTGCGATCCACCAATTGTACCGCTCGACACGGGTGATGCTCATGCGCAGCCGAAATCTCGGTCCGGAAACGCCCGCGGACGCGCGCGTGGACGCACTGCACCTGGATTACCGCGCCCTGGCGCGTCGCGTCGCGCGCGATCTGGTCTGCAACCCGGGTCCGCCGCCGCGCACCCCGCCGATCATCGAGTGGGAATGGCGGTCGCGCGTGAACACCGCCGACATCGCCCGGGAAAGCTCGGACACCTGACCCGCTCACCCGGTCGCGCGGCGATTCCCTCATTTATCGCCGCGTGTTTGCGGAAGCTGCCCCGCAACGCCTTCGAGCCGCCGATGATCAACACGGTGCGTTTGCTCCCGGTCATTGTGGCCGACTCCATTCTTCCAACCTGTCCGGGTCCGGCTCGAGTCCATGCCCGGGACGATCGGGCGCGATGGCGAACCCAGCCTCATACCGCACCGGCTCGCGCACAAGCTGATTCCAACCGAGATCGGAAAACTCGATGCGGTCCACGTGGGGCAACGCGGCGGCGGCATGGGTGTTCATCTCCAGCACCGAGTTGCCGAAAATCTGCGGCACGCCGAACTCCTGCGCCAGCGTCGAGGCGGCGAGCGAGAACTCGATGTCGCTGCCGTTGCGGATGCGCCGGAGCGCGCCCGCTTCGAGCAACCGACGCAGGTCGCGCGGGTCGTTGATGTAATCGTGGCCGATGATGTCCAACTCGACGCTGCGTGCCAGCCGGGCGAACCCTTGGACATCGGTGTACGGCAACGGGTCTTCCATGTACCCGAGACGGATACCGGCCCGGTGGTATTCCCGCAGACGGGCGATGGCGGTGTCGCAGTCCCAAATCGTGTTCGCGTCGGCGGTCAGTTCGATCTCCGGCCCGACGGCGGCGCGGATGGCGTGCAGCCGTTGCAGGTCGCGCTCGACGTCCGGCGCGCCGACCTTGACCTTGAGGGCGCGGAAACCGCGGGCGACGAACGCCCGGGCGCGGGCGCACGCCTCCTCTTCGGTGGACGGGTAATCGAGCAGGCTGCCGTAGGCGCGCACGCGGTTCTGTCCCGGCGTGCCGCCGAGCAACACATAGAGCGGCACACCGCGTTGCTTGGCCCGCAAATCCCACCGCGCCGTGCGAATGGCGGTGTCGAGGTAGCGCAGGCCGGTGGGTCGCTCCAGCGAAAATGCGGCGCGCATCTCCGCCTCCGATTTCATCGGCTGGATGTAGTAGGCGGGCTGTGAGAACCATCCTTTCCACACGCTCGTGCTGTAGCCCCAGCCTTCGAGCCCGTCGTCCGTGCGCAGGCGCACCGCCACCACGCCCATCTCGGCGTACGAGCAGTTGTTGTCACCAATGACGCGCCCGAGCGGCACTTCGAGCCGCCACAGGTCGAAGCCGTCAATCGTGCCCGTGTCGGAACTCATGGCTCACTGCAACAGGAACGTGCCCCAGCGGGACGGTAAGAATTCCGCCTCGGTCGGTTGATCGTTGACGACGTTGGTTTCCTTGTCCGCCCACTGGACGCGCTGCGCCGTGCGGGCGCCGGTATCGTCGGCGAAGAGAATGCCGATGTCGCCTTTCAGCTTCAGGCCCGCGGCGGGTTTCACGTCGAGTGCCGACCACGGGATCGCGGCGACGACGGTGTACCGGCGCTGGCCGGGCGCGGCCTGCCACTGGATCGCGGGTTCTTCGCCGACGTATTGGAACGCCGATTCGCGCACGGGGGATTTGAACACGTACCGCTTGTCGCCGGGGCCTTGTGGCCGATAGACGACCGCGGTGGGTTTGCCGGCGAGCGAAGTCAGCAGCACGCGCGCGTTGCCGAGGAACAGGTTCACGCTGTCGCCGGTCTGAAACGCCTCGGGGGGGTGTGTCCCTTTGTTCACCAGCGGCGTCGGGTCGAACACCTGCCACGCGACGTGGAGGTTCTGGTCGTCATACCGCAGTTGCGCCCGACCGACCTCTTCGCGGCCCGCGCGCACGACGATCGCGTCGTCGCCAAACTTCGCCTCGAGGCCAAACGCGCCGCCGCGCGCGATGGTGTATTCGGTTCTCTGCGATGCGCCTTTGGCAGGGGTGAACGCTTTTGCTTGTGCGACCTGTGCCTCGGTCAGCGCAATCGGAATCGCCGGCAGGTCTTTCACCGTGTCCAGCCCGACGACCTCGGCGATGCGCACGTCCTGCTGGCCGTAGGTCATGCGGACCTTGCCGTCGCGTTGCCGGGCCATCCAGCCGCTGAACGGCTCGCCGCCGAGCGTGGTGTCGTTGATCGGCACGCCGGCGATGTGCTCCTCGGGCGGCAACGAAGCCGGGGCCATGCGCTGGTCGGTGAACAATTCGCCGAGGTACATCCCGTCGTCGCGCAGCAGGAACTCCTGGCCGATGTTGCCACGGATGGAGATGGCGCTGTGTTTCGCGTCGAGATCGAACACGCCGGTATATTTGAGCGCGCCCATGATCACGCCCGGCATCGCCATCGGCGCGGTCATCGCGCCATGCACGGCGCACCAGTAGTTCGGGATCTTCCAGCGGATGCGACCTTGCTCGTCGAAACCGGTGAACCAGTGCAATCCGTGAACGACGCCATTCTCGTCCACGGTCTTGCCTTCGCTGGTGTCGGCGAGGTAACCGAACTTCGTTTTGTAGATGTTGCCCTGGATCTGGCCCAGTGCGCCCGGCAACGTCGCCGCCTGCGCGGGGTCGTACACCGGCGCGCCGTCGTCCGTGAATCGCACGGGCCGGTACGCCTTCCCGTTGTCGTACCAGGTTAAATCACGGAAACACCGGTAGCCCCAGTTACCGCGCAGTTCCTTGATCTCGGCGGCGCATGTCCACACGCCGTTGCGGCGCACAAACACGCGCGCGGGCGACCCGGTGCCTTCGATGTAGTATTCGCGCTCTCTCCCGCTGGCGTTGCTGAAGAAATGATTGCCGTTGGCAAACTCGCCCGCCGGCGGCGCGCCGATCACCTCGATGGGCGCGTAGTCGCAGTGGGCGTAATCCACCTTGTAGAACACGCCGTCGCACAGGCCAAGATCGGGCACGTCGTCGCTCATCGCCCCGCCCGACGCGCTGTAGCGGGTGCTGCCGATGTAGTCGCGCACCAGCTTGCCCGTCCCGGCGTCCCACACGCTCGTGCGTTTCGGGCTGAACGAGTTCTCCGTCACCCAGATGTGGCGTTGGCCGTCGGCGCGTTCCTCGACGGCGATGCTGACCGGCTGGTTCATCCGTTGCGGATTCCATGGGCCGGGCGCGTGGCCGCCTTTCTCGCCAATCGCGCGGACCAGTTTGCCATCCTTGCCAAACACCTTCACGTTCAACTCCGCGCCGTCGGCGACGTACGTCCGTCCTTCGCTGTCGCAGGCCACCGCCAACGGCGTGGACACGCCGAGCAGTGCTTTGCCGGCGTTGACCATCACCAACTCGCCGTCGGCGCGGAACGCGATGGCCTGTGGTTTCTCCGCCGCCACTTCGCGTGTCACGTTTCCCGATTCCGCGTCGAACACGACGATCTTGTTGGCCGCGCCGATGGCCACTGCCACTTCGTTGCCGCGCACCGCGAGGCCGGTCGGCTCGCCCGGCAGGCTGAACTCTGCCAGCGATTCGCCGGTGTCGGGATTGGCGCGACCGAGCATGAAGCCGGTATGGCTCGGGAACGCCAGGAACAGATGTTTGTCGTTGGCGGCGATGAACCACGCGCCCAGGCCGCGCCGGGTCCATTCCCAGATTTTCCGGCCCTCGCCGTTGAGGCCGATGAACCCGACGCCGTTCTCGACGCCGCGCGCGCCGAGGAACACGCGGCCTTTCGCGGCGCTGGCTTTCGGCATCGCGCCCACCGCGCCGGGCGGCGAGTGATCGGCCAGCCACGAGCCGCTGCCGTCGGCGGTCGGCCACGGCGGCGTGCCGGGATTGTAGAAGCTGCCGGCATGAACGACGCCGATGCCGTTGTGAACGATCACCTGCGCCGTGTAGTTGCCGGCAGGCACGTGATCGCCGACGAAGAGCGACCAATCCTTCTTCCACGGGCCGTCCGCGCGTCCGTCCCAGGGGACTTCCAGGGTTCGTTTGTCGCCTTCGGACTTCACGGTGTAATCCGTCACGTTGGCGTGCGACGCGAGGTTGCGGACGCGGTTGCCGGTGGGGTCGTTGATGACGAGCGAGAACCTCACGGCTTCCCGCGGTACGGTGAAGCGGATCGGGATCGGGCCTTGCAGACGTTCCTCGCTCTGCTCGACGGCGGCAACCGGGAGTTGACCTTGCCCGAGCAACTCCAACTCGCCCCAGACGGCGGGGTTTTGATAGAGGACGATGCGTTGCGGCATGGCCGGATTGATCGGATCGCTCCACATCACGGCCGGCCATTGCGTGCCCGACGGTCCGCCCCAGAAATACTCGCCGGTGAACCGGAACTTCAGCCCCGCCGCCGGCTGCGGATTCTTGTAGAGCAACGCCCACGGAATGCGGATTTCCTGAACGTACCCCCGCTGGTCGTTGTCCACCGCGAACGCCTGCTGGAAACCCGACCCGTCGCGCAACACCCTGCCGGCCGCGCGAAAGGTTTTCTCGTTGGCAGGATTGACCGGCGCATCGTAGCTGAAGTACGCGACCGACTTGTCGTGTTTCGACCCGTACCACGACGTGAAATGGATTTGCGACCAGTCGGTGATAAACCGGCATTGCAGCGAATCGGCCATCCAGCCTTCGCCCGGCGCGCGGTCGGGGTCAACGTTGTTGATCAGCGGCGTCGGGTCGCGCCAGCGCAGGCCGAGATACAGCGCGTCCTTGTCCCACATCGCCGTGACGCGCGCGGAGTAGCGGTCGCGGATGTTGCGCACGCCATAGACAAACATCTCGCCCGACGTGTCCCATTCGTCGAGCCTGCCATCAATCGTGACCGTTCCTGGCGCCGGCACGGCGCGGAGCGAGCCATGATCGCTTTGGGGCGGGAGCGCACAGAGCGTTTGGGTGAGGAATAGCGTGAGGGTCAGAATGGCGGATGTTGTTTTCACGTTCGTGCTCCTACTTTGCCCAATAATCGGTCGGGCCGGTTTGGATGTCCAGTGGGCGGATGTCGTTCGGCCAATCGGTGAGCGGTTTGCGCTCGAAGACATAGCGGAAGTCGAGCGGGCCGCGCTGCGGATACTCGCGAATCGTCTTGTCCCACCACGTCTCGTGGAAACGATCGTCGGTCAGCATTCGTTTCATGTCGAGGTCCACGGTGGCTTTGGCTGTGGCGACGGCGGGCGGATTGGTCCTCAATTTCCGCGCCCATTCGCCGTAGCGTTTGCCCCAGGGCTTGAGCGCGCCGCCGGCGCGGAAGAGTCCGCTGACCTGCGTCAGGTCGCCGTCATGCGGCATGTCGCGATGCATCCAGTACATCCAACCCTGGAAACAGTGCTGGGTGCTTTCCATCATCCGGTCGCAGTAACGAAGCTGGTCCTCGGCGGTGCGCGTGCCCATGTCCACGCCGGCAAACTCGGCGCGGCCGGGGCCGTACCAGCCCCATTCTTCGAGGATGACCGGCTTGCCGAGGCTGGTGTACAGGCGGCCCATGATCTCGTTGGCGGTGAGCCAGCGCTGGAGATTTTCCTCGCTGTCGAGCGGGTTGCCGTGGCCGCCGGGCAGGCATTGCGGCATGGGATAGTTGTGTTCGCAAAAGTAGTCGAGGCTGTCGGCGAGAAAATACGGGTTGTACCCCATCGTCATCTGCGAGGCCGGCAGGTTGGGGAAACTCCACGAGTTCGCGCCGACGGTCATCATCTGCTTCGCGCCGGCGCGGCGCAGCACGCCGACCTCCTGGTGAACGCGCCGCGCGCCGATGTGTTCGAGAAAGATGCGCCAGTCGTAACGCCACGTCGAGCCGGCCCACGGGTCGCCGGGAAGTTCGTCGAGGCGGCCGATGACGACCCGGTCAATGCCGAGACACGCGCCGATGTTGCGCGGCGGGACGGGCGCGTCGGCGAACGAATGGAAGTGGACGCCGGTCAATCCGCCCCACGCTTTGCGGAGCGCGTCGAGGTCATCGTTGTACCAGTACTGCAACCAGTGCGGCCATTGTTCGCCGAGCCATCGGGTGTACCAGGGCAACTGGCCTTCGCCCACGATGGTCCAGGAGAAAATCTGCTCGTGTTTGCCCCAGCGCAGGCCGAAGAGGTGAAGGTGTTCGAGGAGAATCTGGTTGAACGGCGGCTGAAAATTGTGGAACGGCCAGCCGGTCGGCGACGGCGCGAGGTGCATGCCGACCGAGACGTGGATGCCGTGTTGCCGGCAGAGGTCGAGGAAGCGGTCGAACTGGTCCGTCGTGGCCGGATCAAGCCGGTTGCCAAACGGGAAAAAATCCTGCGGCTCGGTCCAGATGCGAATCACGTTGAGGCCGAGGTCGCCCAGTTTCTGCATATACTTTTTCGCCTCGGCGAGCGGGTCGGCTTCGGTCTCGCGATCCACACCGAATAGGCCGGTGAACCGGCGCGGCTTGCCCCGGTAGTTGACCATGTCGAGCATCGCGGCGTAGTTTGCGCCGATGGGAACGAACCGCCGGCCGGTGCCGTTATCAACGAACCCGTCGCCGTCTGGATTGACTTGAATAAATCCCAAAGTGCTCTTGCCCTCGCCGATTGAATCGGTTCAAACTGATGAAGCTCATCGCCTGAACAATTCCTGATTGCATCAAATAACCAAGTGCGATAAAGGATGCAAGTGCCAAGTTTGAACCGCGTCAAATCCAGAGCCACATCCATCCCGTCTCTGGCCCTCGTCGCACGGGTGGCCGGCGTGGCGCGTTCAACGGCCTCGATGGCGTTGCGCGGCGATGAACGTATCGCGCCCACCACGCGCGACCGCGTCCGGCAGCTCGCCAATCAACTGGGCTATCACCAGCACTTGAACGTGGACGCCCGGCGGATGGCGGCGCGACGGTCCGGCCGGCCATTGCCGGCGGACACGATTGGATTTTTGTGGGGCGTGGAAGGCGGGCCGATTTCTCGGACCTCGTTTTTTCAGCGGCTGCTCGAGGGGATGCTGGCCGCGTGCTGGGAGAAACGCCTCATGTTGGGTCTGTTGAACTTTGACAGCCGTCAGCCGGAGATGCTCACCACGCTGGCCCAAGCCGACGCGGTGGTGATGCCGCATTCGGCGGCGAGCGTGCTCGGCGCGGTCAAGCAGCTCGGCAAACCAATCGTGGCGATTTTCCAGGATGACCCGACGCTGGCCACGATCGGGATTGATGAACGGGAGGCGGTGACGCTGGCCTACCGGCATCTGTGGGAGCACGGCCATCGCTCCATCGGCTACCTCGGCGCGCCGATCCAGCTCGGCACGGCGGCCCGGCGCTGGACCGCCTACTGCGCGTGCGTGAAGGAGTCGGGACGGCCGTACGATGACGCCCACGTGGTGCTTGTGCAGGGCCTGGCGGGATACGACTTGGCCGGGGCGGATTGCCTGCGCCAGCTCTGGACGCGCCCCACGCATCCGACGGCAGTGATTGTCTATAACGACCTGATGGCGCTGGGAGTGTTGCAGGCCGCCCGCGAGCTGGGCGTGCGCGTGCCGGCGGAACTGTCCGTCGTCTCGATTGACGATATTCCCGAGGCCGCTGCCGCGACTCCCGGGCTGACGACCGTCTCGATTGACATTGAAGGCATGGGACGAACGGCGGTGTTGCTGGCGGAAGAGTTCGCGCGCACCGCCACGTACCGGGCGGGGCAGACCCACTCGAAGGTAACCCTGAAGGAACGGGCATCGGTAGCGAGGATCGGCGGATGAAAATCACCATCATCGGGGCGGGCAGCCATTTCACGCTGGCGTTGTTGCGGGCGATCTATCAGTCGGCCAATCCGTCGCCGACGATGGCATTGATGGACATCCGCCAACCGCCGCTGGACGCCCTCACGCGGCTGATCAACCGCCTGAATGCACTGACCGGCAAGCAGGTTGCCTTCAGCGTTCACCAAAATCGAGACGAGGCGCTCGAGGGCGCGGACCACGTGCTGGCGTCGTTCGCGGTGGATTTTCCCGACGCCTTTCTGCGCACGACGTGGGTGCTGGAGAATCACGGCATCCACCTCACCGAGGCGGAAACGGCCACGCCGGGCGGGTTGCTGGCGACGTTGCGGCACACGCCGCCGTTGCTCGCCATTGCCGGGGAAGCGCGCGCGCTTTGCCCGGGCGCATGGATACACATCATCAACAACCCGATGCCGCGCCTGGTCAACGCGTTGCTCCGGCGAGCCGGCTACCCGCGCGTGATCGGGCATTGTCACGGGACGATTGATTCCCGCGACCGGCTCGCGCAACTGCTGGACGTGCCGTCGGGGGAGATCGACCTGTTCGTCGCGGGCATCAATCATTCGCACATCCTCCAGAGCGCGGTTCACACACCGAGCGGGCGCGACGTGCTCGACGCGCTGCGGCGTTTATCCGACGCGAAGATCGAGGAATGGAAACGCGCCGATTTCTCCCAGTGGAAAATGTGGGACGAACTGGACTGCTTCCTCGGACCAGGCCTGTGGCACACGTTCGACTATTGTCCCTACGCGAACCATCGTCTCTACCGGGTCAACGATTGGAACACCTGGCCGCGGGCGTGCCTCATGGGGCGCACCGTCAAGCCGTACGCAGGCGAGGCCGCCGATTCAGTGCGCACGGACGACGAGGCGCGGAAGTTCCTCGCGCAACACGAGCGCGAGCAAATCTACTCGATCATGTGCGCGCTGTCGGGCGTGACGGGCGAGTACCGCTATCTTTCCGGCAACCTGCCGAACGAAGGCCAGATCGCCCAGCTTCCCGAGGGGGCGATCGTCGAGTTGCCGGCCGTGGTGACAAGGGACAAGATCACGCTGGAGCCGGTGCGGCGTCCGTTGCCGGAGTTTTACGCGGCATGGTTGCGCACGCAGATCACGATCCACGAGTTGAGCGCCGAGGCGGCGGTCAACCATTCCCGGCGGGCCGCCATCGAAGCCATCGCCGCCGACCCGTCCTTCCGCGATTGCGATTGCAGCCCGGGGACGCTGCTCGATGAAATGCTCGCCGTCAATCAAGGCCTCGTGCCGACCCTGACATGATCTCCGAGACATTCACCGTGGTGCGCCGCGTGGAGGATTTCGAGGTGACCGGGCGTGGTGACTCTCCAACCTGGCTGCGGGCGGAGTGGTTGCCGCTGACGCGGCTGGAAGGCGGCGCGGATTATCCGACGCGCGCCCGGCTGTTGTATTCCGCGACGGGGATTTATGTGTTGATCGAGTGCGCCGATGCGCGGTTGAGCTGCACGCTGACGAAAGACTTCGCCCACCTCTTCACCGAGGATGTGGTGGAGGCGTTCTTCTGGCCCGATCCCGCGCAGCCGTTGTATTTCGAGTACGAACTCTCACCCTTGAACCATGAGTTGCCGTTGTTGATCCCGAACCATCACGGCCGGTTTGTCGGTTGGTTGCCGATGTTGTACGATGGCGGCCGGCGCTGCCGTCACGCGACGAGCGTGCGCGGCGGAGCACGACACCCGGGCGCGGCGGTGGGCGGATGGACGGCGGAGATGTTCATCCCGTTTGCGTTGCTGCCGTTCTCCGACCACAACCCGCCGGCGCCGGGCGGGCGGTGGCGGGCGAACCTGTATCGGATTGACTACGATGCGGCAGCGGCGTCGAAGTGGGCGTGGTCGGTCGCCACCGGCGGGAACTTTCACCGTTACAAGAATTTTGGCGTGATCGAGTTTGGTCCATGAAACCTCCCGAGACACTTCGCATTGGCGACGCGCTGCTGCGACCGCGGATCGAGAACGGTTGGTTGCAGAGTTTGGGGACGGCGCAGATCGGCGGGAAACCGCTTCGCCATCCGGCCAACCGCTGGTTGCCGTGGTTCGATACCTACGAGGGCGAGGTGTTTCGACAATTCCGGCTTCGGGACGTCTCGCAGCGCGGGGAAGAAACCATTGTGGCCACGCGCGCGGTGAGCGATCCCGATGTGATGTTCCGCGAGTTTCGGGACACCTCGGGCGACCTTTGTTTTCGGCAGAAAAGCTGGGATGCCGCGCCGGTGGAGGCCGAGTTGCGGGTGCATTTTCTGCCCGTGACCGAGACGGTGGACGGGCGGGCGTTCACGGGGTTCAAGTACTGGTTCGAGTACGAGGGCGCGCCGATTCATCGGTTGATTGACCGCCAGACGTGGGAACTGGGGGGCAACCTCGACGATGTGACGATCTGCCTGCGGAGTTGGCTGACCAAGCCGCGCCTGCGGCTGACGAAGGGCGGCCAGTATTCGACCGCGGGGTTCGAGCACCAGATCGGTTGCATGCCCGGCAACATGTGGGCGCGGTGGTCGTTGTTGCCGGCGTTCGACATGCAGTACGG
The DNA here is from genome assembly GCA_964582645.1 of uncultured Verrucomicrobiota bacterium. Lineage (GTDB taxonomy): Bacteria > Verrucomicrobiota > Verrucomicrobiia > Palsa-1439 > CAZOTB01 > CAZOTB01. The sequence continues at coordinate 129 of CAZOTB010000040.1, read as the reverse complement.
TCGCGACGGGGTGTTGCTCGCGTGGTTCGACCGGGTGTCGCTGATCCGCACGGTCATCGAGACGATGCCGGACGAGGACTGGTTGCGAGTGGTTGATTCACACTGGTTCGAGTCGAGCGGCACGGTCCG
>CAZOTB010000039.1:16048-44367 GCA_964582645.1 uncultured Verrucomicrobiota bacterium | reverse complement strand
CCGGGCGCGCACGGTGCGCTGGATGGAGACCGACTACGTGGTGACGGAAGATCCCTACGGGCTGGAACTCGACTTCATGGACTCGCTCCGGCCGGGAGATGTGGCCGTTCACTCGACCGACCCGGATGATGTTCGAGGTTTCCAGCTTTCCGCCGGAAGTGACAGTGAACAGATTGCTCGAAGCCACGTGGCCGATGCGGACATAATTTGCGTTGATCTGACCACCATTGGAAATTGTGGTCTGATTGGAATTTCCCTGAGCCGACGACGCCACGCCCAGCATGAAATATTGGGAGGTGTTTGTGACGTTCAACACCGAACCTGGTCCGTCCACGATGAGGTGATTCCCGAAGGCGCCCGAGTCGTTGCCGACGTAGGTGTAGCCAGTCACGTTGACGAGTCCGCCGTTGGTGACCGTGAGGCGGTTGAGACTGCCGGCGTTGCCAAGGTAGAGGTTGTTTCCGACCTGCATCACGGATCCGGTTCCGTTGATGATCGCAAAGTTGTTGCTGGCGAGCGACAGGTCTCCAATGGTGACATGAGCCGTGGCGGTCACCAGGCCGTTGTTGAGAATCTGCAGTGAATTGTTCGTCCCAAATCCGGAGCTGGGAACCTTATAGGTGCCGACGACGTTATTGGTTGTACCATTGAAGATGTAATCGGTGTTGTTTTCGGCTGGGGTTTGACCGGTGAAGAGCACGAGCAACAGCCCCATACAACTGAACCGAAAGATCCAGCTACAACAACCGACAACCGGTGTTTTCATACTCGACTCCTACCCTTCGATTTTCCGCGCTGGCAATAGTGAAGCAGATTTGAAAGCTGATGGCTTTAGCTGGAAATGCAAAACCTGTCGCTAGAAGTATCAGCCGCACGAGGACGATGATCGGATCCGTGGAACGGATTTTCCGGCGCGTCCGTTTTCTGCCTTGAATTGGCTGCCTCTCGCGGTCTCTCGGTCATCCGCAGGCGTGAGAGACGAACAGCTTCCACCGAATTGTCGGCAGGCCTCTCGTATTCGGCATGGAAATCGCCAAGCAACACGTCCTCGGGATTGGCGGGCTTGAGTTCGTCCACTTGGATCACGTGCGTGCGACGCTCGACGATGATTTTCTCCAGTGTGAGCGGCAGGTCCACGACGCCATCGCCTTCGCCGTAGTAACCCCAGAAGCTCGTGCCGGCTTCGCGGTAGCAATCCCACGGAGCGTTGCCGGGCAACTCGAAGCGCAGGTAGCGCCAACCGTCGAAGTTGAATGCGCTCCACGAATGCACGTCGTCGCAGTTCCATTCGCCTTTCTTGCCGACGCTCAACCAACGTTCGCCCTTCGCGTCGTGAAGGCAATAGACTACGCGACCCCAATCGCCCGCCGCGCGCACCCACAAGCCGAGGTGGCTGGCTTTGCCGGGAATTACGATCGGTTTGGTGGGAACGAGCGTGGTGTAGAACGGCATCGTCTTACGCTCTTTCTCCTGCTTTTCCAGGTGAACGGCCAACGCCTTGCCGCCCGCTTCCTTCGGCGCGGACACAACCTGGGTCGTCATCTTGCCCGGGAACTTCTTCACGAATTCGAGGTGGACGTTCTCATAGTCATCGTCTCGGTCGGTGGACATTTTCCATGAGCCGTCGCCGAGATTGGCCAGCACGGTGGAATTCTTGCCGGGCTTCGAATCGCTGTGATCCGACGCGCCGAGCGTGACCTTCGCGTCTTCCTTCAGACCCCAAACATAGTAGGGCGATGTCGAGGCCCGCACGGTCACGCGCCGCTTCTCATTGACACCCCGCTTTAGCGGGGTGTTTGCGGCGGCTACCGGGGAAGAAACCGTTTCAACGGTTTCCCTGCCGCCTCCAAAACCGCTGAAGCGGTTGGGCGTCTCGCGCCCATCTGACCCATCCCGCTGAAGCGGGGTGTCAATGAGAGGTCTGGACGCCGATGTCCCGTTGTCCATCGAATCGTAAACCCTGATGGCAGCGTCTGTCGGCACGTCGAGCATCACCGGTCGTTCGCCTCGCACCGTCCAAAACACATGCAACAGTTCGCCCGTCTTGTAGTGCTTGAACTGCAGGCAGAACACGGTGGTGTTGCCGGTGTCGATCGTCTTCACGAAGTTCATGCGGTTGAGTTGCCGGGTCATCGTCGCATAGGCGGAGTAGAAAAGCTTCGGCGTGAGCAGCGGGATGCGCTCGATCAGTCCGCTGCCATAGTGCGATTCGCCCCACGGTCCCGCACAACGAAACGGCGTCGGCCACCCCAGGTGCCGCGTTGTGCCGAACGCCGCTTGGAGGAGAAAGGCGCGGATGCTGTGATCGGCCTCCTGCTGTTGCGTGAGCGCACCGGGTGTGGCCGGCGAGGCGACCGGACCTTCGACGCTGGTGAACCGCGGCCACGGTTTGCCGGTCTTGAGCCATTCCTGTTTGAGCTGCCAGAGTTGCGACGCGAGCGTGATCTGGTGGATCTGCATTTCGGGCAGGCGCTCGAAGAGCACCATGTCAAGCGCGGGACCGTCCATCAACGCGGTCGCTTCCGGACTGTCGCGCAGAAATGGCACCGAGAACAACGGCAGCCCCCAGGGCATGAGGTGTTTCGCGTTCGGCCACTGTTGCTTGATGGCGTTGGCGACGAACAGGAACTCATCGAGGTACTTCTCGTACTTCGCCTTCTCCGCATCGGTCAGTTGGTCAGGCGGGTCTCCGTAGTACTCGGGGATGCTGCGATACGACACCGGCCCGAGTTTTGGTTCGGCCCAATAAACGACCAACTCGGGCCGATTGAACGCGGTGGATTTCGAAAGGGGCGAACTCTGAATTGCCTCGATCAACTTCGCGCGCATCTCATCCGGCTTGGTCGGATCGAACTCGAAGCCGAGAGCGCGCTTGTCCATCCCGCGATGCAGGTGGAGAAAATGCGTGATCATCCCGTGTTTCCCGGCGAAGTCGCGTTCTTCGTCGGAGTAAATCTCGCGCATCAACGAGCGGTTCGACGATTCCGCGCCCGCCTCGACCATGACCTGCAAGCGCGGCACGCCGCCCGGGGTGACATGCCCGCCCGCCCAATCCCAGAAACCGAAGATCGGCCCTTTCCCTTCTTCCCAACCGCCGCGCTCGCGGGTGTCGGGATGCAGGAACGCAAGGCTCTTCTCAAACGTGTGTGCGCCATCCTTGTCTTCGACGCGCAGCTTCAGGTCGTGGTGGCCGTAACGCTTGAGCGTCACCGGGATTTTCAGCGTCTCCTCGGCGTTCGCGGCGAGGCTGACGAATCGCTTCGTGGAAGTTCTCTCGTGATGACCGTAACTGTCGGTGGACAGATCCAGCTTCACCGCGCGCGGTTGCGCGGTGCGATTGGCAAGCTTGACCGTGTAACTTGGCGTCGCGGGCGCGGTCCAGATGTTCGCAAACTTGTCGGGTTGAAAGTCCGCGTCCACAGCCGGGCGTTCCAGAGTGATCGCGTACACGTGGACGCCGCTCGGCAGACCCGCGCCGTGCTCGCTGTATTCGATCGGATCGGGGTAGCTGCGATAGAGGCGCACTTCCTTCGTCAACTCGAACTCGAGGGTGTCGGCATCGGAGAATTTCGAGGCGACATCGGGTTCGAGCGGGATGGTGACGAGGTGCGGTTTTCCCTTCTCGACACGCGTCGAGAAGTTCACCGGGAATCCGGAGCTGGGACGATAGAATTGCACGGAGAGCATCGGAGTCGTGTCGCGCGCTCCATTGTACGACGCCACAAGGTGCAACTTGCTGTAGCGTGCATTCCGCACGCGGAACTGGATGCGTCCCGGCTCGCCCGACAGTGCGCCGCGCCAGCGGGCCGGTTCAACGCGTCCATCGAAGTCGCCATCGAGCAGACCGAACCGCATCCAGGAACGGCTCAGGTCGATGAAGTTCAAACCGCGGTCGTTCGTTCCTGGAACGACAAACGGGACGCCCCTGATCTTCGTCTCGCCGGGCTTGATCGCCTCGTTTTCCGACTTCGATGCGTTGAGATAGCCATCGAGCCGCACGGTTTCGAAGAGGGGATCTACGGGCGGCAGATGGCGCGTGCGCACCGAGGCGATCTGGAGTCCTTCCCAAAAGTGGAGTCGGAAATAGCCTTCAGGGACTGCGTCAGCGCCGGTTACTTCGCGCAACAAACGGTCGTCGAGCCAGACCTGCACGTTGTCCTTGCGCAACACGTAGCGGAGGTTGAGCCAGCGGTTGGTCGGGGAGGGAACGGTCGCGTTGTCCTGCTCGATCTTCTTGCGAACGATTTCGGGCCACTTGGGATTGATCCTGGCTGGCGTGCGAAGCGTGTAGATGTCCGGCGGACGATACGTCTCACCTTTTGGCGGAGGAAAACTCACGGCGATACTCGTCAGTTCTTCTTGCGCCGCCGTGGAAAGCGTCAACGAAGATTGGTTCTTGCCCGTGGCGTCTGGACTGTTCAACCCGGCACACGCCTGGACAGAGACGGCCTTCGGTTCGACCGGTGCGAAACGAAGCTGGATGCTGATTTCGGTGTCGAGCGCGATTCTCCGCAGGCTCGTCAAGGTAAGCCCGCTCGGCGCAGAGCCGAGCACGATGCGTCCGTTTACTTCCGACATGACCGGGTTCCCGACAATGTGCCAGTCGTTCGTGGGCGAACCGAGGATCGTTGCCAGATCACCCGCGCGAACAGGACAACCAACGAGAACCCAAGCGAGGCAGATCGCGGTTTGTGCCTTCATGGGAAAAGCATTCAATCGAACCGCGCCGATCGAATCTTTAGCAGAACGCGGGAAAGTTGTCGCTGCCTCTGCCATCGGATCGACTGTGATGATAATTCATTTGAGGCGCACAAATGATGGCGCTATACGGTGACCTTCGTGGGTGCTTCATCGCCAACGCTGATCGAAGGGCTTTCCATTGAGCGCGTGCTCTTTGTCCAGCGCATGGAACGCAAGGCGGGGTTTACCTTTGAGGACATCAGCACCCTCGGCCACGATCTGAACGTCATCGAACGCGGCCGGATCCGCGCGGAAATCTGCGGTCAAACCTATCAGGCCGGGCGCGGCGACGTCGTGTGGTTTCACGAAGGGGAACAACTTCGTGTTGTCGTGCTCGAAGCGCCCTGGGTATTTTACGCGATCCGGTTCGTTGCCCCCTCCCTGCCGCCGCCGGATTACATCCACCGTCGGATTCCGCTCCCGCACATCGGGTTGCTCGACGAGTTCGACAAACTTCTCCGGGAATGGCGCGACACGTCCGTTTCTCAGATGGTTCGCGCGATGCGTGTGCAAGGGCGGTTGCTGCAACTGCTCTCCCAGTTCGTCACGCCCGCGCAGCAAGCCGGTCAGTTCGATCGGGATACGCCCCTGTGGTGGCAGGTGGAGTGGGAGTTGCGCAAGGATTTGAGTCGCGAGATTGACATGAACACCATCTGCCGGATCGCGCAGCGGAGCGCGGCCACCGTGACGCGTTCCTGCCAGCGCGCCGTCGGCATGTCGCCCTTGCGGCGGCTCCGGCTCCTCCGCCTGAGCATGGCGCATGGGCTCGTGATCCTCTCCAACCTGACGATCAGCGAGATCGCCAACCGCGTCGGATATGCCCGCGTGCATGAACTCTCCCGCGATTACCACAAGCAGTTCGGTCTCACCCCGACCGAAAACCGCAAGCAGTATCCCGAAGTCTATCAACGCGAGTTCGGGCTTCCGTTGAAAACAGACCGGGAGTAACGTGCGTTGGTGGCCGCATTCAGATCACCGCGCGACTTCATCCCAGTTGCAGCCGTACGATCCCACCGGATGGACAATCGACCCGTTGCAGACCCGCACTGAGCCGTTTCGGGGAAGCGATCGGTTTTCCATCGGAGTCTTCGAGATTGATCTGCGCAGGGCGTTCCAGTTCCACGCGCAGGAAATCTTCATCCGTAGCGTTGATCAGAAGATTCTCACCCTGTCCACCGAGCGCGATGGGATGCGACGAAAACGCGGCCAAGACGCGTTGGTCGCCCAGGGCCGATTCGAAGCTCTGGAAATCACCCGCAATCCACTGTGCACGAAACTCGCCCTGGCGGAAGATCGTTTGATGACGCCGATAGAATCCCAACCAACCGCGCAACACTTCGAGGTGTTCTTTCGGTAGATCGAGCAGCGGCGCACCGACCGATGGCACGCAGAACAAGGTCGGCACGAGGTGGCGGCGCACCGTTGCGATCGAGTCCTGCGGCGACCACAGCGCCGGGTCGGAATATAGGGCGCGACGCCCGGCGAGCGGTCGTACGTTGGCCAGGAACAGGCGGTTGCTGTCCGGATCGAACGGTACGTCCACACAGCGAAACGCGTTGGTGACGCCCGCCGAGAACGCATTGAGCATGAGATTCCACTCGAAGGAAGGACGAATACGTCGCACCCTCGCGATGAGGCTGCGCACGAACTCCACGTACTCCACGCCAACGTCGTGCGGGGTCTGATTCGGACCGAGCAACGCATAGTCGTAGTCCACTTTGAATCCGTCGATCGGATACTCCCGCACGAGCCGTTCGAGCGAGCCGGCGACGTATTCCCCGACCTCCTTATCGCGGGGATCGACCACGCGAAATCCTTCGTCCAGCCACGACTTGAAGAGCCTACCGCCAAATCGCTCAAACGCCTTGCTCTCCACGCCGATCAGCATGGGCGCAACCCACAGCAGATAGCGCAGGCCCATCCCCTTCACCCGTTCGACATGAGCGCCGAAGTCGGGAAACTTTCGTTTGGATGGTTCGTAGTCACCGTTGAACCGATGCCATGCGCCGAGGGCCGCCCCCACGCGTTGGTCGGCGTCGTACTGCCATCCATCGTCCAGGATGAACGTGCCAAAGCCCAGGTCGCGTGCGAGGCGGGCGCATCGCTCCACACTTCGTTCCTCCAACGCTCCGTGCCAGGCGTACCAGGTGCAGAAACTCGGCTCGAAGCATTCCCGTGGCGAACTCATGTTCAGGCCCGGCGACAATTCAGCAAACAGCCGACGCGCGACATCGTGAACGAACGTTGTCTCCGCGCTGTAGCAGACGCTGACTTGTTGCGCGGACCGAATCTTCCCAAAATTGATCTCGATCCGATAACATGCCGCGGCTTGATCGAGTGCCCACGTGATGACCACCTCCTCACTCGTCGGCCGGGTGAGCAGGAGCAGACGATTGCAGAAGCGGCGATCGACAAAGGCGATCAGTCCGGGAAAGAACTCCGGGCTGCCGACCAACCTCCCGCGCCAGACGACTCGTTGGATCGAGCCGCGATCCCCATAGGGCGTCCACACGCCCGCGATGTCGGGGATGGGCAACGCGATTTTGAGGACGGGCTTGCTGGAGAGCCCCCGTGGCGCTGTGATCTGGCCGTGCAAGGACGCACCGAGCGGCAGAGTGATCGGCTCACCCACTGCGTCGCCGTCGCCCGTCCATTGGCAAACAACCGGAAGTGTGGACGCGGTCATCGGGTTTTGATTATTGATATCGGTCTTCCGCAGCTCGTTGCAGGCTGTTGACTTCGATTGGAGCAGTCCCAAGATGCCGAGCAAAAGCGGAAGGAAAGCCAAGCAATCGCTTATTCGGCCGCAGCCGGAGGTTACTCCGCCCACAGGCCGCCGTAAGCCCAGCCGTTGTACGGCGACCAGAGCGTGGCCGGGTTGGATTCGTACCATTTGCCCAGCGCGCCACCCGTGCCGTAGCCGGTGGATTTCCAGAACTCGGCGTGGCCGTCCACGAAAACAAAATTGAGCCCGCGCCCGCCGTGACGGGGGTACTGCGTGGCATCGTAGTAACCCGTGACAGTTTTGTCGAAGAAGACCTGGCCGGGCGCGCCTCCCCACCCTTGGTAGGGCATCGCCAACATGCAATCGGCAACCAGAAAGATGCGGGACGCGTTGCGCACCTCGCGGAGCGAACGGCCGGGGTTGCTCCAACTGGTCGAAGAGGGACCGGTGAACGTTGTATTCACCGCGTACTGCCACCAGTTGTCGCGCGCATCCATTCCGACGCAGCCGGCCTTGGGGCCGACGTAAGAAAGACCAAGCCCATTGTTCCACCAGACCAGTCGGCGGCTGATGTAGTTCGTGACCGTGGCGGTCCAGTATTGCGTGGCGTTGGTGGCGGCGATGGTCGCGCTGCCGGTGCCGTTGATCCAGCCGTCGTGATCTTCCGCCATCAGGAGCGTCGCGAGAGCCACCTGTTTCGCGTGGCCCATGCAGACGGACAGCTTGGAAGTCTCCCGGGTCTTTTGCAACGAGGGCAACAGCATTGCCGCGAGGATGGAGACGATCGCCACGACGACGAGCAGTTCGATGAGTGTAAACGAAGTGGCGCCGCGGATTGTGCCACGCCCTCGTTTCATGCGCTCACACTAGCACGAGCGACGTGCGCGGTACAACGCGAGCGACGCTGAGCCCAGAAGCAGGAGCGCGGCCGATGGCTCCGGAACTTCCTGCCAGAAGACGATGTTGTCGTAAGCGAGGTTGCCGGATTGGGTGCCGCCATGGAAGACGAGCGATACCGGATGGCCGATGGCGCCGTGAGTCGGGTTGCCGCTGAAGGTGAGGGGCACGGTAAAGGTCAGATGCGCCGAGCCGGCAGGGACGGAGTAGGTCACGTCTCCGAGCCCGGTGCCACTGGCGGAGGTGCCGCCGTACCAGAGCAGCGTGCCCGGGTTGCTCGGGTTGACGTAATCCTGGTAGAGTGCCAGGCTCGCGCGGACCGGCGTGCGTGCGAGATTGTTAAAGCTGCCGATGTCAATCGAAGCAACCTGAACCGCGGTGGTGGGACTCGGCGTGAATCGGAGCACGGCGGGGTTATTCGTGGCGGTGGTAGCGCCATCGTAGATGAAACCATTCTGGAGGTCCCCGTAAGGACCGAATGTCGCGGGATTGATCAGGCGTGAACCCTGCCCGGCGGGCCGATAGAGCACCGAAATATCGGGAGTGGCGCCGCGACCCTCTTCATACGTGAAATACTTGCCTCCATGAGAAGTCGGGTCGTTGAACACGCTCACGTAGTCGCCGTACGAATACGCCGTGTTGGGCCACGGGCCGGAGTCGGACTCGTTCCAACCGTAGAAATTATCGGCGTAGAGGGTCGTCTTGGCGGCATCGTTGTAGATTTGGAACGTGAGTTTGGTTGCCCGAACCTCCTCCGCAGCTCCGATCACGATCACCGCGCAAGATAGACGGAAAAACATGGGAAATGGTTTCATAGACCTGCTCCTTGCTGTTCGTAAACGCTTCTGCATTTCACCGTGGCAAACCCTACCAAAAACCGCCCCTTTCTGGCTTTAGCACTTCGTCGAAATCCTGTCGCTGTGCTTGTCAGGCGGAACCCCGCGCGGCAGGTATTGTTGCGAAACGTCGCCGCCACGCCACAATGGCCATCTGGAGCGCGATCCAGCAGGCGAGAAAACCGGCGCAAAAGAAGTACGGCGCTCGCGTCGAGAATTCATTCCCCACCGCGCCGGCCAGAATCGGTCCGACGAACATCCCTGCGCCGAGTGTGGCCTCGTGAATGCCGCTGCCTTTGCCCTTCTGCGTCATCTCGCTGAGCGTAAAGAAAATGCTGCACTGGTAATTGAACCCGATCATGAGTCCGCCGATGAACAACGCGGTGCCGAACACCCATGCCTCGGAGGCGAAGCCGAAGCACACAGCGACGATGACCGCCACGCCTTGCGCGATCCACACCGGCCACAAGCGCATCTGCCACCAGTGGAAGTGCGGCAGCAACCAGAACATCAACAATGCTCCTGCGCGCCAAATCGCGAGCAGCACGCCGTGGGCGCCGGCTTCGATGCCGAGCCGGGTGGCCAGTTGGGGGAACACTGCGACGATACCGAAAAAGGTTACGGTCATGCCAAAGTTCGACAGCCAGGCGGTTTTGCGGAATCCGCGGCCTGCCGGCACCGGTGGAGACAGTTCGGTTTCGTCCAGCGACATGGGCGCGGAGTCATCCGGCAACGGCGGACACAACAAGCCGACGACCACCGCGATCGAGATTGCCGCGAGCAGAAACGCCGTTTGCGGGCCGCCGTTCTCGAACACGAACCCCGTCAGCGCAAAGCCCGCCAGAAGGCCCGAGTTCCATCCCACGCTGAACCGCGCCAGCCGTTTCGACAGCGCGCGTCCCTGCCGGCCTTCGCCCACCCACGCAACCAGTGCCGGCCAGAACAGCCCAACGGCCAGCCCGAGCAGCACGTTGATGAGAACAAGCACAGCCACCCGGGTCGTGAAGATGTTCAGCAACGCCGCGAGTGAGGCGACCGCGGCGGCCGCCACGGTCACGCGGCGGCGTCCCCACCGGTCGGAGATTCCACCCGTCAACAAGGCGAGCATCGAGTAAGCGACCGGCATGGCGGCGTTGAGGATGCCCAATTCCATCGCCGTAGCCCCCAACTCCGCGGCCCGGCGACCGACGCCAAAGATCACCGCCCCGACGCCCACTTCCACCAGGAACGCCGCGGCATCGAGTTGATTCGTGCGATTCAGTATGCGGCGGAGTTTCATCGAAGGGAACAGGTCATCGCCGCCGCCTCATTTGCCGGCCACGTACACTCGGCCGGTGTTTTCATCCACCACCGCATCCCGAACAAGGCGGAGGCTCAGTCTCGAAACCCGCGGTGCGGTTGTGGGACATCCATCTGCGTCCATCGAAAAACTTCGCAGCACACCATCCGTGGTCAGCGAGTACAGGCGCTGCGCCTTGAAATCGAACCGCAGCATATCGGTCTTGCCGATGCGAGATCGGCGCGGCACGCCGGTGAGCCGTCCTTCCGGCGTGAGCGGATAAATCGTGACGGTGTCGTTCGACGGGCCGTCGAGCACGTACAGCTTTCGCATCGTGGCGTTCAGCTCGATGTTCCCGAGCGAGCCTTGCCCACCTGCGGCGGACTGCGCAAACTCCAGCTTCTGTCCATCCGTTCGGAGTTGGAAGATGCCCACTCCCTTCCCGGCCACGTAGAACCGCTGCCACACGGGCGAGAAGGCGTAGTAATAGAACTGCTCGGTGGCCGGCACGGCGTGGAACGGATTCGACGGAACGCCGTCTTTGCCCACGTCACACCAGCCAAACCGGCCATCCGCGTAGGTCAGGTATAGGCGGCGCCTGGATGGATCGTAATGCATCGTGAAGATGGTGCTCTTATCGTAAGTGGTGCGGAACGTTCGTAATGCCCGTAGCGGTTGCCCCTCATCATCCAGACTGACCGCGGCGAGATGCCGGGCATTGGAAGCAACGTTGTAGCGGGCACCGTCATACGGCCGCGCGGCAAGCAGCAACACCTTTTCCTCGGCCAAGACGATCGGGCGCAGCAGCCGGTATTCGGGCGCGGGTTTGTGCGGATCGTCGGTGAGGAAATCGGGGTGCGCCCGTTGGCTGTTCGCGACGAGGCTGCCATCCGGGTGGAGGCGATAGGTGACCAGGTTCCTCGATTCGGGCGCGTACGCGCAACCGAGGTACAGCACGGGCAGGGTTGGATGTTTGGTGAGACGGAACGCCTGTGGATGCGAGACGACCACGGTCCGGGAGTTGGTTTCTTCCCCGTGAGCGCGAGACGCTGCCAGGACGAGGATGCAACACGCGATGGCCATCCGACCGCTCAACTCAACTCCTTCAGCCGTTCCTTCAACGGCACGAGCGTTTCCTCCATCCCGCCGGGACGATTTCGCATGGGCGCAATTCGCCGATGCTCGTCTATCACTTCACGAACTTGCGCCCCGAGCGTGCGGCGAACCTCCCGCCTGTTCCGGGTGCCGTCCAACGTGGCGAGGGCGAGATCAATGCCGAGGTTTACCTGCCGCACGCAATTGGCCCACTCATCCGCGACGAGTTGCGCGTCGGGCCGTCGCATGCGCACGCGCCGCATCCGTTCCCACAAACCTGAGACACGGTCGCGTGCCGCGCGCAGGTCGGCCGGGCACAGCTTCTGAATCTCCGGGTGGTCGGGCGGATAGTACAACGGCACCCAGAACATGGAGCCGTTCTCAATCTGGTGGCGGGAAACCAGATAGACATTCCCGAGCTCGAACGCAATCTGTCCCATCTCCCGCGCTTCATCCTGGAACACGTGGAGATCGAGCGCGGCAGGCAGGTCGGCATCGTGGTTCGTCTCGTGGCACCACGACACCGCGGCGCCGTCGGCGAACCCGGGCAGCGCCTGCGAGAGATAATGCCAGTTGCCTTCCACGCACCACTCGGTGATCACGTACCCGCTCGCGCCGTGTGCAAGCCCGTGCTTCGCGGCGCTACGGCGGTTGAGGAGGCCGTTCTCGGTGCGCCCGACGCAGGACTGTTGCACGGAGGCGCTCGGATACACCTCGAACGGCAAGCCGGCTTCCGCAAGTGTTCGGCAGTGTTCCTCGAACGGCGAGTTCCATTCGTAGCCCCAGTCCAGCATCACCGACGGACGCGGCAGGTCGGGCAACAACTCAGGATGCTTGAACACGATGTCGGCGAAGATGTGCGGCGTGCGACCGTGTTTCCAGACAACCTCGCAAATCGTGCGGACGAAATCGAGATAGACGCGCCCTTTGCCGAGCCGCTCGACTGCCTCCCGGCTGCGGCCCTTGCCGATGTCCACCGTCTCGTCACACTGGATGTTGACCTTGTTGCTCGTGAACAACGGCAGATATTCGTCGAGCAATTTCTCGACAAACTTCGCCGCCGCGGGATCGGTCGGGCAGAGACGGAAGCCGTCCTCGGGCACTTCGGCGAGATGTTTGTACTGCGGCCACTTGAGCCACCATTCCATGTGACCAAACGTCTGCTGGCAGGGAACGAGTTCGATGAATCGCTCGCGGCAGTAGGCGTCGAGCGCGAGCGTCTCTTCATGCGTCATCGGATCGAGACCCTCCCAAACCTGGCGATGGTCGCGATACGCGAACGAAAACTCGGTCGCCAATTCGAGCCGGTTGAGCTTCCACTCGGCGAGTTGATCCACGAGCGCGAACAACGCGCCCATCGTCGGCACGCGCAGGTTGCTGATGTAGAGCAAGACGCCGCGCGAGGAAAAATCCGGCCAATCGTCGATCGCCAGCGCGGGCAATGCGCCACCACATTGCCGCGCGATTTGCCGCAACGTCCTCTTCGCGTAGAACGCACCCGCGTCGTCGGGCGCGGTGATCGAGATGCCGTCCTCAGCGGTTCGCAGCCGGTAGCCTTGTGATTTCAATCCGCAGTTCGGGTCAATGGTCACGCGCGGCTCGATGCGCGTTGAGCAGGAGCCCGGTGATAAAACGACGCGACGCGGTCTTGGCAGCAGGATCAGGCTTTCAACTGCACGCATTGGATCAGTCCTCGAGTCGCACCCGCACCATCCGCACGCCGAAGAAGGGCGTCGCGCCAGCGCGTTCGACATAGTACTGCACGTCGTAACCAACCAGCATCTCGCGCGGGCCGATCGGCGCGAGGAACAGGTAGTCGCCCGAATCCCAGGTGCGAATGCCCCGGTCCGTGTCGCCGCGGAGACGAAGATTGGGAGGCACGCCGTGCTTGGCTTGTGTCGCCAGTTCCAACGCCTGCAGATCGACGCGACCCTGCCATTGCGTGCCCGTGCCCGACGGATCGAAGATGATGTGCTTGCCCGGTCGCCCGTACGCTAGCACCAGCGTGCCGTCGGCGAGAGCCTTGCACACCGGCCATGCCTTGCGTGGTTGATGATCGGAGTCGATCAGCCGCATCGGTTCCGGCGGTGTCCACGACTTGCCGGCGTCGGAGGACCATGTGTGATAGAAAACGGTGCCGGTTCGCATCACGCAGTAGAATCTTCCATCCTTCAGGCGCACAGCGCCCGTTTCGTTGAACCCTTCTGGCGTCGCGGTCGAACCGCGCGCGACGACCGAGATTTCCTTCCAGGTGCGGCCGCGATCGTGCGACTCAAGGCAGAACACTGACGTGCGATCGGGCGGAGTCGAGAAGCGATCATTTCCGTAGCCAATCCCGATCAAGTTTCCGTCGTGTTCAAAGCCGGCTGTGAAATGGATGCCGCCAATGAGGATCTTTGACTCATCGTCAAACGCCTTCGGCACGGGCGGATGACCGAGGCGTTCCTCTTCCGCGAGCGCTTTCTCCGCGCCCAACTCGAAGGTGTTGAGAATGCGCCACCATGGGTGCGTTGGTTGCGTCAGGAAGCTGGTCCGCATTTCCAAGAACGTCTTTGTTCCAGTGGAAGGACTGTGCACTTTCACGAACTCCTTGCGGACAGGCCGGGTCGGATTGCCCGGAAAACTCCACGCTCCCCAGTACCAATACGTGTCCTTTTCGTGCAGACACAGAAAACCGTCCGTATCCACCTCGAAGTACTCGCCATCGGCAAAACTGTGCGCCCAGATCAGGCGAGGGACATTCTCTTCATCCTCGATCCACGTCCGTCCGTTGTCGGTCGAACGTAGTCGCATCACCGGCCCGAAGTAAGAATCGTACGTGTATTCGATGTAGAGCAGCAGCGTCCCGTCGGTGTGGCGGAACATCGAGGTGAACCACCGCATGGCGTGGCGCACGGCGTGGATGGTGACAGGCGGAGCGGGAACAAGTTTCATCGTGTCACTTCTACCAGCCCTGCGTGGATTCGTCTTTCGCAAACGAGCAGAAACCTGTCGCCGGCTGACACAGATAGCGACAACGTATTTGGGTTCTGCTAAAGCAGCACGGACCGAATCCGTGGATAATGGCGCTCAAACATGAACCGAACGATCATCCTGCCCAAACGAGCGGTGCCGCGCTCGCGGCTGCGCGTGCCGCCTGCCGTCATGCGCGAGGCCGTCGCCGTCAGCCACTCCGACCGCACCGTTCCCGCCTGGGCGCGCCTGCCGGAGATCAACACCTGGCGCGCATTCGAGGAGAACATCTCGCAGGCAACGATCATGGAGTTTGTCGAGCGATGGGAGGCGCACGGGTACCGTTTCGGTTGTGTCACGATTGATGAGGGATGGACTCCGCGCGCGGCGGCTTTTGGCGATTGGGTTCCCGACGCGGAACGCTTCCCCGATTTGCGCGGGCTCGTGGACTGGCTGCACGGCAAGGGACTCGCCGTGCGTCTGTGGATTGCGCCGATGCTCGTCAACGACGGCGCGCAGACCGCTCGTTCGCCGCTGGCGCAGGAGTTCCTCCGCGGTGAACACGGCAAGGAACTCCGGCAGATCGGCCGCAACGCGCGCTTGCTCGACCCGCGCTCGCCTGCAGTCAGCGAGCACGTCACCGGCACCTTCGCACGGTTGGTGCGCGACTACGACGTGGATGCGTTCAAGTTGGATTTTTGTTTTGTGAAAGAGACCGGCCGTCCGAGTGGATATCGGCAGGACAACGTTGCCGATCAAGATCGCATCGCCATGCAACGCGACTTGTTCCGCGCAGCCCGGGCGGGGTGCGACTCCGTAAAGCCGGGCGTCCGCATCGAAAGCTATCCGCTTGAGCATTGTGCAGAGTGGATTGACGACGTGATCTTCACCGACCTGGTTGGGCCGGGACGCGGCCAGGAGTCGCACGAAACAATCAACGCGCGGCTGCTGGGTTGGGCGCGCAAACACGGCTGGGTGGCGTGGCCCGAGATGGTCTGGGGACTGGGAAGCAACACTCCAGGGGGCAACCCAGACTGGGAGCGCACCTATCTCGAATGGCTTGCCACCGACATCAATTACGAACGCAAAATCGAATTGTCGTTCCCGCCGTTCGAGTACGTGAACCACCGGCAGATCCGCGCCCTCGTGAACCTCAATGCCTCGGGTGGCCCGATCTATAAGGTGGCACACGCCGGCAACCTGACGTTCGATCCATTCCAGCTCGAAGCCGCAGGCATTGTGCTCTCGCCCTCGAATCGGTTCTTGGCGGCGCCGTATGCGGATTGCGAGGTTCATTTCGTCGTGCCGCCGTCGTGCGGCATGCCATCACAGTGGGAAGTCATCAGCCTGCTCGGCTCGGAGCGTGTTCAATGGCAAACCCGCGACGAGTTCTGGGGCGATGGAAAGCGTTGGCATTGCCTCCGGTTCGAAGCGCGCGGCGGAGAGGTGTACGAGATTCGCCGGCGCGGCAATTGATTTGCAGTGGTTGGCCCGTCGCGCTATCGAATAGCCTTCGTGGCCATAGAATCGCCCACCATCGTGGAGGGACCGACCGTCCAGAAGATCTTCTTCGTCTCCCGATTCGAGCGTCCGAAGGGATTCAGTTTCGAGGTGGATTGCTGCCCGGGACATCCGGTCAACATCGTTCTCAAGGGACGCGCGCGCAAGGAATGTGGCGGGCGCGCGTACGAACCCAGCGCCGGCACTGCGGTCTGGTACCACGAAGCGGAGCGATTGCAGGGCCGCGTCGTCAAGGCGCCGTGGGTGTTCTACAGCATCAACTTCATCGCACCATTGCTGCCGCCGCCGCGTTTCGAGCATCGGTTCTTCCGCGTACCGAGTTGGGACATCCTGAGCATGGCACGCGGACTGGTGCAGATGTCGAGGCTGACGTTCAGCGAAATCGCGGAACGGGTCGGCTATGGGCGCGTCCACGAGTTGTCGCGCGATTACCACAAACAATTCGGCGTGACGCCCACCGCGGACCGCGCGCAATACCCGAGGATTTATCAGCGAGAGTTCGGGTTGCCGTTCACGACCGACCGACAAGAGTAGGCGCGGGGCCGATCTGCGACTCACTGCTCGTACTGGTTGAGCACCTGGCTGGCGACGCTGCAGTAGTGCAGCCACATTTCCCGGAATGGATAATCGAAGTAGGACACTTTGCCGTCCATGAACAGAACGTTCGATCCCTTGCCATCGTGGCCGCCGATGCGGTCGCCGATGCTATTGTTCACACGCCAGTCCTGAATGCACATCAGCAGCCAGAACGGTTTGCGGCTGTACGGCGGGAGGTTGCGGGAAAGCTTCGCGGCGGGGCTGCACGGCACGGCCAGGTTTGTGTCGGAACTCAACACCACCGAGCCGCATGGGTCCGAGCCCAGTCGCACCCGGGGCATCATCGTGTAACTCGACCAGGTGGGGACCGAGTTCGTCCACTGTCGGGCGAGCACTGTGGCGCCGTCCCGTGGCGTGCGCAGATACCAGTTCTGGACGCTCGTGGAGGTGGTGAAATCGGGGCAGAACATCACCTCGCCCGCGTGTTGGAGGTACGGATAGATGAAGCCGAGATTCACGGGAGAGTTCTTCGATCCAAACGAGCGTGCCCCGTACGTGCACCAATCGGTCGGGTACGGCAGCCAGTCATCGTGATCGAGGGCGTACGCATGAAACGCAAAACCGCACTGGCGGAGATTGTTGACACAGACCGCCCGCTTGGCGCGTTTCTTTGCCGTCCGGAGCGCCGGTAACAACAGCGCCGCGAGAATGGCGAGAATGGCGACGACGACCAGCAGTTCGATGAGTGTGAAGCCCCGAACGCCCAGTTTCGAACTCTTCCGAGGACTCAGCATGTGCGAAGCATATCAAGTCTTTCCCGCGGGGGAAGTCTTTCAGGCTGGTCAGAACATTCGTCCAGCCTCGCGGCGATGCAGGGCGCAACTGCCGTTTCAGATGAACCGAAAATCGGGAACCTGCCCCGCTTGGATTGTTTGGTGGACCTCGTCCCACATCCGGTCCTGATACGCGCGACAGGTGTAGAGCCCGAGCAACGAGTAGGTCAACTTCACGGTGGCGCGGACGCGGACCTGGCATTTTCCGAGGAGGCGTTTCGCAAGCTCGGCAAACACCGCGGTCAGCTCTTTGCGTTTGCCGTCGTGGGTGAAAATCCCGCCGTGGTTCGAGATGTCGGAAGCGCCAGGCATGTCGAACGTCGGCCAGTTCACGAAGCCGTTCACGTGCGGGATCAGCGCGTCGGTGAGCGTGCGGGTGTACTGGGCGTGCTCCCGCTCGCTGCGATACGGCAGGTCGCAAAGGAACTTCGAGGTGCCGCCGCCGTACCAGCCGAACTCCTGGATCACCACCGGCTTGCCGTAATGGTCGAGCCGCGACATGCCGATGCATGCGCTCAACCAGTACCGCAGCGGCTCGCCGCCATCGAGCGGATCGCCGCGTCCGTCCGGCACGGCCTGCCAGGCGGGGTACGGATGATGGGTGACGAAGTCGAACAACTCATGCACCGCGCGGTTGTGGAAACCGTTCGCGAGAAACAGATTTTGGTCGGGCGACAGCCAGCCGTTGTTGCCCGAGACGATCAGGTGCAACGGACTGACGGCGCGGATCACCTCGCACTGCCGCTTGCACCAATCGTAGCCGCGATCGTTCAGGTAACACCGAAAATCATACGCGCACAGATCGAACGGTCTCTCGATGAACTCAATCGAGCCAGGGACGTCTGCGAACGACGCGTAGCTCGCGCCGTACGCACGATTCATCGCGGCGACGCTGCCGTACCGGGTCTCCAGCCATTTCGGCCACCGGTCCCTGAGCATGGCCTCGATCCGCAATGAGTCCGGGGAACCGGCGGGAACGGAATGCGGCCGCGTCCAGTACAGCAACTCGTTGCGCAGGTCCCACGCCCAGATCGCGGGATGCCCGGCGTAGTGGCCAACGAACGCCTCCCAGAACGCGCACGACTCGTCGAGCGACCGACCATGATCCGCGAGTTTCTCGACGTCGAACCAGTCGTTCCCGCCGAGGTAGCCACCGACGGGCATCAGATACACACCGTGCTTCTCCGCGAGCCCGATGAACGTGTCCCAGTTGTTCAGTCCCTGCGCCTTCAGGCCCGACTTCGGATCGAACACTTCGTTCACGCCAATGGCCTGACGCAAACAATTCAGACCCAGCTCCGCCATCAATCCAAAGCGGCGGTCGCAATCCCTGGCGTCGAAATGTCGGAAGAGCGTGCCCTGCACGGGATGCTCGTCATTGAGGATGTTGCCGCCGATGGGCGAGATGAATTCGCCCGTGCCGTCCAGTTCAAAATTCCAACGATCTGCTGCGACGCGTACTCGTTTCATGATGGGATGCTGGCGCTCACGCGAAACACGTACACATGGTTCGCTTCGAGCCGGTATTCTTCTGCGCGAGATAACTCGCGCCCGGCGGCAACATCGGTCACGCGGCCCGGGAGCGGGACGGTTCGCTCGGCAAAATTCCAGAGGGTCGCGTGCTTGCCGGTCTGGTCGTGCCAGAGCACCGATCTGCCATCTTCCTGGAGGAAACGTTTCTGCATCTGCGCGTGGAGCTTGTGGTAACCGGCCAGGACCTGCTTTTGCTCCGCAGTCCAAATCCTATCAATGCGCTTGCCCTTTAGGAACAACGGCAGCGCGAGTGACGCCTTGTGCGCGAGGATGTAGAACAGGAGGGCGGCGTTCCTCGGAGTCGTGTCCTTCACGGGCACGTTCGTCGGCATCGTCGTGCAGTCGTTGCCGAGGCCGACCTTGTAACAGGCGAACAGGTTCTCGACGTTGTACGAGCTCGAACAGCCGTGCTGCACCTGGCCAAACGGGCCGACCGATTCGATGAGGAAATGCAGCATGCCTTCCGTGGACCACTCGGTGCTCTGCGCGAACGTCGCCTGCGGCGCCGAAGAAGAAGACTGCGAGATCGCGGTGGCACCGAGGATGTTGCCGTCGAGTTCCCACGAAGCGCGGCCCATGATCCAAAAGAGCGCACTCTCCTCGTCGCGCGCCTCGTATTCGTAATGGTCGCTGAAGCCCTCGAAGCGCGTGCCCTCGACATTCTCGCGAGCTGGTTTCAGCACGGGCCGCAGGTCGCCGCGCCCGGCAATGCGCTGGCTGTCCCGGTCGGCGGTGTCGTGGATCGGATCAAACGAATGATCGCGCCACCACGCCACCGGACGCGCAGTGAACTCCGCGACGAGCTTGATCACGATTCGATCCGTTCGCGACTCGACACCGCGCCAGACAAGCCGGGCGAGCTGCCGACCCGAGAACGTCTCGAAGTACGGTGACAACGGCAGCCGTCCGCTCCGTATCAGCGTCTGCCCGATGCGAACCCGGCCGAGGCCGACGAACTCCCTGCCGCGGGTGATGATCTCGAATTGGCAATTGCGAAGCGTACCTGTTTTCCTCGTCCTCATGCTCTCCCAACTGATGCCAGAAGTTCTGTTCTCGAGACAACGTATTTTCAAACGGCGCGTCGTAAAATGACCTTCTTCCACCAATCATGCGAGGATGCGGCACCAAGAGCGTCCCTGCAATGCGAACAGAACAGGGACAGAATGGAAGCAAGGCCGCCTGATTGATTCGGAGCTCTACAAAGCCCTGAAGTCCGAAGCCAATGTCGCAGTGCGCAACGAAATCGTCGCATGGAATCGAAGCCTTCCGCCCGTCAAGTGAGTATGCCTGGAACCAGCCGTTCGTTCGACTCTTCGCCGCCGTGCGGCTACATCTCCGGATCCCACCATGACGGCCCCTTGCCTTGCATCGCTTCGACCGCGCGACGGCGGCTATCTTCCATCTGGGTCTCGCTCAATGGAACGAAGTCTGCCGCGGCGGCGAATGCGGCGTCCTGTTCGTTCGGGAAACTCAAGCCGAGCAGAGCTACGTCGGGATCGCAGGTCAGCGTGTAGCGGATGCAGTCGCCCACGCTCAGATGGGGCAACACCGGCGACGCGGGTGAGTCCACTCCGCCGGAACTGATTTTCCCGCGCGGTCGGTCCTGAAGCGGGCGATGGTAGCCGGTGGTGTCGCCCACGAGTTTGCCCGCGCCGAACGTCTTGAAGCAAACGGTGCCCACGCCGTGCGCGCGCGCGAGCGGCAGGATTTCCTCGATGTAGCGGCGATGGCAGAACGGTCCGACCGCGAACATCACCACGTCGCACAGTCCCGACAGAATCGCCTCGCGCAGCACGTCCGGATGATGGCTCGACACGCCACGAAAACGTGCCTTGCCGGCCTTGACGCACGCTCCGAGTTGTTCCATCCCGCCACCGGGGGCAATAACCCGCTGCCACTGCTCCAACTCGGACACGCCGTGAAACACGAACAGGTCCACCATCTCCATCCGCAGCCGGCGCAGGCTGCCCTCCACCTGCGGCGCGACGGGTTGATCGGGAAAATCAATCTTGTCTATCACGAACATCCACACACGCTGCCGGTCCAGCGCCGCGCCGACGATTTGTTCGCTGTAACCATCCTCGTAGCCGGGCGCGGTATCAATCACGTTCAGCCCGGCATCCATCGCGCGCCGCACCGTTGCCACGCATTGCTCAAGCGGCACCGCGCGGTCCGCGAGGTCGCCGATACCCAGTACCGTCGCCTTGAAGTCCGTCCGGCCCAGCAGTCGCCGCGGCGCGAATCTCGGCGCGTTGCGCTCTTGAGAATGAGACGAGACTTTCACTCTTTGCGAGGAATAGCCGACATGCGCCGCCTTCACCAGCGCCAAATCGTCACGGCATTTGCCCTGCTAAATCCATATCGCGGGTTTGCGAGCTTGACCCCTAGCGAGTTCGCAAACGGCGGGATTCAAGGAGATGAGGCGGACATTCACACCAAGCGGGACAGCCCGACAACTATTTCGAACGCTGCGGTTCACCCTCGCGGTGTGTCTGGGCTTCGCTGTGCTCGCTGCCCACGCCGAACCTCGACACAAGAGCGATCGCCTCCTTGTCAAAGTCAAAGCCGGGCGCTCGACAGCCGATCGCGAACGCCTGTTCGCCGAAGCGGGGGGCATCGAGTCCGACGTGATTCCGCGCATCGGGTATCGCGTCGTGAAAGTCCGCCCCGACAAACTCGACGCGACCCTGGCGAAACTCCAGGCCGACCCCGATGTCGAATCGGTCGAGAAAGATTACCTCGGCGAGCAGTCCGACCTTCCCAACGATCCCTACTTCCTCAACGGCAGCCAATGGCACCTCGACGTCGTCCAGGCGCCGGAAGCGTGGACGTTCACTGAAGGAAGCAGCGAGGTTGTCATTGCGGTGATTGACTCGGGGATTGATCCCGCCGCCGCCGATCTCGCAGGTCAAACGGTGACGGGTTACAACTGTTTCGACGACAGCAGCGACGTGACGGACACCATCAACGGTCACGGGACGATGACCGCGGGCATCCTCGCCGCGGCGATGGACAACGGCCTCGGCGTCGCCAGCGTCGCGCCCGGCTGCCGCGTTCTGCCGATCAAGGCGATTGATTCGACCGGCTACATCAGTTGGGCCGACGCCGCGAAAGGAATCATCTACGCCGCCGACCACGGCGCGAAGATCATCAACATGAGCTTTTGCGGCCCCGCCGGCTCGACCGCATTGAAGAACGCAATTGACTACGCTTACAGCCGGGGCGTGGTTCTCGTCGCGGCGGCCGGTAATCATTCATCGAGCCTCCCCGAGTACCCGGCGGCCTATCCGAAAGTCGTCGGCGTTGGCGCAACGCGCTCGGACGACTCGCTTTGTTCGTTCTCGAACTACGGCTCCGCAGTGCGTCTGGTCGCGCCGGGACAGAGCGTGTGGACAACGGTGCTGCGCGGCAGCTACGGTCCCTGCTGGGGCACATCCATGTCGTCGCCGATCGTGGCGGGAGTCCTCGGCTTGATGCTGTCGGCGAACGGCGCGCTCGGAAACGACGACGCGGTCAACCTGCTCCAGAACAACGCCGATGATCTCGGTGTGGCCGGCTTGGACGATTTCTTCGGCCATGGTCGCGTGAACGCCTTCCGCGCCGTCGCCGCTGCTGCCACGCTCGCCGCCGATGCCGGTCCTGCGCCGCAGGTGCTTTCACCCACGCCGGATGGCTCTGTTTCGGGAATGGTCGAAGTCCAGATCGCCGTGCCGGACACGGCCACGGTCACGAAGGTCGAGTGTTACCTCGACGGCGTGCTCGAATCCTCCACCACGACCGTCCCCGCGCAGTTCCTCTGGGACACAACCCGTCACGCAAACGGCCCGCATCTCCTGTACTCGAAAGCCTATGGCACGGATGGAAGGATCGGCATCTCCGCAGGGGTTCCAGTGATGGTGGAGAATCCGTCTCCCGCGCTGACCGTGGACTTGCAGCGAGTGCTTCCGCGCAACGGCAAGGTCCCGAGCAACACCCGTTTCAAGATGACTGTGTCCTTGAGCGATCCGACCGGTATCAGTGCTGTGCAATTCTACGTGGACGGCCAGTTGATCCGGACCGACACGAAAGCGGCGTACAAATTCACGTGGAATGCACGCCTCGCCACGCCCGGCGATCACACGATCGAAGCCGTGGCGCTCGATCTGCAGGGGAATCCGGTCGCCTCCAGCAGCGTGATAGTGACGAAGTAATCGCCCGCCAGACTCAGCGCGGTCTCTCCTTCTCCAGCGATCGTACCGAATCCGCCGTGTTCGCGGTTCCGCGACACGAAATGACTTTACTTCGGTCAAAGGAGATGGTATGCGCGCAATGCGTTTGAACTCGACCCCTCTGACGCGTGACCTCGACTGGGGAATGTTCCATTTCCTCGTCTGCCTTCTGGCGCTCTTCTCGGTTTGCGGATGCAGTGGCTCGAACAAGAATCTGTTCGATGCGGTGCAGGACCGCGACATGGACCGCGTAAGAGCCCTCCTCCGCGCCAATCCGCAGGCCGTTCACTCGACGGACCATCGCGGGGCGACGCCGCTTCATTATACCGCCCTCTGGGGTTACCCCGAACTCACGAAATTGATGCTCGACAAGGGCGCGAAAGTGAATGCCGTTCAGCGACAGGGCAACACGGCGTTGCACTGGGCGGCGACGTGCGGGCACGACTCGGTGGTGAAAGTGTTGCTCGATCACGGGGCAGACATCCGCGCAGAGAATGCGAACGGCAAGACCGCCCTGCACAGCGCTGTCTGCATCGGCGAACTGTATGAGCCGAGCCGAGCCGTGGTGGCGATGCTGCTCGATCACGGCGCGGACATCAACGCGCGCGACGAACGTTCTTGGACACCCTTGCATTGGGCCGCGGTGATGCGGCACGCGAACATCGCGAAGTTCCTCATTGCGCGCGGGGCCGATTACGATGTGTTTGCGGCGGCGGCCATGGGCGACACGAAACGATTGGGGGAATTGTTGGGCCGGCAGCCCGACCTCGCCTGCAGCACCACGTTGGCTGGGCTCACGCCGTTACACCTGGCAGCCAACGGCGGAAAACTGCCCATCGCCGAGCTCCTTCTCGCCCAAGGCGCGGACGTGAATGCCGCCGACCGCGCCGGCGACACGCCGTTGCACGCAACGGCGGAGGGAAATCATCCGGAGGTCGCCCGGCTTTTGCTCGCGCACAATGCCGATGCAAACGCTCGGAACCGCAACGGAGAGACGGCATCCGAGCGGGCAAGTTCGAGGCACCACCCCGAGATGGCCCAACTGCTCGAAGCCCCCGCCTCCAGCAGGTAGGTGGCGCGCCGCGCAGGGCGCGAAGAATCCGGGGCTTGGATTGTTCGACCTGGAATCGTAGAACCCAATCATGCAACACGACGCATTCGACCTCGATTACAAACCCAAGCTGCCGCCGAAACACGACTACGGCATCGCGAGCGTCGGCTGCGGCGGGATCAGCACCGCCTGTCACCTGCCGATCTATCGCAAGAACAACCTGAACCTCATCGGCTGTTACGACGCCAAGCGAGAGGCTGCGGAGAAGTTCGCCCGGGAGTTCAACATTCCCAAGGTGTACGCCAGCCTGGATGAGTTGGTGACTGACAAACGGGTGCAGATCGCGGACATCGCCGTCCCGGCCACCGAGCAGGTCAAGCTTGTGGAGAAGATCGCCAGCGCCGGTAAACACATGCTTTGTCAGAAACCGCTGGCCGAAAATTTCGCCGACGCCAAACGGTCGGTCGAGGCGGCGAAGCAGAACAAGGTCACTCTCGCTGTCAACCAGCAGATGCGGTGGTCGCCCGCGATCGCTGCCACGAAAGACCTTCTCAATCGCGGCCTGCTCGGCGCGCCAACAATGGGCACGATCCAGATCAACACCACCACGCCGTGGCATCTCTGGGATTGGCTCAAGGTCAAGCCCACCATCGAGGTCATGTACCACAGCATTCACTACCTCGATTCACTGCGGCATCTGTTCGGCGATCCCGAGCGCATCTTCGTCAGCGGCACGCCGCCGTCCGATGGCAGTTGCGTGGGCGAGACGCGCGTGATCGAGGTGCTCGAATACAAGGGCCCGCTTCGCGCGCTCGTCCACGATGAACACCACAGCATCGCCAACCCGGACGATTGGTACGGCTTCTACCGGGTCGAGGGCACGGAAGGCATCGTCAAGGGCAAACTCGGCTGGCTCTACGGATACCCGGTGGGTCTGCCCGACAGCATCAGTTTCATGAGCCGCAAGCTGCGTCCCGACTGGTGGGTGACCCCGGTGCTGGAAGGGAAATGGTTTCCGGATGCGTTTCTCGGTCCGATGGCCTCGTTGATGGAATCACTCCAAACCGGTAAGCCTCCCGTGACCAGCGGCGACGACAACCTGCGGACGTTGCAACTGGTTTTCGCGGCCTACAAGAGCATGGCCGAACACCGAGCAGTGAGTCCGAAGGAAATCGCCTAGCTCCTGTCGTTGCTTTTCCTCGACGCAATGAGTCGCGTCTGTTATGGTCATTGTGTCGTTGACAGACTTATGAATTGCGGTTGTCTCATCTCACCGACCGGTCGGGGATCACGACCCATCATACCGCGAATGTCCTCATTCACGCTCATCGAACTACTGGTCGTGGTCGCCATTCTCGCGATCCTCGCCTCGCTGTTGTTGCCGGCATTGCAAAACGCCAAGGAACGCGGCAAACAGGCGCTCTGCCTGAACAACATGCGACAAATCTGGCTGGGACTGACGGTTTATGCCGACGATCACGACGGCTGGTACCCGATGGTGTATTGGGGCACGCCCAACATGTTTCTGAAAGATCAGAGCCAGGTGAGCTGGGATTACACCGGCGCATCGTGGATGCCGCGTTACCTTCCCAATCAGAAAATTCTCTGGTGCCCCGGCATGGACAAGAGCCTGAGCGACCCGCAGTACTGGTTCACCAGCTCCTACTACGAGAAGCCGGGCGTGTTCGTCAGCACGTATCGCATCCTGACCGCCGTCTCCGATCGGCCGCGCGATGGCAACCCGGATGATGCCTACGAACTGAATGGCTGGTACATCTACACCAGCGGCGTCGGCACCTACACCGTCAACGACCAGAACCGTGCGCCGTGCCCGAACAACCGCTACTACGGCGGCAACATCACCGGCTACGGCTCGCCGAACGACGGCGCGGGGCCGCTGTTCATCCCGGCCATGGCGGAGCATCCGTCGGTGATTGACGGGTTCGACGTCAACGGACGCTGGGGCGCATACGTGGGAGGCGATTACGCGCCCGGCAAGCCGCTCAACAATCATTCCCGGCTGAACGGCGAGAACATCGTTTTCGCCGACGGGCATGGCGAATGGCGCACCGCATCCAAGGTCAAGCCGCGCTTCGTCCACCACGGCGCGAACTGGATCTATTGGTAGCGCCAGCGCTCCTGCCGCCGGCTGTTTGTTTCTCTCGTCCGTCTTGTTGTGGTGGCGTCGCGCCACGGCTTGAACTGTACCGCCCAATGTGCCCAATCCATTCGGCTGTCGTGTTTGGGCGATGTGCTGAAATGTTTGTGGTAGTCGCGCGAGAACTCGTGGATGCGCGCGTAACCAACCCGCCCGGCGATTTCTGTGATGGTCAAATCCGACCCGCGTACAAGGCTCCGGGCCAGGCTCATCCGCACCTGCTTGATCCGTTTCATCGGCGGCATTCCCACGGCGTGTTGACAGGAGGCGGCGATCACCGCGCGCGGGTGGCCGGCAATCTCTTCCATCTGCTTCATGTGGATCGGTTGATCCAGGCGTCTGCGCAGTTCCGTTTCGAGTCTCCACCACAATTGCGCGCGCGGGTCCATCCGCATCCGCTGCTGCGAAGGCGTGGTCAGGTTGGCGATCATCTCGGAGAGAGCGGCATGGACTCGCAGAGTGCGCGTCGTGGGCGGAAGACGGGAGTCGTTCCAGATCTGGAACAGCCGCTTGAATTGATCGTGGACGACGGGTCTGGCCAACAGGAGGCGTGATTCGAATTCGGGTGGCGGCAGACTTGGGGCGATAAAGTTGACCGAGTAATAGATCCATGGCGACTCGATTACGGTGCCGCGGACCGTTTCATCCTCATGATACCAGAGGGCGCAGCCGGGGCGAAGGATGTATCCGCGACCGTTGCACTCCTGATACACCTTGCCCGCGGTGACGAGTTGGATCAGATGGCCCGGCAACGAGTGCGCGTCGAACCGGAGCGCCTTCTCGCGCCGGTCGAACCGCGTAACCAACAGCACGCTTTGGATGGGCGACGGCCCGACGGCATTCTTGACTCCCATGGTCGGTTTCGTGTCGTTCCAAATTGCGAACTTTTTCCGAAAAACTGCTAAAGACTCACCATCCCAATGAGCCTATACTCGAAGCAATAATCGTTCGAAGGTATCGAACAACAGAGGGAGAGTAGCATGAAGGCACTTACGAAGTCCACTTCGCGGCAGGTGTGCGCCGCGTGTCTTGTCATCGTGACGATGGTTCTGGCCGCGCAATCGTACGCAACATTGCCGCCGACCAACAACCTCGTCCTGTGGCTCAAATCCGACACGCTCAGCCTCGCCCACGGGGCCGGGGTGACCACCTGGTCCGACAGTAGCGGGAACGGCAACGACGCCATTCTATATGCGGCGTGGGATCCCAACCCGGCGAAGTTTTACACCAATGCCATCAATGGCCGTCCCGCGGTGGGATTCGGCGCGCCCGGGGCCGGTGGGTTCGGCTCGACCGGTAATGATGCGCTGTTCATCAGCAACCAGGTGGCCGGCACCTTCCAAGCGATCAGCCTGCCGGCGGGGTTTACGTTCGCGACGGCGTTCAAGACGTTCGTCACGGGCGACGACCTGAACTTCGCCACCGGCGCATTCAACTACAACAACATGTTCGCCGATACCGCCACGGCCAGCCAGTACGGCTTGTCGGGCGGCTCGGCATCGCTGGTTCGTTACGACAATCAGGTGTCGCACAGTTGGCACGGTGTCACCGGCGGCGGCGCGCTCAACAACACCAACGTGTACCAAGGTCACTTCCTGATCGCGACGCATGCCCAGAATCCCGGCAATGCCAACGACACCATCAACCTCTATGCGGACAACGGCTTGGTGGCCTCCGGCAACATCCCGTACAATTCCGCGACGGACTTCCGCCGGGTAGGCCAGGGCCCGGGCGGTGGCGGCAATGCATTCAATGGATTGATCGGCGAGTTTCTCGTGTACAGCACGGCGTTGACGGGCGCGGAACAAGAGCAACTCTCCACGTATCTGACCGAACAGTGGCTCGACATTCCCGAGCCCAGTGCGGCGGCGTTGCTGCTGGCGAGTGCGGCGTTGCTATGGCGGAGGCGGACGGGCTGAATCCGAAATCCGAATGTCGAAAT
The DNA here is from genome assembly GCA_964582645.1 of uncultured Verrucomicrobiota bacterium. Taxonomy (GTDB): domain Bacteria; phylum Verrucomicrobiota; class Verrucomicrobiia; order Palsa-1439; family CAZOTB01; genus CAZOTB01. Next base: position 16,060 of record CAZOTB010000039.1, on the reverse strand, counting down.
CCGAAACAAATC
>CAZOTB010000039.1:2171-16038 GCA_964582645.1 uncultured Verrucomicrobiota bacterium | reverse complement strand
TGCAGTAAATCCGAAACAATCGAGCGCAGGCCGTGTGAACCGGACTCCGCAGTTTTGAATTGTAGATTTCGTGCTTCCTTCGGATTTCGACATTCGGATTTCGGATTTACTCTGATCGAGCTTCTCGTTGTCATCGCCATTATCGCCATCCTCGCGGCGTTGCTGCTGCCGGCATTGGGCAGGGCCAAAGAACAGGCTCGCCGAACGAGTTGCATGAACAACCTCCGTCAATGCGGTTTGATCCTGGTGCTGTATGCGAGCGACAGCGATGACCAGTTGCCGCCGGGCTATTGGGGCGCTGCAAACAATATCCGGTTCGGGTTGGCCGCGCTGCTGGATGATCGCTACAAGATGACGCGGGCACTGATCACGTGTCCTTCGGGCACAATGTACAATCGTTCGGACGAACCCGCCTTTGCCAATCGGTTCTGGCCCACCGGGTCTGATGCAGTTCTGAGTTATTCCTACTGGGGCGGTAACGGCACGGGGAGCACGAACTACTGGTTCGGTTGGCCGCAAGGTTACTGCCCCCTCTGGCCCGATGTTCGTCCCACGCCCGAGTTTCGGGTCAATGCCGCCTCGGCCCCGCGCTGTCCGTTGCTGTGGGACATTTCCTACGACGCCATCAGCGCGGCCGGCAACCAAGTTGGGATCTGCAAGCCGTCGCGAAGCAACCATGCGAACGCCGGTGCCGGTACCGCCGTGGGCGGAAACATTCTCTTCGTGGATGGGCACGTGGAATGGCGGAATCTCGGCGCCACTTCGCAGAAGTTTGGTCAGGACTACGACGACTGGTTCTATTGGTGAGCGATTGACGGCACGGAGTGTTCTCTGTGCAGAAAAACAGGGCATAGCTTTCCCCTTGTCCAGCCTCGTCCGCTCGCTACTGTGACGCGCAATCTCTTATGCGAACCTCTTTCATTGCCCTGTTATGTGTTGCGGTGACCATTCTTAACTCGCGCGCGGATGACCTCTCGAACATCCTCGGCTCGCCCACCAACGAATGGCGTATCTCACGCGTCCAGGGCGCGGCGGAGGATTTCAAGATCGCTGCGCTCGACGGAACGACCGTGCTCTCGGCGGGGCCGAATGCGATCGCGCTGACGAGCCTCAAGTCGCTGCCAACCGACACGGAGGTTACGGTGCGGTTTCGGTTCGCGCCCGCCGGTGGCAAGACGAGCACGATCTATTCATTCTCGGGACTATCAAGCCCGGATGAACAGGGTTACAACGCGCTCTTCATGCAACTGACCGTGCCGGCAGGCGCCGATCAGGAACGGGTGGATTTCCAGATCGCCGCGTTCCCGGGTCAAAGCGCGGGGGTCGTCGGGAACTACTACCTCAAGATGTTTCCCAAGGAACGCGCCACCTGGCCCGAAATGGTCCGCAAACGCGTCGAGGAAGAAGCCGCTTCGGTGACGCCGCTGGCGAAACGTTGGCTGACGTTGCGATATGTGAATCGCAAGAACGCCCAGCAGGTCTGGCTCGATGGACGGTTATTGCGCGAGGCGAAGGGGCCGCTCGTCAAGCCTGAGGGACACATCCGGCTGCATTTTTATGAAGGTTCGCATCTCGCCTCCATCCGCTTTCGCAGCCTGCCGGCAGAGGATCCGATCTTCGAAACGGTGGCGCTCGACCACTATCTCAATGCCGCGCAGACCCAACGCGACACGCTTCCCGCTTCGGTAAAAGGTGTTCCCTTCGCCATCCCGCCTGCGGACGAACGCGGCAACGATCACATCGCGGTCAGTCGTTCCTGGATGCGCTTCGGGGCGCTCGAAGGCGCATATGACGGCTGGGAGGGAGAGACGCCGCGTTGGCGCGGCGCGATGTACTGCGAACCGGGACGCATCCAACTCCGCATTCGCAACGCCCGCTACTCCAAACTGCACTTGCTCGCTTCCTACGACGGCGCGCCCGATACGACGCCGGTCGTCACCGCGCAGTTTTACCGCGACAGCGCCGGCTTTCCTGTCAGTTTTTCCGCGCGCGTCGAGAAGGGAAAGCCTCACCTGGTCACCATCCCGCTCGATCCCGACGGCCTCGCCAGCCTGTCCGACCTCGATCATGTCGAACTGGAGTTGACCAAGGAAGTGCGCACCCACCGCAGTTTCCCCGACCCGATCTACTACAGCGCCCACGGCGCGGGATTACCCAGCGGTGTGCGCATCTATGCGATCACACTGGAGCGGCCCGTGGTCGAGGTGGATTTCACCCCCGACAAGTTTGCCCATATCTGGACGGCGCCCGAGAAACCCTGGTACAACGTCACGCTCCGCAATCGCACGCAGGCCAGGCAGCGCGTGAAGCTGGAGCTGACCACGGCGAGCCACGATCGCTCGGAGAAAACGTCGCAGTCCACGACGGTCAACCTCGCCTCCGCCGCGCAGGACGAGGTGAAACTGCCGATCACGCTCACGAAGTACGGCCACCACGAGGTGCAACTGCGCATCAGCGACGAAAGCGGCACCCGCACCGAGCGTCGCAGCCTCGCGTTTTTGCATCCCGACACGCGCGAGCGCGGCGGTTGGACGGAAGGCAAGGGCATTCTCTGGGGCTTCTGGGACTGGGGTGGCGGACACATCACGCCGGGCGGCATTCCTCGCCTGCAGGTGATGGCGGACGCGGGCGCGGAATCGTCCATGCGCCCGCTGGTGACGAGCTATTACACCCCGGACGAACTTACGTTCGCCGCCAAGCACGGCATGCTCACCCCCTTTCTCACCTACCAACTCACGCTGCACAAAGACCTGCTCGGCGTCGAGCCCGACGTGACCAGGCCCGCCGAGATGGAGGCGGCGTTGATCAAGGCGCTGCAGAAATCGCCGATGGCCACGCCGACGGCGGTGAACAAGCCCGAGTACGCGGTGATGTTCAGCGAACCGATCGTCGGTTCGGTCTCGTACCGCAGTTTTCCCGAGTACTACGGCGATCCGCCGTACGAGATGACCGCCGACGAACAAAAGAACTTCAAAACCTACCTCGACCCATTTCTCATCATGGCGCGGGCGATCAAGAAAACGTGGCCGCAGGCGAAGATCGCGTTCCCGTGGGGCATCCCGTCGTTCCCGATTGCGTACCTGCGTTACAGCCCCGAGGCGCGCGATCTCATGGACGGTCCGGCGGTGGACCTGGTCCTGTTCGAGCGGTTGCCGGAGATGCAGATGCACCAGGTCACGTACGCCTCCACGCTGTGGCAGTTGAAACAGGAATGGCTCAAGGCCGGCAAGAAATGGCCGAGCCTGATCAGCGTCGAAGGCGTGTGCACTTCGCCCGGCGGAGTGCCGGGCGCGTTGACGTTGGAGCAGGAAGCCGATCACACCATCCGCGGTTCGCTGCTCCTTGCCGTCTATAACGTGACGCAACAGCTCGGCTGGCCCACGCCGTTCCGCTGTGCGAGTCATTGGGGCGAGACGCATTACGGCAGCGGCATGATCGAGCGTCAGCCGTTGCTTACGCCGAAGCCGTTCTACTCCGCCCATGCCACGCTGACGCGTCAGCTCAACCGCATGAACTACGTGAAGGCGATTGAAACGGGCAGCGCCACGACATTCTGCCTCCAGTTCCAGCACTACAAGACGGGCGAGTTGTTGCATGTGTTCTGGACGGTGCGGGGCGAGCGTCCGGTGATGCTCGAAGCAAATCACGAATCACGAATCACGATTTACGATTCCATGGACAATCTCATTAACACCCCCCTTCAGGGGGGTGATTTGCGCGAGCAGCGAGAGCCCAACCGCTTCAGCGGTTTTGGAGGCGGCAGGGAAACCGTTGAAACGGTTTCTTCCCCGGTAGCCGCCGCAAACAACCCGCTAACGCGGGGTGTCAATGAAAAGCGGCGCGTGACCGTGCGGGCCTCGACTTCGCCCTGCTACGTCTGGGGTCTGAAGGAAGACGCGAAGGTCACGCTCGGCGCGCCGGATCACAGCGATTCGAAGCCCGGCAACAATTCCACCGTGCTTGCCAATCTCGGCGACGGTTCATGGAACATATCCGCCGACCGCGACGATGACTATGAGAACGTCCATCTCGAATTCGTGAAGAAGTTCCCGGGCAAGATGACAACACAGGCTGTGTCCGCGCCGAAGGAAGCGGGCGGCCAGGCGTTGGCGGTCCATCTCGAAAAGCAGGAGAAAGAACGCAAGACGATGCCGTTCTACACCACGCTCGTACCGCCCGAACCGATCACGATTCCCGGCAAGGCGAGTCATCTCGGTCTGTGGGTGCGCGCGGCGAGCGACTGGGGCCGCGTGGTCTATTGCCTGCGCGATGCCAATGGCGAACGCTGGCTCAGCGTCGGCAAAAAGGGGGAATGGAACGTGGACGACGTGCATTGCTGGAGCGCGTTCAACTTCGACGGCTGGCGCTATCTTCCGTTCGAGCTCTGCGGCAACCAACCGTACGATTGCTACCGCGACATGGGGACAAGCTTCTGGGGTTACTACGGCAAAGGCGACGGCATCGTGGACCTGCCGCTGACGTTGGAAAAGATCATCGTCGAGCGCCGCACGCACGTCATCAAGGCCGACGAACAGATTGCCGCCAACCCAGAGGACGTGTTGTTGGGCGACCTGTACGCCGAGTACGAGAAGCCCGCCGACAAGACCGACGAAGCCGTGCGCCTCTCGCGCCTGCGAATGACCGCCGGGCAGGGCGTCCAAGGTACTTCCCAGAAACCGCAAGACTACAATCCGTACCGATGAGGTTGCGATTCCGATGCTCCTTACCGTCCGTCTGTTGTTGTTGACGTTTCTGGCTCTGCCGTTGCCGTTTCTGGTTGCTGATGCTGCTCCCACGCAGATCGTTCGAAAGCCGTCCGACCTGATCTTTGTCGAGGCGGAGGAGATGACCACCGACGGCACAACCTGGAAAGTGCAGCCGCATTCCAAAGGCGACTATTACGGCTATCCGTCCGGGCTGAAGATGCTGCGGGGCAACGATGGCAGCCAAGGAACAGCAACGAAACAGGTGGAAATCGCGAAGGCCGGTAGGTATCGCGTCTGGGTTCGCTATCTGGATATCGGGCACGACCGACGCGAGTGGCCATTCCAGGTCCGCTTGCTCCAGCAGGGAAACGCCGTGGCCGAAAAGGGATTCGACACCGTCTGGCTGCGCGCGACACCCGAAGGCAAGAAGAAGTGGGGCGAATGGGCGCGTGACTTTGTGTGGGACTCGTTCGAGGCCGATCTGAAGGCGGGGCCGTGCGCGATCGAACTGAGCAAGCTCCCGCCGATTGAAGGCGGAACCTGGCGATGGGTGGACTGTATTGCCATCACGAGCGATGCAAACTACGAGCCGCACATTCGCGATTTTGCCCGCCCGATCTACGCCAAGGTCGTGATGGGCAGGAATGACAACCCGAAGCCGGTCCTGATCCACATCTGGGGTCAGGTCGGGCATTACGACATCTCCCGCAGGGGCATCTCGCCCGGCGCGATGAACGGGTATCCACCCGAGACATGGTTGAACGCAGGCGACGAGTCGCCGTGGGTGGACATTGCTCCGATCCTGACGCCGTCGGACAACAATGTCGTCCGCTTCGACGCGCTGACGGGCTACATCGTGCCCGCGCCGACGGCCGACTTCGCGCTCTGGCTGTCGCGCACGCCGTCGCAGGAAGGCGTGATCCACCGGTTTCACCGCGCGGGCAAGGGCGCGGGAATGATCGTGGTGTTGGACCAGACAACGCTCGAGGATGCGGCGAGCGGCATCGAGTCGAGCCGCACGCTCCGACGTGCCGTCGAGAGACTGCCGCGTGCACGGGGCCGGCAGCCGAGGGAATTTCCGTTGATCACAGGGCTTTCGCATGACCCCGCCTACACGCCGGCCGCAGTCATCGAGAACGATCTGGCCACGCTCCAGTCGCTCGGGTTCTCGGGCGTGGCGAACAGCCTTGTGGAGGGCGACCGGCTGCGGCGACGCGGACTGAAGTTCAACTCTTCACAATGCACCACCTACTGGCTGCTGAAGGATCTCTGCCTCAACCAGCCCCGGTGGGACGAGATTCGACGCTACCAAGCCGAGAACCTCGCCCGGTACGGCGAAGGCGACGTGCAGTGGATCAAGCTCATGGACGAGATCTACTCGGTCCACGTCGAGCACCTCCAGACCTGCCCGGTTTGCGCGGAGAAATTCGGCGAGTTCCTGCGCGAGCGCGGCCTGCCGCCGGCGAAGCCGGTCGTGGACAAGAACGCCGACCCGAAGATGTTCTATTACACGATGCTGTTTCGCAGCCAGACGCAGGTCCATTTCCTGAAAGGTTGCACCGAGATTGTGCGGGGCCTGCGCGCCAGCGTGGACACCATCGCCAACGCCACCACCGAGTTGACGAGCCACAAGAACCTCCTCCTGCGCGGCACCGATTGGTTCGCGCTCTACAAGCAGCAGGCGCTGACGTTCGGTTTCGTGCAGGACGCAAACGCTCTGACGCCGTCGCAGCAGACGATCAGTTACATGATGGATTTCCTGCGTTCGGCCTGCAAATACCACGACCAACCATACGGCCTCTACAACATGATCAGCCGCACGCCGTGGGACATCGGCGCGAAAGCGTTCGCCGAGGTCGGCCACGGCGCACGGTTGATCGATTTCTACAACTGGGGACCGCACTACGCTGACACCTCTGACCCGCAATCGCACCGGGCGGAGTTGTACCCCGTGCTCAAGGAATTCAATCACGCCGTCGGCGCCGTCGAGAAGGAACTGCTGCAGGCAAAACCGGTCCCCTCGAAGCTGGCGCTGTTGTATTCGCACACCACCGACCTCTGGGACCTCGGCGCGACCGATTGGGCGAGCGACCGGCAGGTGTTCGGCGAGGAACGGATGTGCCTCCACTTGTTGCTCAGCCATCTCGGCTACCCCCTCGACGTCCTCACCGAAGACGACGTGCTCGAAGGCCGAGCCGCCAGTTACGAGGCGATCTTCGTAACCGGCCCGCACCTCAAAGACGGTGTGCTGCCGAAGCTCCTCGATTGGACGAAGTCCGGCGGCTTCCTGTACCTGGGTGCCGGCGCGGCGGAGCGCAACCAGTTCAATCAGCCGGCGCGCGCGCTCGAGGAGATCGGGTTGCGACGCGAGGCGTTCGTTTTCAAGGAAGTGCCCGGCCACGAACTCCAACTCCCGTCCATGCAAGTGCTCTCGACTTTGTCCTGGGAGACCAACCGGCTTGAGGTGGTCTCCGGCTACCAGAAACCCACAGTTGAAAGCGGGCGGATGATTGCGACCTTTGCCGACGGCTCGCCGGGGGCAGCCGAGTTGATTTACGGCCAGGGGCGCGTGGTGTTCCTCGGGTTCTTCCCAGGGCTGAGCTACGCCCGCAGCGGATGCATCGGGATGGTAAAGCAGCGCGCGGAGTACGCGAAGCAAAACCAACCGCTGATCACCTGGAATCCGCGCAGCTATCCCGTCGAGTACCACCGACTCTTTCGCAGGCTGCTCGAGCCGGTCCGTTACCAGCCGCCCGTCCGCATCAGTCATCCGTTGGTGGAGGGCTGCTTTCTGACCGGCCCCGCGAGCGACGTGCTCGTGCTCGCCAATTGGAGCGGGGAGCCGCAGATGATCGAGGTTTCGGTTCCGCGCTCAGGTTCGAAGAACCGCCCCGTCGCCACCATCGGCCGGGCGAGCGACCTCAAGCGCGAAGGCCAGACGCTGCACTTCCGGCTGCGAGTGGAACGCGGCGACTTCATCGTGTTGCGGTGAGCGGCCTTGATCGCAATGGCGCGGCTATCGTAACATTCGTCCCGTGACGTTTCTTCGCTCCAAGTCTTCACAGCTTGTGGAGTATCTCCGGGAACGAATCAAGTCCGGGGAGTTGCACGATCCGCTTCCCGGCATGCGTGAGTGGAGCCGGCAACTCGGCGTCAGCCGACGCACCGTCCACGAGGCGATCCAACAACTCCAGCGCGAAGGCTTGCTCGTCATGCGGGCGCGCGGCGCGCGAATCAACCCCGGCACCTCGGCGCGACCGTCCGCCACCCGGTTCGTCCGCTGGCTCTATTATGGCGTCGGTCAGCCGCAGATCAGCCAGCAACTCGATCTGCTCACTTCGTTGCGCGAGCACCTGCGTCTGCACGACATCGAGTTCACCTGGGAAAAATGCGCGCCGCCCCGATTGCGCGCCATGGCGGCGGAACGGGACGGCGGCAACGAACTGTTTTGTCTCGTTTCCTTTCCTGCGGCCTACCAGAAACTGTTTGCCGCCGCCCGAAAACCAGTTTTCTCAATCGGCCAGCCCGCGCCCGGACTCGGACTGCCGTTCATCACGGCGGACCAACCCTCGATCGTGCGCCACGCGACCCAACGCCTGCTGCAACACGGCCACTCTCACGTTGCCCTCCTGCTGCCCAATGTGGCTGCGCCGGGAACGAAACTTTCCATCGAGGCATTTCGCGATGCCTGCGCGAAGTGGCCACGACAGCCCGTCCACGCTCACGAGTTCCCCACCGCGCTGGCGTCCCAGTCCCTGATGGCCACCATGCACCGACTCGCGCAACGGATCACCCACCGCTGCGGCATCGTGGTTACCGCGCCCGTGCCGGTGGGATTGGTGATGACGTCGCTGTTGCAGCAGGGCATCGCCGTGCCGCGCCAGGCGGAGATTATCTCCGTGTTTCATTCAGCCGACGCCGTCAGGTTGGTTCCGCCTCCCGTGCGTTATCCGCTGCCGGTGGCGCGGATCGTCAAGTATGTGACCGACGCGGCGGTGCGCTACTTCGAAAGCGGCCGCGTTCCCAGGATCAGCAAGTGCGTGGCAGTCGAGGCCGAGGCGACGGAGTGAACCTGTTGGAACGCGATCGGCCACAAAATGAGTCCGATTCTCCCGGATTGAAGCTCCTGCATCGGCCCAGGTAGAGTTCCGACGGCTCGAATCGAGCAGGAGTTGCACTATGAAAACAGTCACAGGTCACCGTATCCTATGGGTCGCAGCCACCGCACTCGCGATGGTGGCGCTCCGTCCAACCACATCGTCCGCCGCGTTGTCGGTCACGAACCCGAGCTTCGAGGCGCCGATCACGAGCGGCACCGTCACCACGCCCACGGGTTGGTCGGTGATTGATCCCGCCGACAACCGTCGCATTTGGGGTGCTCCTTACGTGGACGCGAGCGTCACGGGCGCGCAAGCGGGCGGCATCGGCGGCGGCTTTTCCCTTGGCGACAATTCCGGCCAGGGCACCGACCTGTTCCAAAACATCGGTACGACCACCAGCACCTGGACGCACCTGCAATTCAATGTGGACATCGCCCGTCGAGCCGACGTGTTTGTGCCTGCGTCCTCCTTCACGATGGGCGTATGGCGCGACACCAACGCCGACCTGATCCCCGATCTGGCGCTCGGCACACTCTACGTGGACGGCACCACCATCAACGGCGTGGGCGGACAGGTATTCACCACGAAAACCATGACCGTGTACGATATTCCCGCCGGGACGGAACTCTACCTGCGCTTCCGCGCGGACAATGCGCCCCCGGGACCGACGGCCTACCAGACGCTGCTCGACAACGTGCAGATTGCGGAAGTCATTCCCGAACCGACCGCGATGGCGTTGATTTCGGCGCTCGGTCTCGTACTGTTCTGCCGCAGGCAGAAATGAAGTGTCGCACCATTCAGCAGAATCAATCGAGCATCCGGCAACGGCTCGGATTCACCCTAATCGAGTTACTGGTCGTAGTCGCCATCATCGCGATCCTCGCCGCGCTGCTGTTGCCCACGCTGCAGAACGCGAAAGAACGTGGCAAAGCGGCGGTCTGCCTGAGCAATCTGCGGCAGATTCATCTTACCCTGATCAACTATTCCGACGACAACAACGGCGCGTTCCCGATGGTCTATTACGCGACGCAGAATCTCTTCTACGACAACGGCGTCATGTGGGAGACGCCCGGCTGCTGGATGAAGCAATACTTCAAGTCGCGGAAGATTTTCCTCTGCCCGGGACGCGACGCGCGTTTCTCCACCGACGCCAACGCCCGTTACTATTATGAGCAGTGCGCCACCTGCTACAGCACGACGTACCACATCTATGCCTCGCGCGGCGATTGGGGACCGTGGAACTACGTCTTCGGCGGACACCTGATCCAGACCGGCTACGACTACACCCAGACGGGACAATATCGCGTTCCTTGCCCGAACATGCGCCACCTCGGCACGACCGTCACCGGCTACGGCGTTCCCAGCGACGGCAGCGGGCCGTTGTACGTCGCGCCTGCCGCCGAGACACCGGCCGTGCTTGACGCCTACGACCCAAGCACGGGGGGCTGGGCCATCCCGTATTCCGGCGTCACGCCCATGGGAAACAACCACTACCGGCTGGATGGCGAGAATGTGGTCTTCATTGACGGCCACGGCGAATGGCGGACCCGCGCGCAGGTTAAACCACGGTTCGCCATCAACGGCGGCTACGTCCACTGGTAAGCCTGCCGATTTCGCTCGCCTCGGCAGCGCCGCCCGCGAAGAATCACAGCCATGAACCCTCGAATCGTGGATCGTGGAGTCGTGTTTCGCGACGAACGGAATCCCGCCCGGCAGAGTTCTATCGCTCCATCCATCTGCGTGCTGCCGAGCGGACGCTGGCTGTGCGCGGTCTCGGCGGCGCCGCTCAAGTCGAAGACGACGCGCGAGTGTTTGATCACCCGCTCGGACGACAACGGGAAAACCTGGAGCCCGCCCACCACGCCCTTCCGTGCGCCGAAGGTGGAAGGTCGAGCCGGCGATTTTCGTTCGGCCTATCTCACCGCACTCGGCGGACGTCGAGTGCTGGCTTCGATCATCTGGGTGGACCAGAGCGACCCATCGCTTCCGTTCTTCAACGAGACCACCGAAGGACTTCTCGATTGCCGGATCTTCCTTTCAATCTCCGAGGACGAGGGCGCCACGTGGTCCGCGCCGCGCTTGATGGACACGTCTCCGTTGAACATGCCGGTGCCGCTCACCGGCCCGACGTTGCTGCTGCGTTCGGGCGAATGGGCCTGCCAGTTCGAGCTGAACAAGCATTACCACGACACGACACCGTGGCGACATTGCTCGGTGCTGATGTTCTCGAAGGACGAAGGCAGGACGTGGCCTGAGCACACGCTCGTCAGTGATGATCCCGATCTGCGTTTCTTCTACTGGGATCAACGCCCGGCAGTGCTCGCGGATGGTCGCATTCTCGACGTGTTCTGGACGTTCGACCGCAAGACCGCAGTCTATCTGAACATCCACGCCCGCGAATCGCGCGACAACGGACGCACTTGGTCGGAGATGTGGGATTGTGGCATCCCCGGCCAGCCGGCCCCGCCGGTGTCGTTGCCCGACGGACGCATCGCGCTTGCGTACATGGATCGCACCGGCGCGCCGATGCTCAAGCTGCGCGTCAGCAGCGACGGAGGGCGCACCTGGCCGAGTGAGACGGAGCGGGTTCTCTATGAACTCAAGCTCCCCTCGCAGACGTGGGACAAGAAGACGATGCAGGACGCCTGGGCGGAGATGGGCAAGTTTTCCGTCGGGCTGCCGTACACCGCCGCTCTGCAAGACGGCAGTTTCGTGGTCGTACACTATGCCGGCGCTCACACGGACCGAACCGGGATTGAGTGGATTCGGCTTGGAGGCTAGGCCGCCGTGATCTCTTGGCTTCGTTGCTACGTCCCGGCCAAGTCGGCTGTCCACCGCCAGAGGCGTGGCGCGGGTGACACTGTTGAGCAGCTGGCGTTTGGAGTTCAAGCTTCAGCTTGCTGAAGCACGCACCCCCGAGCAAGCTGAAGCGTGAACCCCGAACGCAAGCAAACGTAGCGCTGGTTGAAATCCGGTTCTCCGCTACACTCATCGGCGCACACATGGTTCACCTTCGCTCGCTCACATTCAAGCCCGGTACGGACAAGCTCGACGGCTTTCCGTTCACAGTGCCGTTCGTACGCGCGACGAGGAAGATCGAGTTCAAGGCGCCGGTGACGGTCTTCGTCGGCGAGAATGGCTCGGGGAAATCCACGCTGCTCGAAGCGATCGCAGCGGGCGCGAGCGCGGCGGTGGTGGGGGGCGAGGACGTGGATCGTGACCCGTCGCTCGAACACGCGCGCAAGCTGGCGAAGCAGATCACGCTGGCGTGGAACCATCGCACGCCGCGCGGGTTCTTCCTGCGGGCAGAGGACTTCTTCAATTTCACCAAGCGTCTCCAGACCATGCATCAGGAGTTGGACGCGCAGGAAGCCGACTACGAGCAGCGCATGAAAGGCTACGGACTGATGCTGGCGAAGGGCGTCGTGCGCGGTTCGCGGGAGGCGCTGACGCGGAACTACGGCAAGGATCTCGACGCCAACTACCACGGCGAGGCGTTTCTCAAGTTGTTCCAGGCGCGCTTCACCGGCGACGGCCTCTACCTCCTCGACGAACCCGAGGCGCCGCTTTCGCCGTTGCGCCAGCTCGGATTGCTCTCGATGATGAAGGAGATGGTGAGCAAGGGCGGGCAGTTCATTATTGCGACACACTCACCCATCTTGATGGCGTTCCCCGAGGCGACGATCCTCAGCTTCGATCAGCCGAAGATTACGCCCGTGGCGTACGAGGACTTGGAGCACGTCACGTTGACCAAGGCGTTCCTCAACAATCCTGAGAACTATCTGCGGCGATTGTGAGGCGCCCGGTAAGATGGAACATGCTTCCGCTTGTCGGCGCACCAAGGACCAAGTGAGGTGCTCTAGGAAGGGCGTGTCCCGAAAAAGAGGGTGCCGCTCGGGGGTTGCGAATTCGGCGCTCCTCCAGTAAGCCAAACCGCCATGAATGATTCTCGGCGGGTCTTCCTCGACATTGACAGCCTAACGCAGTGGGACCATCACGTCACGCAGCGCTTCCCGCATGCGGAAAAAGTGCCGATCCATGGACTCGAACCTGGTCCTGCCGGCTCGTGGGACGAAGCGGCGACGACCATCTGGGGCTCCGTCATCAAGGAGAACGGCGTGTTTCGCATGTGGCATTGGGGCCTGCGCGCGCCCAAGAACTACAAGGAGCAGACCGACCTGCCGATGACCTGCTACTCGGAGAGCGAGGACGGCATTCACTGGCGCAAACCCGATCTCAAAATCACCGGCCAGCATCGTTACCCTGGAAATAATCTGCTCACAATTCCCGGCGCGATGATGAGCGTCGTGCCCGCCTTGCCCGGCACCGATGCAAAGTACCTCGCGGTCACGATCATGTACGCCATCCCGCTCGAACCCGACGTGCAGGACGTGCCCGGCAACCCCGATCCGCTCAAGGGCGGCAGCGGCACTCACATCTGGGCGTCCGACGACGGCCTGCGCTGGAGACACGTGACGAAGGTGATGCAGCACGGCGATTGGGCGTGTCTCTACGCCGATCGCGCGACGAACCGCTACCTTCTTTACAACAAGTGCGGCGCGATGCACGGGATGACCGCCCGCCGGATCGCCATCGGGGTCGAAAGTCGCGACGGAAAACATTGGGAGGGCTACGACGGCGTTCGCAAATGGCGCGAGACGTTTCTGGCGGACGATTACGACGATATGCTTGCGCAACAACATGGCTTCCTGCATGCGGAAACATACGGCGTCGGAATCTACCGTGCCGGCGAGACTCTCGTTTCCATCGAGAGCATTCTGGATGTCGGCCCGCCGTTGCGGGAGGTGTTTGCGCAGAACCCGGCCGGCCTCTGTCACGTGCGACTCGGATTTTCGCACGATGGTTTCCAATGGCGCTATCCCAAGGGCCGTCCGTCTTTCATGGAACTCGGCGCGCCCGGCGAGCTGGACGCAGGCTTTGTCGTGCCGGCCTCCACCTTGGTTGAGCACGGTGATGATCTGCTCTTCTACTACGGCGGCAGCCGCTACGATCACGACTGGAGCATCAATCCCGATTTCTCGACCAACGAGAGAATTCCGC
>CAZOTB010000039.1:0-2161 GCA_964582645.1 uncultured Verrucomicrobiota bacterium | reverse complement strand
GAGCACCGAGACCAGTGCCGGGTGATGATGGCGAAGATCAAGCGCGACCGCTTCGCCAGTCTGTCAGCCGTGTGGAAAGGTTGCTTCGACGTGGATGCTGATCACCGTCAGGGCGATGAGTTATTCGTGAACGCGCAGGCAGCCACCGGCCAGGTCCGAGTCGCGCTCGCGGAAAAGACCGATCACTACCACGGCTCGCTGCGCACACACGATCACCTGCCCGGATTCAGCTTCAATGACTGCGTACCCATTACCGGCGACCACGTCAGCGCCCCCGTCCGGTTCAAGAACGCACGCATCACCGACATCCCCAGCGACAAGCCGTTAACGATTCGCTTCGAGCTGACCCGTGCGGAGGTGTTCGGCTACGAGTGGCTACAGCAGCTTGCTTCCCGCGCCAATCCACGGTAAGAATAGACCATGAGCTACAACGGCACAGTCAAGAACGGCGTCGTTGTCCTACCGCCACAGGCGAAATTGCCCGAGGGGAGCAAGGTGCAGGTAACTCTCTTGGAGACGAGTCGCTCGGAAGGAGACGCTGGCCAGTGGCTGCTGCAGTTCGCCGGAACTGTCAAAGGCCTGCCGCGCGATTTCGCCAGAAACCATGACCACTATATTCATGGGACTGCCAAACGATGAAGCGGGTCTTCGCTGACTCGTTCTTCTTCATCGCGTTGTTGAGCGAAACGGATGCGGCCCACGAGAGGGCAGTAACAATCCTGATGAAAGACTGACCGGATTTCGAGTTGCAGCCTGCCGGCTTCAGCTTTCTTTCCACCGCGTCTTCAGCTTTGCAACCACCGCTTGGAGTAGGTTGCCTTTCAAGGCGCTGATGACAAACGCGATCGCAAAGCACACCAATCCCCAGAAGATGAAGCCAAGCGCCCTCAACCCCAGAGCGTTGATGATGTCATAGAGGTTGCCCACTACGTAGAGCAAGACCATGGCTATGTTGAATCCGCCAATCAGAAGGAACAACTTCCCTCGATACCGCAGGCAATACCACATCAGCGCGGAGAACATGACCGCGAGATAGACGACGGGAACATAGCCGGGCAGGTCGCGGACAAGTTCCTCCCGCCAGAAAAGCACGAGCCCAAACAGCAGCGTCATCACGGAGGCTGACACATACCGCAAAGCAACGGCGAACGGATCATTCCGTAGCACGCTCAACACGATGGCGGCGCCGAGAGCGATGTGGACAGGAATCGCGCAATGCCACGAGGTGAAGAACGCCGGGCGGAATACCGTGCCGACAATGAGCAGAGCGCCAAGGGCCAACGCCATCCAGCTCGCGGTCGTGTTCTTGCGAAGCGCGATCCATGTCAGGATGGCCAGCGATGCCATGCCCGGCGCCCAGTTCGGGACATGAGCCTCCGTCAGCCAATTCGCGCGCGCCTCCGTCAGCAGGCTCAACAGAAGCAGGCCACACAGGATCATCTCGCTGTATTTGACCGAACGCCACCAAGCATAAATGTAGAATATCACCGCCCCGGCCAGCGCGATGAGCATCGGCGAACCATCCGGTCCGACAACGGCGGAGAGGAAAGTGTAGTACAGTTCGGTGTTCCCTTTCGTTGGGCGAGGCAGTGCCATTAGGAACAGGATGACCGGCGCGGCCATGAAAGCGCGGACCCAGTCCACCCGGTTCCGTTCCAGACCGAACTCCAGCAATAGAATCATCACAACCAGCGCCAGCGGAATCAGCATGTAAAAATGGAATCCGGTCTCCATGGCGCTGAATGGACCGTAACCTCGCCCGCCGTAGAACGAGAGGCTGAGCAGATACGTTCGGCACGCAGCGCCGATAATCAGCAAGACGAAAATGGACCACGGGAACAACGGCCATTTCCAGGGCGTGCCGTTGTCCACGAGATACGTCGGGCCGCGGCGAATCACCGGGATCAACGGCGGCAGCGCGAGTCCGCACACGACGGGAAAGAGCATCATTCCACGGATCGCCGGCAGCGGGTCGTCGGTGGAGCTGTTCACCAAGTAGGCCATCACGAATGGATAGGCAAAGAAGATTCCGATCAATGCGTAGAACACCGCGCGGAAGTCCAACGGCAGGGAGATTCGCAGACCTCGGCGCAGACTTTGAGCGATCGCAATCGAGAACAACAGCCCGCCGCCCAGCCAGACAGCACCGGCTGCGGGCGAA
>CAZOTB010000038.1:0-44399 GCA_964582645.1 uncultured Verrucomicrobiota bacterium | reverse complement strand
CGCAGCACGTCGATCGCCTCGCGCGGGCGGCCAGTGGCGGTGAGGAACATGCCGCTGGAGTTCACGCCGGGCAGCGTCACGGAAAAGACGTTGGTGCAATTGGCCCCCGTGGTGACGTTGGTCGCGCCGAGGAATGTCTCGCCTTCGCCGGAACCGCTGGTGTCGCACTCGGTATTGGCGAAGAACTCGATACGGAACGTCGTGTTGGGCGCGCTGTCGAGGAATCCCTGGATCGTGGTCGCGGAGGACGAACTGGCGGCGCGAGTCAACACCGGGAAGTTCTGCGACATGTTGTTCCCGGTGTCGCTGTCGCATGAATCGTTGGACAGTCCGCGAGGTCTATCCCGGGCCCGGGTTCGTTTCCCGAAATGGAATTGCCCAGTATCCGGTTCCGCACCGACGAGCCGATGAGTTGGACGCCCGTGAAGTTGGCGAAGATCAAGTTGCCCTCGATCAGATTGTCGGCGGACTGATTGTAGAGCAGGACTCCGCCGCTTTGGTTGAAGGCAATCACGTTCGCGACTGCGCTGCCTACAACGACGTTGGTGACGCCGCTCAACGCCAGACCCCGGCCCTCGTTGCCCAGGTTGAGCGCGCCCGTCCAATTCGTTCCGATCCGGTTGCCGTCGATCTGAACCGACTGACTCTGCTGGATGAGAATGCCATCTATGAGGCTGCCGGCCACCACGTTGCCGCTGATCGTGACGTCGGTTGACTGGTCCATGCTGATCCCACGCGCATTGGCCAGAACGTTCGTGCCCGTGGCGTCCGCGCCGATAAAATTCCCCTGGATGCGCGTGGACTCGAGAACGGTCATGGCGATTCCATTGTTGCCGTTGGCCGAGATCACGTTGCGGTCAGCGGCGTTCGTCCCGCCGATCACGAGATCCGACGAAAGCCAGGCGAAAATGCCGGAGTCGCCGTTCCCGCGGCTGATGCGACCCGTTGGGTCCCCCCGATGAAGCAGCCGGTCACGGGCGCGGTGATCGCCGGGAACAGAGAGGATGGAGTGATCGTGTGCGGACCGGAGCCGGAAATCGCGAACTCAATTCTATCTGCGCCCGCGCCCGCGTTGGCGTCAGAATCGCCTGGCGCAGGGAGCCAGATCCGCTGTCGTTGGTCGTGGTGACAGTGAACGTGGCGGCCTGGCTCCGGATAGCCAACGCGAGAGTCACGAACAGAGCCGCCGCCGCGAACCGAAGGGGACGATGTTCTGTTTTCATCAGCTCTCCAGTCCATTGCTCACTGGTTGATGAACCTCCCGAACGAGATCACGCCGTTGGTGGGCGAGGAGACAACATTGACGGCGCCGGTGCCAAGTCCGCCGCCGGGCGGGACCGTGGCGATGATCCGTTCCCTACTGAGAACCGCGACGTTGGTCAGTGTCAGATTCACCGGCGCGCCGATGGTGACGGCGGGAACCTGGTTGGTCGGAAACCCGATGCCGAAGATCATGACCGCGGTGGTTTCATTGCTGAAACGAGACGCGGGCAGAATCAGCGTGGTGATGTACGGACGCAGGCCGACAAGGACTTGATTGATCAGCAAGGAGTCGGCGCCGGTGACGCCGTTGGTGGCGTTCACATCACCATTGGTGAAACCGGCGGCGGTAAAGATCGGGTGGGTGTTGCTGCGCAGTCCGACGATCACCTGGTTGATCAGGAGCGAGTCGGCGCCGGTCACGCCGTTGGTGCCGTTGACATCACCGGGCGGAAACGCGACGCCGGTGCCGATGACGGTCGCGGTCGCATCGCCGCCGTTGCTGGTGAAGATCACCGAGTTGGTGACGGCGCCGTGTGCGGTCGGGGTGAAGCCAACGATGATGTTTGTCGAGCCGAAGCCGGGAAGGGTGAACGGGCTGCCGGAGACGATGGCGAACGGGCCGGTGCCGGTTTGCGCGGTGCCGGTGAAGGGGAAGCTGCTGGCATTCGTGACGACGAAGCTGGCGCGGGCAGTCATGCCGGTGGCGATTGGGCCGAGCAGCAGCGTGGACGGACTCGCCCCGAGAACGGCGGGCACGCTGTCGGGTGAGAGCGGATCGCTGCCGAAGTTGGATTCGTCTGCGTTGAGGAAGCCGTCGCCGTCGGCGTCGAGATCGGGCGACAGGTTGAGTGTGCCGTTGACGACCAGCGTGCCGCCGGTCTTGATGAATCGGGCGCACCCATTGGTGATCACGAGACGATCCACCTGGATCAGCCCGGCAATCAACGCCACCGTGCCGCTGCGCAGGTCGAGCGTGGCGTTCCCCGCAGTGTTGGTGATGTAGAGGCTGCCGCCGTGGACGGTAAGCTCGGCCGGCAAGGCGCAGGCGGACGTTCCGTTGACGAAGTTGGTTTGCGAGTGGAACACAGCGCCGTTCTGGAGCGTGACGTTGCCGGTGTTGGTGCTGAAGTGCGTAAGTGCAGACGTGCCCAAGTGATCCACGATGCGCCACGTCGCGCTGTCGAGGATGAGGGCGGCGGCGTTGTGGACCACGTGTGCGGAGTCGAACTTGAGGGTGCCGGCAACGCGGTAGGTGCCGCCGGTGAGCGTGGCGGTGGCCGCGACGAAGTTGCTGAAGCCGGGGCCGGCGACGTAGAGCGTGCAGTTGACGTTGGCCTGGAGTGTGCCGCGGTTGAGGAAGCCGAGGGTGTCATTGGGATCAATCAGGAGGGTGCTACCGGGTTGATTCGCGAGGATTGTGCCGCGGTTGTCGAGGCCGAGCGCATTGGCGCCGAGACGACCCGCGCCCTGGATGGTGTTGTCTTCGTTAATGAGCCGCTCGTTGCCCGCGTAGCCCCAGAGGACATCGTTCGGGTAGGTACTGAGTTGGACGAAACCGCCACCGGCCAGGACGGTGTCGCTGGTCAACCGCAACCATGTTTCGTTGGAGGTGGCGTTCAACGAGATTGTGCCGCGATTGGTGATGGTGCCGCCCACGTAGAGGATGATCTGATTGTTGACCGCGACGTGGCCGGACTGGGTCAGGTTGCTCAGCGTGCTGGGGCCGGTGACGGCGATCAAGCCGGTGGCTGCGTTGGTGAGCGTGCCGCCGATGATGGTCGCCGTAGTCACTTCGACAGTCGAACTGTTCAGCGCGCGAATGGTGCCGCTGTTGAAGAACCTGCCGCCGAGCAACTGCAGCCGTCCGCCGTTGCTGGCCTGCATCGTGCCCGTGTTGGTCACGACCAGGAAATTGTCGGGATCAACCACCAGGAACGCGCCGGGCATGTTGGCGTCCACCGTGCCGGCGTTGACCAGGCCCATGTAGTCGTTGCCGAGGAGGCCGGCGCCACGAATCGTGTTGTCTTGATTGATCAACACATCGCTGGGCACCGAGCCGAAGATTTTGTCGCCGGGGTACTGGTTCAACTCGATGACACCACCGCCCGCCAGCACGGTGTTGTTGACCGGTCGCAGCCAGCTTTCGTTCACCGTGCTGCCCAGCGAGATCACGCCCCGGTTGGTGATGGTGCCGGCCAACACGACGTACACGGCGTTGCTCACGACCAGATGACCGCACTGGGTCACGTTGCTCAACGTGCCGGGGCCCGTTGCCAACAGCAGCCCGGTCGCGGCGTTGGTCAGCGTGCCGCCGATGATGGTTGCGACGCTCAACTCGACGGTCGAGTTGCTCAACGCACGGATGACACCGGCGTTGAAGAACGTGCCGCCGAGCAACCGCAGCCGACCGCCATTGCGGGCCTGCATCGTGCCCGTGTTGGTCACGACCAGAGAGTTGTCGGGGTCCACCACCAGCGGCGCGCCGGGCATGTTGGCGTCCACCGTGCCCGCGTTGACCAGGCCCATGTAGTCGCTGCCGAGCAGGCCCGCGCCACGAATCGTGTTGTCTTGATTGATCAACACATCGCTGGGCATCCACCCGAACATCTTGTCGCCGGGATGCTGGTTCAATTCAATGACGCCACCGCCTGTGAGCACGGTGTTGTTGACCGGTCGCAGCCAGCTTTCGTTCACCGTGCTGCCGACCGAGATGACACCCCGGTTGGTGATGGTGCCGGCCAACACGACGTACACGGCGTTCGTCACGGCGAGATGACCGCTCTGGGTCACGTTGCTCAAGGTGCTGTGTCCCGTGGCCAACAACAGCCCGCTCGCGGTGTTCGTGAGCGTGCCGCCGATGATGGTTGCCACGTTGAGTTCGACGGTCGAATTGCTCTGCGCGCGGATGATGCCGGTATTGAAGAAGGTGCCACCGAGCAACTGCATCCGTCCGCCGTTGCTGGCCTGCATTGTCGCCGTGTTGGTCATGATCAACGCGTCAGTCGGGTCCACCACCAGCGACGCGCCGGGCTGGTTCGCGTCAATGGTGCCGGAGTTCGCCAATCCCATCGCGTTGTAGCCGAGCCAGCCCGCGCCCTGAATGGTGTTGTCCAGATTGATCAGCAAGTTGGTACTGATCAGACCGAAGATGTACCCGTTCCCGTTGCCCCCGAGCGTGACGCTGCCGCCGCCCGCCAGCACGACGCGAGAGCCGGGTCGAAGATGCGAGACGCCCGTGACCGGACTGAGCGTGATCGTGCCCGCATTCGTAATCGTGCCGCCGCTGATTCCGTCGTCCACCCAGAGCGCGATGTTGTCGCCGACGAGCAGCCGGTCGCCCATGCTGACATTGAGCGCGTTGATTGTGACGCTGACATCTTGGGTGACAGTGGAATTGACGGCGTTGCCCTGATCAATCCAGGCGACATAATTGTTGCCGCCACCGTTGTTGGGGAAGCCGCCGGTGGACCAATTCGTGTTCTGGCTCCAGTTCCCGCCGCCACCGAGCCAGATCGCATTCGTCACGGCTGCGGGCGCTGGCTCAGAACCGAGCGCCACCAAGAGAGCACTGAGCGAGAGAGCGCGAGCCGCGCTCGGGACACTACGGAGGAATCGAGCGGGGGAATGGAGGGCTGCCATATGAACACACCTCCGTGGAGTTCTCGACGAATCCTCTGACCGATATCAAACTACATCGAGAGGATTTTGCAAGCGGGAACGCGTGCGCGGAATCGCGTGGCGCGCGGCGGCGACGGATCGAGGATGACGCGTGCGAGTTAGTTCACCAACTCGCACCGCCCGGCTGCGATGTCGGCCTGCCAGTCGGGTTGCATCTTCACGCCGGGACCGAGCGCGAGCTTGGGTTGGTACTCGTACACGGGACGCGGATTGGAGAGGTTCTGAACGGAACGGTAGAGGAGCCGTTTCTTCGGGCCGGTGATGACGGCGGCGTGCTGGGTGAGCGACCAGTTGGCGTTCGGTTCGCGATCGGGGAAGGTCTTCTCGCCCGCCACGCACACGCGCGCCGGGAACGGCACGGCATGGTCGGCGACGACTTCGAGCGCGCCCCAGAGAGTCGCGCCGCCGGGCCGGGCGGCTTCGAGGTTGGTCAACTCGACGAGCCGCCGGTAGCGCTGCCGCGCGCCGAGATGGTAGTTCAAGTCCAACGAGTCCTTCTCAGTCTCGCCTTTGATCTGCGCCGCGCGCTTTGTCTTCTCGACCTGGAACGCGTGCAAGCCTTCGTCGAGATACGCGCAGGCGGTCACGGCCACCGCGCCGTTGACGGTCGGTCGGCGGAAGGCGACGCGGCAGTTGGTTTTTTCGACGGCGATGGCGTTGAGTTTGCGATCCACCCAGATCATGTTGCACGGACCCCAGAAATCCTTGTAGCGGGTCATGAACTCGATGAGCGCGTCGAGATCGGCCTGGTGCTCGTCCGTCACGAGGTCGTATTCCCACGGGTTCGCGGGGAAGAGGCACTCGGGCTCATCGTCGAGCAACACCGCCGAGGATACGCCGCCTTGAATCCAGTGGAGCCGATTCTGATTCAGTAGTTGCGTGGGCCGATGCGCGGGAACTGTCTTGGCGTACTCTGGTCGCGGAGTGTCGTCGCGGTTGTCGGAGATCGTGACGCCGTCGGCGCCGTGCGGGAAGAAAACGTTGGTGCAGGCCTTCTGGGCCGGCAACAGATCGTATCGCGCGAGGTGACGGCTCGTCATCCGGCGGCTGAGAAAGAATCCCCACGAGAACCGGAAGGCCGTCGCGGTTTCATCGAGGCCGGTCGCTTCGCGGAAGCCTTCACGCTCGCCGCGGAGCAGGTCGCCGTGGCCTTTGAGCTCCGGGAATGTTGTCAGCGACGGCTCGGAGGCAAGCCGTTCCGCGTCGAACTTGCGGATGGCGTCGGCATAATTCATGTCGCCCGCGCTGGGGTAGAGCTGGCGCGCGGCGGTGAAATCCGCCTGCATTTCAGCAGCGTAGTTCTTCGCGTCCACCGACGTGGCGATGCGTCGTCCCCGTTCGCGGCCTTGTTCGAGCTTGTTCATGTGATATCTGCTCCTGTGTCGGACGAACGCGGACAACAACCTTCTTACCGCAGAATCAACGCGTCGGCAACTTCGAGATCAAAGGTGAACGTCACAGCCTTGGCTTCCTTCTTCATTGCGACCTTGCCGCCACTGGCGAGCGTCGGCTTGGCCGGGGCGGGGATGTTCACGGTAAGATTGAGTTCGGAAATCGGTTTGCCGCTCCAATTGATGAGCGGG
Source organism: uncultured Verrucomicrobiota bacterium (assembly GCA_964582645.1). GTDB lineage: Bacteria > Verrucomicrobiota > Verrucomicrobiia > Palsa-1439 > CAZOTB01 > CAZOTB01. Next base: position 37,875 of record CAZOTB010000038.1, on the reverse strand, counting down.
ATAACCACACCCTTCTTTGACTCGATGACGGTCGTCTCGACTGATGCCGCGGAAGCGACAACAGGGCGGACGAGTTCCGCCACCGGCTCGCCGATGAGTTTCGTCATCGTCGGATCGAAGTCGGTCGGGAGAAAATGCGCCATCGCATCGTCCGTCGAGCCGCGATCCACGGGACGCAGGGGGATGGCGGGCTTGAAGTAACTCAACCCGGGCAGGAACGCGCAGTATGTTGTTTCGCCCTTTGCGACGGGACGCGTCACGACGGCAGGTCCATCGGTACGACTGAGGGCGCCGAAGACAGGGAACTTGGCGCCGTTCCATTCCACCTCCGCGATCGGCTTGGCAAACGGCATATCCTGTTTGATGTACGCGACCTTCGAGTCGGCTGGCTGATCGAGCGCGGTCTGGTTCACGCCCAGCAACTCGCGCAGCGTCTGATTCGGCTGGTTGTCCTCGTCAAACATCCCGGCCCCAGCGGTCGCGAAGAGCCGTCCGCCGTTCTTCACCCACTCGGCGATTTTCTTCGAGGCGGCCCCGCTGACGTGCTGGTCGGTGAGATAGAGCACCTTGTATTGTTTCAACGTCCCATCGAGCGCGTCCTGTTCGACGACAAAATCGAGCGGCACCTGCTGGTTGCGGATCGCGATGTAGAGCCCGCGCTTGGCGGCGGCGAATGAGCCTTCGTTATCGCCCCAGATGTCGGCGGTCTGGCTGAACCACAGGCCCACCTCCGCCGGGCGCACCTGGCCGGATTGCACGATGTCTTCGTAGAGGCCGAGTTCGCGGAATGTCTTCAGGACCATGCCGAACATTTCATCGCTGGTGACGTGGTTCTCCGTGTAGGCCATCCAGACGGGATGAAACTCGAACAGGTTCACGATGGTCATGCCGTGCCCCAGGGCGTTGTAGAACAGTCGCCGCCACATCGCGGGCGTGTTGCCGGGATAGTGCGGCATCACGTAGTAGAGAATCTTGCGGTCGGGTTTGCCGCGATTGCCCGCGCGGAAGAGGTCGAGGTTGATGCTGTTCATCTGCGGCGTGCCGACGGGCAACTGCCAGATGTAGTCCTCCGCCCATGGCAGTGTCATGCCGTCTTCCCGGAAGCAGTTGACCCATTGGAAGACCTGGCCGAGGTAGGCATGGGTCGCGCCGCCGTGATGCGGAGAGAAATTCGCGCCGATGTGGGCGTTGGGGAGATTCTTGCGGAGCACATCGGTCAATTCCTTCATCTTCTGAATGCCGTAGTGGTGCAGGTACCGCTTGGACCAGTAGTACGCGCCCGGGTTGCTTTGCTTGAGCGCGGCATCGGTGCCGTAGGTGTACTTGGCCGGATCAAGGCCGTTTGCTTTCAGGAATGCAGCGAATCCGTCCTTCGCGGCGGCCGCAGCGGGGGCGGGCAAACCGATTTCGTCACCGAGGCTGACAACGCGGATGGCTTTGCGTTGATCCTCGGTCAACTTCTGACAGGATTCCGCCAACTTCGCGGCGTCCTGACCCCGCCAGTCCACGTAGGTCTTGTTGTCGTTGGAGAGGCGCTCGGTCAGTCCGTACAACGGTCCGAACTGCTCGATCTTCGAATACGCGTAGATCAGCGTTTGCGTCGGCGTCCTGCCGTGCTTGGGAATCTTGTCGAGATACGCGAGCAACTCCTTCACACCTTGCTCCTGCGGTCGAATCCCGCGTGAGTAACGCACATCCGCGGGCGCGATCAATGCCTTGCCGCTGTCGAACATCCCGAACGACTCGACCTTGCCGGCGGCGTTCTTCAACCCGAACTCCAGTTTGCACGGCGCGCTGCCATTGACCGACCATTGGGCGTCGTTCAAGGAATCGAGCAAGGTGCCCACTTCGATCCAATCGGTCGTCTTGCCCGGCTCGACCTCGTGCGAGATCGGTTTCCAGTTGCGCATGTGGACCCAGTAGGGCGAATGCTCCTGCACTTTGTCGGCTTTCACGGTGACCTTCGCGCTGCCGGGGTTGTGCACTTTGAGCCACACGTCACCGGCTTGCGTCAGCCAGCCGTCGAGCGGGAGATGGGCTTCCTTCGCGATGCGTTCTTTTACCTGAGTCTCATCGCGCGTGAGCATGATCATATCAACGTTGCGCCTGGCAGGCGGGCCCGGCTGCTTGCCGGCGATGAGCGAAATCTTCGCGATGCCGGGCTGCAACTCGACGTAGGCATCGTGACCTTCCCACACGACATTTTCGACCGCACCCCAATCCCAGCCGACTTCTTTTTGCAGTTTCTGACTGAACGCCCAAATCTTCACGTTGTCGCGCGCGCCGTAGAGCCGGTCGAGTTTCGCCGTGCCACCCTGCTCGATTTTGACTCGGAACTGCGTCTCGAACCGATAAGCCGCTTCGTAACGGACGAGTGCGAGGTACTTGCCGGCTTCTTTCACGTCCACGTTGATCGTGGCAACCGTCTCGTCGCAGTCGGCGGGTGCGCCGAGGAACGCTTTTCGGGAGAGAAAGGTGTTCGCGAACGTCGCGGCGTAATAGTTCTCGCCCCACTTCTTCGCCTCCCAGCCCGGCGTTGTGACTTGGAACTCCTCGGCCTCGCAGAAGATCGTGCCGTCGGGTGCCGGGACCACCGGCTCGCCTTTGGCGCGGAACTGCTGCGCGGCGGTGTGCGTGTGTTCGCCGGCGTCAACGCAATTCACCGCGAGGCCGGCTGCGATCGCGGCAACACTCCATCCAGCGAGAAGTTTTCTGTTCATGGTGAATTCCCTCCCTGTGTTCTACTCGACCAACACCATGTCGTTCAACCCCAACGCCACCGTGCAGCGCACCACCGACTTCAATCTCTGCGCGGCCAGCACCAGCGCCGTCCCGCGCGATCACTCGACGAACTGGATCGGCGCGAAGTCGGCCAGGTTGTTTCTCGGTTCGGCGAACGTGGTGTTGGCGCGCGTGTACTCGCGGACGCTGCCTTCGACCGGTTTCTTTTTCGATTCCAGTCCTTTGTCGGCGACCCGGTGCCGGGTGAAGTTGCCGTACCACTGGGTCTGGCTGGCGCTGCCGCTGATGGGTTTGACCGCCTCGGCAAACGCCGCGAACGGCACGAACACCTCCGCGCTCCACGCATCCTTGCCGACATGCGTGGCGAATTTCACCTTGTCGGTGTTCCAGGAAACGTCCTTGCCCTTGAAATCCATCACGGTCCCGCGCGGCGTGACGATAAAGTGATAGAACTCGCCCTCGTTCTTGCCTGTCACGTCGAAGAGCAGCTCGATGTTGTCATCCCACCACAGGTTCGAGTCGTCGTGCCCCTGGCGGTCCATCTCCAGCAACTCCGGCGTCGGCTCCGCCATGCGAAACCCGAAGGTGATTCCCTCTGCCGTCCAGACCGCCCGCACGGTGGTCGGGTACTTCGGTTCCCTGCTCTGGGTCTTGTAAGCGCCCACGAAGCTCAGTTCCTGGGCCCGGCTCCAGGCCGCTTCGGCGAGCTGGCCGTCGAGCTTGGGGTTTTCGCCGACCTTTTGCGCCTGGAGCGGGCGCAGGCCGCCGCCCTCGGCGAAGTTTTTCGACGCGGTGAAGAACGCCGCGAACGGCGCGGCGTAGTAATCGAGACGCTGGAGCGTGAGCGCGTCACCCCTGGCCTGCTGCCGGGCGCGCTGGAGCAGTTCCTCCATCTTGAGCACGGTCGCGCGCGGGTAGCTGATTTCAAAAATTGCCTTGGCAAAGAGCCGCCCGCCCGGCCAGCGGCTCTGTTCCCAGCCCTGGATCTGGAGCTGCAGCAACTCGCCCATCGTCGTTGCCGCCGGGCCAAACATCCGCGCGCAAAACTCCTCCCGCGCGGCGTCCACGTCGTAGGCCGGGTTCCACAACACTTTCAGCCAGCAGACCAGCGAGAAGTTCTGGCGCGGCCAGTGATCGCCCTCGCCGTTGATGAACGTGCCGACCGTGTTGTCGCGATTCAGGCGGTAGTAATCCCGGACCACGTGCGCGTAGTGGTACATCGCCGGGGTGCGGTTCTCGGGCCAACAACTGTAATGCCAGTTCTGGATCTTGCGGCCCGTGAGCTTCCGCCACTGCTCGACGTTGGCCTGTTCCTCGGCCAGGAGCGAGGGTTGCTTGTACATCGCCATGCCCGGCATGCCGCAGAGCTGCACCTCAACGTTGTCCGGGAACTCGATGCCCGACGGCGCCCGGGTATAGTTCAGGTAGGGCAGATAGATGATCGTCTTGCCGGGCCAGCGCTTTTTCACCTCGCGACCGAGCTGGGCCACAAAGGTGCCGAGAATCTTCGACGCCGATCCGTATTGCCCGCCGGTCTCGTCCCAGAGCTTGCGACAGTCGGGACAATAACAGGCAATCTCGGCGTCGGCGGGCGACACGGTGATCGCGTCGCCTTTGACGGGCGCATACACCGGCTGTTGGCCGCGGAACGCGCGGTCGAGGTTTTCCAGGTAGGTCGCCAGCGTTTTCGGGTTGCCGTAGCAGATCATGCTCGTGTCCCGGGTGCCGTCGGAGCGGAGTTGGAAGACCTCGGGACGGTTCTTCACGTAATCCTCCACGCGGTTCCATTCCGGTTCGTGCACGCGGACGCTGATCGGCCAGGAATCACCCGAGCGCAGGAAGCGTTGCACCGGCTGGAGGTCCACTCCGCGCCCGCGCCACGGGTCCGAAAACGGCGGCCAGATCTCGCGTTTGCGGAATACCGGCGCGTCTTCGAGCCACACCGGCGCGACCGTCAATCCCGCCGCTTTCGGCACCGACCGCCCCAGGTCCGTCGGCCAGTACCAACGAACCCCGACGAAGCGCTCGAGAAACTCGTAGCACCCCCACTCGGCGCCCTGGCCGTTGCCGACAATGAAAACCCGGCCGGCGGCGGTCTTGATGGCGAGTCCTTCGGGCGGGAGCTTGGCGCCTTCCAGGCCCTGCTGTTTCGCCAGGTCACAATCACCAATCACGATGGCCGACCCCTCGACCTTGTCCCGGACAATCGGCAGTTCGGCGCCCGTGGCGTCCTTGATGGCGCGTTGCAGTTCCGTCGCCCCCGGACCGCCGGCGCCGCCCATCACGACAATGCTCGCTTGCGGCTGGCCGTTCGCGACGAGCGCGACCGGCGGGTGCGCCGGCGCGGATCGGAAGGTGACCGGGTTGAGGTCTTTCGGGTGACTGTCCGCCGCCCGCAGAAGCTGGGACGATGCGAGGATCAGCCCGGACGCCAGCAGACAGGGAGTGATTGAATTTGTTGTTCGTTTCATTCGTTTTCTTTCCCAATGGGAGCGACCGCGAGGCGGTCACGGGTTCGTTGTTTGCTCGGGGCGCTCGGCGCATGGGCCAGCAGCCTTCCACGACGGTTCATGATCCAAGAATTGCCGGCATACCAATCTTCCCCGCTGAACCCGACCGGGTTGGCCACCGCGTAGGCGACGCCGAGTTCCCGGGCCAGGTCGCGGGCGCGGCGCAGGATGATCCGGTCGTCCTTTCGCGTCGGCAGCTTGTTGCCGGTGAATCGTCCCGCGCACGGATGCAGCAGCAGACCAAGGTCGAGCCGCCGCAGATGCGCGGCGCAATCCGGCAGCGCGTTGTCGGCGCATACGAGGAGGGCGAACCGCACGCCGTCCCACACAAACAGCCGGCGCCGCCGTTGCGGGCGGAGCACGGTCCGCTCGGCGCGGGTCAGGATGGCTTTGCGCTGCGATTCCAGCCGGCCATCGGGGAACGCCACCGCGTGCGCGCTGTAGATTTTCCCGTGATCGCGCTCGAACAGCCCACAGCACACCACCAGCGAGAATTGCCGGGCGAGCCGCCGCAGGCGCCGGCCAATCGGTCCGTCGAGCGGCTGGGCCGTGCGCCGCGCCAGCGTCCCGAGGTCGCGGTAGGAGTACCCCGTGGCGTGCGACTCGGGGAAAAGGATCAGATCGGCGCCGCGCGCGCGCGCCCGGGCGCACAACCGCGTCGCGCTGTCCAGGTTCGCGGCGACGTCGCCCACCCGCGACGCACACTGCGCCACGGCGACGGTGAATGCTGTGCTGGTTGCGCGTTGATTCATCGGTGTTCAAGCGGGAATGTGTGAAGTGTGAGCCGGGTCATCACAGGATCTGGTCAACCTTCCCAGTCCGGCGGCACTGCGATGCGCTGGCCCTGTTCAAAGCTCGATTTCTCCGCCGCCCAAGCGATCTGTTCTGCGCGGAACGCGTCCGCCGCGCTCTGCAACGGCGGCAGTCCCGCGGCCATCCGTTCGAGAAACAGCCGCCGGCAACCGGCCATGTCGTGGTAGAACCAGTGCAGCGGATCGCTCAGCCCGCGGAAGTCAATGCGGCGCACGAAGCAGGGCGTCACCGAATCTGTTCCCGCGGGCATCGGCTGGAAATGGAACACGTCAATGTAGGTGCGCCAACCATCAATGTAGAGCGCGCCCCGGGTGCCGGTGATGCGCCAGCGCAACGAATGGCCGTACTCGGGGCTGCGCGGGTCGTAGGGGTTGTCGAACCACGCCGAGCGGGTGTGGCTGGAGGTGTAGCGACCGAGCGCGCCGTTTTCGAACCAGCAGATGACGGTGATGTTGTCGGGAATCTCGTAATGCGGCAGGGCGTTCGGCGCGCAGAAGGATTGCACCGCCGTGATCTCGCCGGCCCAGAACCGAAACAGGTCCATCTGGTGAACGCCTTCCATGCGCATCAAACCACCGGTTCGTTTCCGCGTCCGGTACACGCCCGAGGGGTTGCTGTGAACCCAGTTGCCCCGGTGATGATCGAACTCGATGTGCACCACCTTCCCGATCTCACCGCTGTCCAGGATCGCTTTGACCGTCGGCCCGATGCCGATCACGTGCATCTCGAGGTCCACGGCGACGTGTTTGCCCGAGGCTTTTTCCGCGGCGAGAATGTCGCGGCCCTGCTGCAACGTGATGCCCATCGGTTTCTCGATGAACACGTTTTTGCCCCCTGCGAGCATGGCCACGGCGATGTCGCGATGCGTTTCGTTGGGCGTGTACGTGACCACCGAGTCCACGTCGTCGCGCCGGGCCAGTTCGCGGTAGTCGGTGGTGCAAAAGAGGGACGGGTCTTCGGCGCGGCAGCGGGCCATCAGGTCGGCCTTCAGGTCGCAGAGCGCGGTTAGCTCGCATGTCGGCGGGATGAACGACCGCGCGCTGGCGACGGAATGGAAGAAACCGATGACTCCGACTCGATGTTTTTTCATTGGATTAGCTCCTGGAGTTTCTGAAGGCTGGCCCGGGCGGTGCGGTCGAGGTTGGCGAGGCTGCCGCCGCCGCGCAACGGCGAACACATTTCGTAGGCCACGTAGCCGGTGAACCCGCCCTCCTTCAGGCCGCGGAGGAATGCGGCGTTGTCAATGAATCCCTCGCCCAGGGGCACGGCGCGCACCATGGCCGGCAGCGGCCGGTAGTTCACCAGGCCGGGCAGGTAGGCGAACCGGTCGAGGCGGATGTAATCGGCCAGCGTGGTCTGCACCATGAGCGGGGCGAGCCGCTTCGCCCATTCGTACAGGTCCTCGCCGTGCAGGGCGGGCGACCAGGGGTCGAACATCGCCCGGCAGTTGGGGTGGTCCACCTCATGGAGGAATTCGAGGTACGCCTCGCAGCTCACCGCCGTGTCGTGATGGTTTTGCACGCCGAGGATCACCCGCTCTTCGGCGGCGACGGCGGCGCACTCGCGGATGGCGCGCAGGCACTTGTCCCAGTCGCCCGCGTCGGCCTCGGGGTCGGTCGTGTAGCCGGTGAACACGCGGACGATCTTCGCGCCGAGCCGCCGGGCGAGGCGGGCGAGGTCGCGGACATAGGCGACCTGCATCTCGATGAACGGCACTTCCGCCGCCCGTTGTCCGCCGGTGAAATCGGTGTAGCCCGCGAGGGTGGCGATCTCCACGCGGTGCTTCTTCGCCGCGGCGCGAATCCGTGCGATCCATTCGTCCCTGGCGTCGAGCACCGACAGGTGCGGGCGTTTGCCCATCAGCTCGACGGCGGGATAGCCAAGCGCGGCCGCCTTGCGGAGGAAGGCTTCGAGGTCCAGCCGGTGTTGTCCCCACAAGCCGGCGTAGCTCACGGAAAACAGAGTCGGTGTCATGATGAGTCCTTGGGAAGGAATTTTCGGTTTGGTGTGGTGCCGGTCATTCGGTCACTTCTCCGCAGTCCCGTCGGCGGAATCCAATCCCCGGCGCACCCGGCGCGTGACTTCCTCGGGCGGCAGTTTCCAGACCCATTCGCTGTACAGTTCCACCGACCAGGGCCCGGTGAAACCTGTCCGCGCCTGGATTTGTGCCGCCAGTTTTCGCCACGGCAACACCCCCTCGCCGGGGAACGTGCGGTCGTCGTGCGTCAGCCACTCGATGGGCCGGGGGAGCGCGTCGTCGAGGTGCACCAGGAACAGTTTCCCCGGCGGCAGCCGGTCGAGGTCTTCGAGGCGGCTCTCGGAGAGGTGGTAGTGATACAGATCAAGCAGCAGGCCGAAGTTCGGCCGGTTGACCTCGCGGACCAATTGGATGGCGGTCGAGAGACAGTTGACCGGGCCGATCCGCGCCAGGAACTCGAAGCTGATCCGCAGCCCGCGGGTCGCGGCCTGGTCGGCCACCCAGCCGCAGCGTTCGACCAACGCCGGCCAGTCCCTGTCGGCGGTCGTCCGCGGGCCGAGGGCGATCAGGGCCAGCGCGGGCGCGCCGAGCTGCGCGGTGAGATCGAGGGTGCGAGCCAGCCCGCGTTGTTGCTCCTCCCAGGCGGGGGCGTCGCCGTTGAGGTGCACCGCCGCCGGGCACGCGCCGACGATTTGCAGGCCGTGGCGCTCGATCTCCCGGCGGGCGTCGGCGGGGGTCTGGCGTTCCGTTTCCAGCCAGCGGCGTATTTTGTCGAGCCAGAGCTCGATCTGTGGGAATCCGCCGTCGCGGTACAGGGCCAGTTCCTGCGGGAACGGCACCGGCATCAGGGTGGCGGCGTTGAGGGCGACCGGCGAGAGATTGGTTTTCATTGGAGGGACGGGACTTTCTGGGTCGTGCCGCTGAGCGCGCTCTGCACGGCGGCGTGGGTGGCGAGGAACGACTGGCAGGCGTCGGCATAGGTGCAGCGGAGCAACCGTGGGTCGCCCGCGGCCACGGCGGCGACGAAGCCGCGCAGTTCGTTTTCATAGGGATCGTCTTTGGCCTGGTAACGGACCTCGACGCCGCGCACCTTGCCGGTCAGACAATTGCGGGCAATGTCCCAGAGCAACTCGAAGTCCGCGCCCACGAACCGGATCTCGAAAATCCAGTCCTTGTAGCTCCAGCAATGCGCGTGCGTGCCGAGCGTGCCCTTGGCGAAGCGGAGGTTGGCCTGGACGGTGTCGTGGATGGTCAGGTCGGCGGTGCGCGGCTCGAGGTAATTTCCGCCGAAGGCATGCACCTCGACCATGTCGTCCTGCAACAGGTAACGCGCCGCGTCGAGCAGATGGATGCCCTGCTCGATCATCGGCCCGCCGGACTCGTCCTGTTTGAGAATCCACTTTCCGAGGCCGCCGTGCTTCACCCAGTCAATCACCGTCCAGCAGCCGGTGATCTGGCAGAGGCCGACCTTCTGTCCGCCGATCAGTTCGCGGGTCTTGTCGGTGATGTTGGCCCAGCCGTACATCAGGCCGACCGTGTTAAGGATGCCGGCCTCGGCGATCAACCGGCAGCAAGCGCGGGCTTCCGCGACGGAAAACGCGGGTGGTTTCTCGCAGAACAACGCCAGTTTGCGCCCGGCCACGGCGGCAATCGGCTCGCGGCGGACGAAATGGGGCGTGCACAGCAGCACGGCATCGAGCGACTCCTGGTCGAGCATGGCCTCGTAGCGGGCGTGCGCGCGCCCGCCGTGCTTCGCGGCCATGGATTTGGCGCGGGCCTCCTGCGTGTCGGCGAACGCGACCAGCGCCGCCTGCGGGATGTTCGCGAGCCGGGAGGTGTGCATCCCCGCAATCGTGCCGCACCCGATGATGCCGAGTCGGATTTTGTCTTTCATTTTGTGTTGTCTCCCTGGGCGAATGGCCGCACCGCGATCTGCCGATGCAGATACTGTCCCTCGCCGTCCGTCGGGGCGGGCACCGGGGGCAGTTCGACGATGGTTTTTACCACGCCGGCTTTGGCGTCGTACACGATTTTGACGCCGACCGGGCGCGGCCCGCGATACGCATCGAGCGCGGTCACGCTTTCCGCCGGGCGGCTGACCCGCAGTTGGGCGCAGTCGGCGCGCTCAATCTCGGCGGTCAGTGCCGAGACGGCCGCCTCCTGCCACGAGCCATCCTTCGTTTGCGTCTCGATGCGGACCTGGCCGGGATCGTTGCCGACTTCGTACTCGGTCACGACCTTCGCGGCAATGGTCTGGAACGCATCGCCCGCGATCACCTTGCGGGCGTGCCCGCGCACCTCGATCGTGCCGTCGCCAAGCATTTCGACGGTCTTGCGGGCCAGTTGCTTGGTTTCGTGCGACCAATTGCCGATGCCCAGCTCGGCCCGCATCTCGAACCGCGTGGCCGTGTTCGTTCCCGTCGGCTCAAACGTCAGGCTGGGACAATCCAATTCTTCATAGCTCGGGCCCAGGGCTTTTTTGCCCCCGAGCGTCACCGACCAGATCCGGCCGTTGGCCACGGGAGCGACCTTCACCTGGAGCGCGTCGCGGGTGAGAACGCTCAACGGGCCGCCGTGCGCGGCCAACAACGCGAGGCGCGACTTGCGGCCCTGGCCCCATTCGGTGGGGTTGGCGCCCCGGCAGTAGTCCGCCAGAGCGAGCGCGCGCGGGTAGGTGTACTCGTTGAGGTCGGCCCGGATGAGTGTGCCGTCGGACTCGACGAGCGGGCCGACGTTCCAGAGCAGCGCCGCCTCGATGCCCGCCATCGCTTCGCGGACGCGGCGGTAGTGCGGGTCGGCGTCGTCGCCCTTCGTGCGGCGCAGGGCGCGTTCGAGAATGACGCGGAGTTGTTTGATCAGGTCGTCGGTGAGATAGGTCTGGCGTGGTTCGTCGAACTCGTGGGCGTGAATGAGCGACGGCTTGCGGACCGCGTTCTCGAGGGTGTCCACGTACTCGATCATCTCGTTCGCCGCCGGGCCGTAGTATCCCTCGCAGAACTCGCGAATGAGCCGGTCGGTGTCGAGCGACGGGTTCCACAGCAGCTTGCTCCAGACGTAATTTTTCAGGACGACCAGGTCGCCGCCGGTGCTGACGTAGTTGCCCTGGATCATGACGCCGCGCACGCCGAGCCGGTGGTAGAGCTTGAGATTGTCGGCGATCGAACGGAGGCACGGGAACGGGAGCAGGAAGTGGACGTAGTTGGCGCCATACTCCCAGATGAAGACCCGCCCGGGCGCGATTTCGAGCCAGCGTTTCAGGCAGTGATGGAACGGGCGGTTGCGGTCCGACTCGGTCATCGAAAGCACGGTGGCATGCCGCAGACGGGGCATCCAGATATAGACGTTGTCGCGCGGCACGGTCTTCGCGGGCGGCGCCTCGAAGGTCATGTAGGCGAACGTGCCGATGCGGATGCCGGGGTGTTTTTTCTCCAGCAACTCGGCCGTGCGATTGATCATGCGCAACAGCGGCGCCGTGTAGCCGGGAATCCGCGTGCCATCGGGCGTGGTCCAGGCTTCTTCCTCGTAGATTCGTTTGCTCTCGGGCGAGAGATCCATGCCGCCGTACCAGTCGCCCATGCCGGCAAAGTAGATGAAGTTGGTCAGGTTGCCCTTGCGCGCCTCGACCTCCTTGCCGAGCGCCTCGGCCAGGGCTTCGGCCATGCCGGGGGCGGTGTAATTCATGTGAATGTCGTTGTACACGCGCTCGCCCTTCTCGTTCATCGGGAGAAACTCGGGGTGTTTCTCGGCATACGGCTTGAGCAGCGGACAAAGGGTGTGGTTGCCCGTGAACTCGAGCCGGCTGCGGCTGCGGATCTTGTAGTGGAACCGGTTCAGCCCCGTCTGCGCCTCGATGTTGTACAGGTCGTGCAGGGCGAACACCGGCCGCACCACCCGATCGAGATTGGCAAACCGCAACGCCGGCCGCTGCGGAACGTCCTCCTCATTGTGCGACCACCACCGGCAGCCGACCTCCTCCTCGAGGAATGCGTACAGGCTGTACCACGCGCCGAAATCGCCGCCGCCGGCCAGGTGCAACCGTTGGCCGACCGTGCGGATGACGAATCCCTCCTCGCCCAGATCGGCGGGCAATTGGATCCCGACCCTGCCGATGAGGATCGCCCGCTCGGGGATCGTCACGCCATCGGTGCTCGCCAGTGTGAACTCCGCGCCGGTGATCTGTTTGAGGTAACGGGCCAACTCGGCGGCGATGTCCCGCTCGGGATAGGTCGCCGTCGCGAGATACACGATCGGACACGGCGGCTGCTCCTTGTCCACCAGCACGACATCCGCGTGCGCCATCATCCCGTGGAGAAACGCGAACGCGGCGCAGAGCCGGCCACCCCGTTTTCGGGTCATGGTCTCGCCTCCAGCAGTTCGACCTCCACGCATTGTGCGCCGACGCGCAACGGTTGCGGGAGCGTGGCGACGGAGTGGAAACCCGCCTCGCGGAACCGTTGCGCTTTCGCCGCATCGCTCCGTGCGAGATACGCCTCGACCGCCGTCAGCTTGCGGGCGCGGGCTTCCTTGAGGAGCCGGCGCGCGAGCGCGGCCAACTGCCCTTCATACGCATCGTGCACGACGGCGTCCATCACCGCCCCCCGCAGTCGTGTGAAGCCGATCTTGTGGTACACCGAGCCTGGCGTCGGCTTGTTGCCGAGAAACGCGACGCGACAACCGGCGGCAAACCCGAGCCGCACCGCTTCCTCCGACAACCGCGCCCCGATGCCCATGCCCCGGCAATCCTTCGCGGTCAACACATCCGCGAGGCAACACACCTCGGGCGCCGTTCTCGCGTGACACACGGAGGCGGTGCCCGCGATCCGTCCGTCGAGGGTGCCGCGCACGAGCTGGATGGTCAACGAATCGGCGTACGCGCCGCGCAACGCTTCGAGCCAGTCCACGTCCGTGTGCGCCCACTCGGTCTGCCAGAACTCCAGCAGTGGCGGCCATTCCGCCGGGGGGAGCGGATAGACACGCGATTCCATGGCGAGTTGAGAGTGCATCAGCGGTGAATCCATTTGAAATCGGGTCGTTCCTGAACGCCCGCCGGCCGGGGCCAGCGGAACATCGTCAGGTCCACGTCGCTCTTCCCGTCGAGGATCCACTGGACCAGTGCGCGCCCGGCGGCAAGCGTGCCCTTGTCCGTCCGCACGATCTTTTCCGCCCGTCGTGGCGCCAGGTGGAACGCGAGGCTGGTGCCGGGGATGCCGCCGCCGATGACAACAATATCTGCGCTCTGGATCATGGCAACACCGGCGAGGCCAAACGGGGGGCGGGATCAGTACGAATTCAGGATCCCCTGCCAGATTTCGAAGTTGCCGATGTCGTACACGCCGGTGGCTTTGAAGGGGTACTGGAACCAGCCCACCTTGCCGTCGGCGTAAAGAATGTTCGACCCGATGCCATCGTGCCCGCCGCGATAGGACCAATGCCAGCCCTGGTTGCACATCATGACCGGGTAGGTGCGGTCCGCGGAGGGAGGCGAGTTGAGGGAAAGTTTGCCGGCAATGTAGGGCGGCGAAGCGAAGCCAGGCATCATCCACGGGTTGACGACCTTGCCACCGGGGGGATAGGTCGCTTCCACGCGCAGGATCATGACCAGCGTGGTCCAGGCCGGTTGAAACCCGTTGTTCCATGCCTGCTTGAACACCTCCGCCGCCCATGTCGGCGACTCGAGATACTTGAAAGCGGGATCGTAGTCCTTCAGGTCTGCGCAGAACAACGGCACGGCGTTGTACCCGAGGTATGGGTAAAGAAGACCCTGATTGATCGGCTGGTTCCAGCGAATGGCCGCGGTCGAGCCCGAGGAACTCCAATAGGCTGGCACGGGCAGGTAATCGGCGTAGTCATCCGCATACAGGTGGAGCGACACGCCACACTGTCTGAGATTGTTGACGCACTGGGCGCGTTTTGCGGACTTCTTGGCCTGCTGCAGGACCGGGAGAAGCATGGCCACCAGCACGGCGATGATGGCAACGACGACGAGCAGTTCGACGAGCGTAAAGCCGCCCCTCGTGCCGTGTCGGGATGTCAGCGCCATACGATTCGGAGACTGTGCCTGCTTCACTTCCTTCGCCGCAGGCACAGCAGGCAGCCGAGGCCTGCCAAAGCCACTACGGATGGCTCCGGCACGCCAAGCGCGAGGTTGTCCAGGCCGCCGGAGTTCTGATCCACGCGGATGTACACGCCCGGCAACGCAAAGGTCGTCGGGTTGCCGTCCACCTGCGCGTAACGGAAGCTTTGGACGAAGTCCCGCGTGGATGTGCCCAGATTCACGTCTTGCAGCCCGGGGACCGGGGTGAAAACCGTCTCGCCATCGGTCAGGTTCATGTAGAACAGCCAGCCGGCGCCAAAGTAGTAATCCACGCCTGAGAAGGTTAACGAGTAGTTCTTCGTCCAGTCAATCTCGAGCCGCAATCGCACCCAGTCCCCGACGTCGAACGACGCGGGCGCGGCCACGGTCGTGCCGGCCACCGTCAGGGTGGCCGAATCCCGCCGCAACAGGTTGCCTGAGTACTCGTAGCCGACCAGATTGCCCGAAGCGCCCACCGTGGTGCCGAACACTTCGATGCTCCCATCGCCATCGAGGTCGTTGCCCAGATGGACGGCAGCCAGGCCGTTGGCGGCCCAGCGCATGTCGGCCTGGACGATCCATGTCTGCTGGGTGAATCCCGCCGTATAGCTGAACGCGCCATCGTTGATGCGCGATGCATACCCGCCGATGGAAGAGGTGACCGCGTCCATGGCAATCTGGGTGGTGTTCGAGCCAGTGCCCGACCGCACATCCATGTCGAACGCGCCTCCCGGCGGTGTTAACGGATACACCCAGTTATCCTGGCCGACGAGCGTTGTATTATTGACCACCGACTCGAAGTCGTACGTGGCCAGGTTGGCCTGCGCCAGGGAACAGCACAACAGTGCCGTTGCCAGCAGGCCATAGCTGGTGACAGACAATGATCCAGAGCGGGTTGCCCTTGGTGTAATCTGGTTGGATGCTTTCATCTTGTATTCCTTTCTTGAACTGAGTCTTCTCTTTGCCGGCCGACTGCGGCGGAGGCGTTTCCGAGCGGCTCCGCCGACCGCAACACTTCGTTCTCCTCGGCGCAGGTGGTATCGCCCACGTTCAGAGTGAGAGGTAGAAAGCGGCCCGGCACCGGCGTCGCTTTCTGCTGGAGCCGCTGCCAGACCATCTGAAAAAGCGCCTCTCCCAGTTGCTCGGACGGCTCCTCGAAACACGTCGGCACCCGCGCCGCGCCGTGCTCGATCCAAGCGCCGCCAAAGAGACTGAGTGCGGTGGGAATCTCGATCCCGCGCTCGCGCACCGCCTGCAGGATGCCCGGCAGGTTGACTCCTCCCGCCGCATAAATCGCGTCGGGAACAAATGCCGAATCCGTGAGGCAGGCCCGCACAGTCCGGTAGGTTTCTTCATCGCTGGCCGATCCGATCACGGAAACGGTTCGCAGAGTGATCGTATTGCCCACCTCGTCCCCGAGTCCACGGATTAGGCCGGCCCGGCGGAAGCGCAATGAGACCGATTCTGCGGGTGGCACGTGTGAAATCATCAGGATGTTCCGCCGTCCCGACTTGCGCCACGCCCGCCCCAACTGACAGCAGGCCGTGAAATAATCGGGCGCCACAAAGTTTGCCGTTCCCGTGTCGGTGAACGGATACAGCAGCACGACCGGCTTGCCCTCCCGCTCGTACGCCTCGCTGATCTGGCGGCGCACGGCATCCGGGAACCAGTGTGAAAACAGAATCATTCCGTCCACGTCGGCGCGCTCCGCGATCAGCTTCTCGATCCCCGCCTCGGTTTCTTCCAGCTCCGGCGCCAGCGGCGCCAGCGTAACGCGCGGTTGCGCGATGGAAGCGGCGGAGAAAATGCCGCCCACAATACGCGCGATGCGTTCTCCACGGGCGCTGCCGCCTGACAGCGGGCCGCTCACCGCGATACGGTACTCCTTTCGCGGGAGTGATGGCTTCGCGACGAGAAAGGTTCCGCTCCCGGCGCGGGTCCGAATTCGGCCCTCTTCCACCAGCTTCTGTTTCGCTGCGTGAACCGTCGGGACGCTGACGCCCAATTGCTCGGCCAACTCCCGATTTGTGGGCAAGCGACTTCCCTCCACCATCTGGGGACGGCCGAACTCGGCCAAGAGGTAGGTCCGGACGCGCTCCTTGCCGCGCAGCCGACCCAAGTCATGGGGGGGAGCAATCCCCTGCGGAATATCCACGCCCGAATTCATCGTTGCAGTTTATGTCAGACTAGCCATCAACTTGCAACATTTTTTTAATCATTTTTGTATTTTATTGATCGCCTTATATTTATCAATAGGACAGTTTTCTTATAGCGATTGGTTATAGGGACTTACACATTACGGCTCCTCAACGTTTTCAATGGGCCCGATATACTACGGCACTCCGCTGCCAAGCCCCGTCAGGGGCGTCCCGTCTATAGTCTCTGCGGTGACGGAGGACGTAAGCTCCGTCAGGAGCGGCATGTCAGAGCGTAGTTCCAGCCCATGTCGCCCCTCACGGGGCTTGGGTGAGGGGGGCGGTGCCGGTGCTATAGACAGGCCGCTCCTAACGGAGCTTGGTCTTGGATCCACTGGAAATGTTGAAGAGCCCACATTACTCTGCTTCGCCGGCGTGAACTCCGCCCCTTGAAACGGCGGAAGCGGATGCCGTTGGTCGGCTCCGGAGAGGCTGGACTGCCTCCACCGCAAGGTGATGCAGCTTTTTGCACTCCGTCGCCGACTCCTCCGCCTCGCAGAAGATCGTGCCGTCGGGTGCCGGGACCACCGGCCGACCTTTCGCACGGAACTTCTGCGGAGCATCGGAAGCATGGGCTGTGGTGACCATCGCAGCCGCAAGTACAATCGAACTTTGTTTTCCTGTCATGGATGAACTCCTGTTTTGACCCTTGAATACTGCACATCGAGTCAGCCCGTTTGTAGTCGAGCACTTCAGCGCGGTCGTGATGTCCTGCTGCCCCCAAGTCCGCGCTGAACCGCTCGACTACGAACCTGCTTCTCGCCCGTCACGAAATTACTCTCACATCCTCCCACCGTCCGCTTTTCCCGGAACGCTCGCACGCGTCGAGAACCGCCTGCACCTGCGCGCCGCGAATCACGTCCGGTTGATCGGGACGACCCGTGCGGATCGCGCGGATGAACCGTTGCCAGTTGTTCGGCGTCGGCTTCAACGTCAGCGTCTTCCACTTGCACTTGTGCCGGTCGCGCCCGAGCGACAGGTCGAGCTTGGCATAGTCGCGGTCGAGATCGAACATCAATCCGCCTTCCGTGCCGTGCGCTTCGAGCCGAAGCGAATTGGCGTGGCCCGTGGCCCAGCGCGTGGTGTGAACGAGCCCCATCGCGCCGTGGACGAACTCCAATTCAATCACGGCGGTGTCGTTGGCGTCGAGCGGTTTTCCCTTCCAGGCCGTCACGCGCTTGCCGTCGGGCGCGATCTTCGGGAAAGTCCGCAGTTCGCATCGGACCCGCCGCACGTCACCGGCAACCGCCGTCGTCATGTCGAGAATGTGGCAGCCGAGATCGCCGAGCACGCCGCCTGAACCCGCCGCCGTCTGCAGTCGCCAGAGTAACGCTTCTTTGGTCCAGCTCTGCCACACGTTCGCGCTCAACCATGATTGCAGATAATAGCTGTGGACGTGTCGCACGTCGCCGAGTTTGCCCGAAGCGACCAACTCGATCGCCTTCTGGAACGCAGCCGAACCGCGATAGCTGAAGTTGATCATGTGGATGACGCCGCGTCGCCCGGCCTTTGCGGCGGCGGTAGCGACAGCGCGGGCTTCGTCGAGCGTCACCGTCAGTGGTTTCTCGCAGAGCAAATGTTTCCCCGCACGCAACGTCGCCAGGCTCGGCGCCGCGTGATGCCGGTCGGGCGTGACCACGCTGACCGCGTCCACCTGGTCGAGCAATTGATCCATGTTCCTGGCGACGAACCGAAAGCCGTATCGTTGCGCATAGCTCTCCGCGCGGCCGGGCACGACGTCGAGGCACGAGGTCAGTTCCACACCGGGGATTTGCTTGAAACAGTTCGCATGCGCCCCCGCCATGCTGCCCGTGCCGACGATGCCAATCTTGATTGCTTTCATGAAGTTGCGGAGGACGCTATCAAATGAAAAGGATCTTGGGAAGATGAGATGGTGTAGCGGTCGGCGCCAGCGTATGTAGTTCAAGCTTTCGCTTGCCTGCGCTGGCGTGTCGAAAGGCCAAGTAGAACCACCCCGAAGTTCTGTTCGTGGCGTTCCTGGAGTTTGACCCGTCTCCGATGTCCGTTCAGGCGCAATCACTTTGGCGTGTGGGAATGGAACGCCGGTGGTTTGAGGTTGTAATTGCGCGAGCGAGCGACTACGTTCTCGCCGCTCAACCACCAGTCTTGGTTTGCGGCCCCTTCGTCTATCGGCTAGGACGCGGCCCTCTCAAGGCCGAGAGACGGGTTCGATTCCCGTAGGGGCCGCCAGATCTTCTCTTGATTCCGCGCCATCTCGCTGCTGTCGAACTACTCGCCACCAAGAAAGACAACGGATTCGGTCTTGAAACAGGAACCTGTCTGTCTAGAATGCGCCGCATCTGAGGAGAACTAGGGGGTAAGCATCATTACTGTCGCGCCACAAAATATGTTCCTGCTGTCTTCGAGGCTCCCTCATGTCCTCTTCCTGGTAGCATCGCTCGCCTGGACTTTTCACGCCCGCGCCGCCACGACCAGCAACGTGTTCAACAATGTCGTCTCGAACATCAACACCTATGCCGTGGACGGCAATCCGGGAGGCAATCCGCGGGTGGACGTGTGGAATCTCTCCCGGTTCACCGTCCTGACCAATGAGACCGTGGGCGTCGTCAATACGGCCACGCTGACCCTGAACACATCCGCGAACTTCGTCCGCTCCCGCCTCCTGGTTGGCCAAAACCGTTTCAGTGAGGGCACCGTCCTGTTGAATGCAAACAGCCTGCTTGGTTTCGAGAATGGAGCGACCAATTCACCCTTGATCCTGGGTTGGTCGGGCACGGCACGGATGATCGCCAGCAACTCCACCATCCGCGCGTTTTCCGTGATGCTGTGCGCCAGCTACGATTCGCGGGCGGACCTGATCCTGGTTGGCTCGACCAACGTGGTGATTGATGATCCGGGACTCAATGCGCACGATGTAAGCGTTGCGTCGGCGCCGGGCACGATCGCCACCGTGACGTTGAGCGGAAGGAGTGTGCTCGATATGCACACGAATTCGATTCTCTTCATCGGCAATGGGGGCCTCGGGACATTGACCGTCTCGAATTCCCTGGTCCGCGCGCCCCAGATTCTGGTGGGCGTGGACTTCGATTCGGTTGGCAGGCTGAATCTCGTGGAGGCAACGAACCGCGTATTTGCCACGGCCACGCAACCGGGGCGCTTCACGGTGGGAGCCGATTTCAGCGAGAACTACACCGGCATCGTCAGCGCCGTCAGCGGCAGCTTGATCGAAGGAGAGGGCGCCGCTGAGATGGACGTCGGCGGCTTGTTTGGGTGCGGCAAGCTCACGGCGTCCAACTCCACTTTTCGCGGCTTCAACCTCACCGTGGGGACGCTAATCGGCGCCATCGGCGAAATGACGCTCGTCGCCTCGACCAATATCACCACCGGCAGCGTGGTGCTCTGCGCCGACATCGAAACCACGGGCACGGTTTCGTTGACGCAGTCCAGTCTGCTCGTCGCCACCAACAACACCCGCACCGGCTCAATCCGAATCGGCTTTCCCGATTACAGCTCGTCGAAACCCATTCTGAACGCAACCAACAGCACACTCGTGGCGGATTCCATTCGAGTCGGCATCTATGGCTCGTTGCTCCTGGCCGGCTCGAACCAGATCACAGGCGTTGTCACCAACCGGGGGACGCTCCGGTCCACCACCGGGCTGCAGAACTTCAACGGCGATCTCGTGCTGGGTTCGGGCTGCGTCACGACGATCACGAACAGCACGTGGCAGATCAACGGCAACCTGCAGTTGGTGACGAATGCAACTCTCACCGTGCCTCTCAACGGGACGGTGCGTTTGGCCGGGAGCTTTTCCAACAACACCAGCAGCAACCGGTTCAACTTCGGCGGCAGCCTCGTCTTCAATGGCGGCGGGTCGAACCAGTTCTTCGAGGTGCGTGGTATCAATCGCGGCGTCTCCCTCGCAAATTACACCAACAACTTCGGCATCAGTTCCCTGCAAGTGGGACCGACGCCCGCGCTGGCCACATTGACGGGCGGCTCCTCGAATGCGCTCTACGCGGCGCAGGCTGTCGTGAGCATCTCGTCCACGCTCGACCTGAATGGCATTCCGCTTTTCACCAGCAACGTGGTCAACAACGGCCCGTTGGTGTTGAACGGGGCGACTCTGTCCGCGATCGCGGCGTTTACCAACAACGGCACGCTCTGGCTGCGCGGGCCGAACAACACCAACGCGAGCCTCAGCGCCATCGTCCAGGGACGGATGGTCAACAACGGAACAACCATCGTCGAGCGGGGGACGCTCACCTTCACCAGCAACGTGGTCAACAACGGCCTCATCGTCGCCACGAACTTCGGCACGGTCATCTTCCAGCGACCCGTCACCGGCACGGGCACGGTCCTGACCAATTTCCCGCCCGTCGCCAACTTCACCGGAAGCCCCCAGTCGGGAGTGGTGCCGCTCTCGGTGACATTCACGGACACTTCCACCGGGACGATCACAAATCGTTTCTGGAACTTCGGCGACGGCGCCACGACCAACACAACGAGCACGAACCTCGTCCACCTCTACGCGCAGCCGGGCACGAACACCGTGACGCTCATCGCCAGCGGGTTCGTGGGAGCAAGCACGAACGTTCGCGCGGCGTACATCATCGTCACCAACATCCCGCCCATCCTGACCGTGACGCCCTCAAGCCGAAGCTTTGGCAGCGTCCTGGTCGGCCAGACCAACAGCGAGACGTTTCAGATCGTGAACGCGGGCCAGCTCACACTCACGGGCACCGCCACCGTCGCCAGCCCGTTCGTGATCGCCAGTGGCAGCCCGTACGTCGTGCCCGGCGGCCAGACGAGTGTCGTCGCGGTCAGCTTCATTCCGATCGCGCCCGGCTCGTTCAGCAACTCGGTTGTCTTTACGAGCAACGGCGGCAACGCCACCAACGTCGTCTCGGGCACCGGGTTCACTCCGCCCCAAATCGGGATCAACCCGACGAACCTGAACTTCGGCCCGGCGCAGACAGGAACGATGGTCCAAGCTTCGTTCGTCGTCACCAACCTCGGCACCGCCGTCATGACCGGCACCGCGACGGTGAATGGTGTGACGTTCTCGCTGCTCTCGGGCAGTCCGTTCACCGTGGATGGATGGAGTTCCACCAACGTGGTGATCGGGTTCACGCCGCCTGCCGAGGGCGACTTCAGCGGCTCGGTGGAGTTCCTGAGCAACGGCGGCAATTCCACCAACACAATCGAAGGGGTTGGCGCGATTTTCCCGCAGGCGGGCTTCAGCAACGCGCCCACCAACGGCGCGGTGCCCTTGCTCGTGTCGTTCACCGACACCTCGACCGGCACCATCACGAATCGCCGTTGGAGTTTTGGCGACGGCATCATCACGAATACAACCTCGACCTCGGTGCAGCACACCTACACCGGCCCCGGCACCAATACCGTCACGCTCATCGTCAGCGGTCCGCTGGGCAGCAGCACCGACACGCGGGCCAACGGGATCGTGGTCACGAATATCCCGCCCATCCTGCGCGTCCTCCCCGCCACGCGCAACTATGGCACGCTCGTCCTCGGGCAAACCAACACGCTGCCGTTCCAGGTCATCAACGATGGCCAGCTCACCCTGACCGGCACGGCGACGGTAGCGAGCCCGTTCACCATCCTCAGCGGCGCTCCCTACGCCGTGCCGGGCGGCGGAACGAACGTCCTTGCGGTCAGCTTCATCCCGGTTGCGTCGGGTTCGTTCAGCAACAGCGTCATTTTGAGCAGCAACGGTGGCAATGCGACCAACCGTGCCACCGGCGCGGCGGTCACACCGGCGAAGCTGGAGGTTCTCCCCGCCAGCTTGGAGTTCGGTCCGATTCTCACCGGCTCGCTCGCGCAAGCGACCTTCGTCGTCACCAACACCGGCGGCGCGACCCTGAGCGGCTCGGCGACGGTGACTGGCTCCGTTTTCGCCATCGCCGAGGGAAGCGCTTTCTTTGCGGTCGGGTATGGCTCGGCGAATGTGCGAGTGACGTTCCAACCTCCGTCCGAAGGTCTGTTCAGCAACAGCGTTGCGTTCATCAGCAACGGCGGCGCATCTACGAACCCGGTGCGCGGCACCGGTGCAACACCGCCCGTCGCCAGCTTCACCGGTGCGCCCACCAGCGGGTTGGCGCCGTTGACCGTGACGTTCTCGGACGCGTCCACGGGCACGATCACCAATCGCAACTGGAGTTTCGGCGACGGCGCGACCACCAACCTCCTTTCCACCAGCGTGGTTCACACCTTCCCGCTGGCGGGCACCAACACCGTGCGTTTGATTGTGAGCGGACCGCTCGGCGCCAGCACCAACACGCGCACCAACTACATCGTGGTCACCAACAAACCGCCGAAGTTGAACGTCTCGCCGTCCAGCCGTGACTTCGGGGCGGTGACGATCGGCCAAACCAACAGCCTTGTATTCCAGATCATCAACAGCGGCGAACTGACGCTCACGGGCACCGCGACCGTGGCCGGCCCCTTCGCGATCAGCAGCGGCGGCCCCTATGTGGTGGCCGGGGCGCAGACCGGCACGGTCTCCGTGAGTTTCATCCCCGTCGCCGCGGGGCCGGTCACCAACGCCGTCCTGTTCACGAGCAACGGCGGCGCATCAACCAACACCGTCACCGGCCTCGGGTTGACTCCACCCATGATCGGGGTGAGTCCGTCCACGTTGAACTTTGGCATTCGGGAAACCGGCAGCGTCTCCCAGTTAAGCCTTGTCGTGACCAATGCCGGTGGCTCGGTCCTTACCGGGACGGCTGCGGTTGCCGGTGGCCCGTACACAATCCTCTCCGGCAGTCCCTACACGGTGGCAGGCTTCGGCTCGACCAATCTGGTCGTCCGATTCGTTCCAGTCAGCGAGGGCACGTTCAGCAACTCGGTTTTCTTCACCAGCAACGGCGGAAATCCCACGAACGATCTGACGGGCATCGGCGCGATCGTACCCCAGGCCAATTTTAGTGGCGCGCCGACCAGCGGGTTGGCGCCCCTGAGCGTTACGTTCGTGGACACATCCTTGGGCACGATCACCAATCGCAACTGGAGTTTTGGCGATGGCAGTTCTACGAACACAACCTCCACCAACCTGCTCCACAGCTACCTCGTCGCGGGAACAAACACCGTGCGCTTGATCGCCAGCGGACCGCTCGGTGCCAGCACCAACCTCCGCCCGGCGTACATCGTCGTAACCAATCGTCCGCCCCAGCTCTTCGTGACGCCGTCGGGTCGCGACTTCGGCGTGCTGACCGTGGGCCAGACCAGCAGCCTTCCGTTCCAGGTCATCAACCTCGGCGAGGTGACGCTGGCCGGTACCGCCACGGCAACGGGTCCGTTCCTGGTCAGCGGCGGCAGTCCCTACTCGGTGCTCGGAGGCCAGACCGGCACGGTCACCGTGAGTTTCCTTCCGCTCACCGAGGGGAGTTTCAGCAACGCTGTCGTCTTCCAGTCCAACGGCGGCGCCTCGACGAATCATCTCCAAGGCACCGCGTTCTTCCCGCCGGTGGCGAACTTCCTCGCCGACCCGACCAACGGCGCGGCACCGTTGCTGGTCACGTTCACCGATCAGTCCACGGGCGTCGTCACCAACCGGGTGTGGATGTTCGGTGACGGAACGAGCACCAGCACCGCTTCGAGCGTGACGACTCATCTGTACACGCTGCACCGCACGAATACGGTGTCACTCATCGCAGAGGGTCCTGGCGGAGCGAGCACCAACACGAAGCCCGACTACATCGTCGTGGTCGTGTACCCGCCGGGCGATCTCAACGGCGATTTCCATGTGAGGGGGGCGGATTCGTTGCTCATCAATCAGGTCCTGGTCGGCTTGCGGCCCACCAACAGCCCGATATTCGCCGTCACGCGATATCAAAACGGGGATGTCAATCAAGACGGCGCGGTGGCGGGCCAGGATTCCCTGTTGATCAACCAGGTGGTGGTGGATTTGCGTTCGTACCTCGTGACGAAGATCCTGCCCGACTCGCGATCCGGTTCCACGCCAACGCCCGTGACCATTTACGGAGTCGGCTTCCCCACCGGCACGGTCAGCGCGGTCACCATCGGCCCGCCGGTCAACCTGACCCTGTCGAACGTCGTGGTGGTGAGCGAGGAACGGATCGAGGCAATCGTCCCGATGGGAGGCGGCCTCGGCACGGGCACCGTCACCGTCATCGCGACCCCGACGAATGGCGTGATTTCATTCGGGCGCTTCATCAACGAATAGATCACCGCACGCCAGCCCAGCCACTCACCGTTTCAACAAACGCACGCGCTGCACACCCTGCCGCTTCTCCCAATCGAGCTTGTCCAGCTCGATCCAGTGGTTCAACGACGCGGTCACGGGCCACGCCACGTAATACACCGCGGCATCGGGCCAATCGCCGAGTCGCGGACTCAGTTCCTTGCAGATTTCCTCCAGGGTCAGATACGCCTCGTGTCGTTGAAATAGCGCCTCCAACTCCGCTTCGACCCGATGCACGAACGCCCGGCTCTCGGCGAGGAAGTCGCGCACCTGGTCGGCGCCCTTGAGCAACTCGAAGTGCGAGGTCATCATCAGTTCGAGGTTCAAACTCTCCAGGTACTCGATCGTCTTCAGGTACTGCGGCAGGAACCGGTAGGTCGGCGGGATCGCCATCTTGCCGTCGGCGCCGGGCACACCTTTCCACAACGCCGCATCGGTGATGATCGCCGCCTTCTCCTCCGGCAGCCATATCGCCATATGACCCAGGCTGTGGCCGGGCACATGGATCATCTGGACTTGGCGCAGCGGGTTTTGCGTGACCGTGTACTTGCCGCCCGTCCACAGCAGCAGGTCAATCAGCGCCTTGTCGCCCAGGTTTTTCGACGCCCGTTCGCGCGCCTCGGGCGACATCGGCCAACCCCACGGCACCGTGAAGTCGTACCGCTCGGCGATGCACTTCTCCTTGTCGCGAATCAGCGGCGCGTCGTCCTGATGCACCCAGACCTGGCCGTGATAGTAGAGTTTCTTGAACGAAGCGCAGCCGCCGAAATGGTCGGTGTCGGGATGCGTGATCAGCGCGTACACCTTCCGTTTGCGGCGGTGGACGCCGAGCGAATCGAGATACGGCGCGATGTACGTCTCGGGTGTTTCGGGAAGCCCGACGTCCACCAACATCACATTGTCGCCGATGATGAAATGCTGGAAGAGCTTTCGTTTCCCCATCGGGGTCTCGATGCGATGAATGCCGGGCAGGATTTCCATTGGATTCGGGCGCGGAGTGTAGTTCGATGAGCGGCGGAATGCAAAAAGGTTCTCATTCCACGCCCCAGCCCGGTGACGCCGCCGCGAGCAACTCGTCCTCCCAGGCTTCATGGGACGCATTCGCAGCCTCCCTGGAGGAACTGGCACAGCGGCACTGCATCGTTTATCTGAGGGACTGCGACGCCGTTTCACTGCGCCACCGGGATGGGTGTGACTCGGCGTTCTGGGGCCGGTCCGAGCCGGGGCCGGATGCCGCCAAGGAGTTCGCGTCCTTCCTGGCACTGGACGAAAAGCGGAGCCGCGTGCTGATCGCGTTTCGCCATTTTGCCCATGGCAAGGGACTCCGCCTGCACCGGAGTTCTTCCGGAGAATGGACCGCGTGGCGTGGTTACAATATGTGCCAGGTGGACGCGGGGTGGCAGTTGAGCGAGAGTCTGCGCGATCAAGGGTGCGCGGCCGCCCTTCGAACCTTGGCGCAACAAACCCGCCCGCTGTTCGAGAGCCCGACCGAGACGATGGCGGCGCGATTCGACCGGGAAGCACCCAACGTCGGCTTGGAAAGCTTGGCCGCCGTGGCCTTGACCCACGATCAGGTGGCGCATCTGTTGGCGCAGACCGCGCCCCCCGCGAACGAGCCGTATTGGCAGGAAGACCCTCCGGCCAATCAACTCGCCGTCGAAGACGATCATCCCCGGGCGCGCCAGCTTTCCGCCCATTGGCAGCAGCCCGCCATCCCGCTGCCGCCCCGCACGGGTGACGCCGATTTCGATCCGTTCTGCGCGCTGGTTCTGGTCAAAGCCTCCCGCCTCGGTCTCGCCTACCATTGCACTGCGGACGCGGTGTCCGTGCGCTACCGGGACGGGTACGACGCCGCGCTGTGGGAACGGGCCGATGCCGCGCTCCGGCAACAAATCGTCGAACTCGGTCCCGCCGCTGCCGCCGACCGCGCGCTCGACGAGTTTGAGAAGATGGACTCGAAACGCAAACGGGTGCTCCTCGGTTTCTGGCATTGGGCGACTCGGAACGGATTGGAACTGGAGCGGCATTCGTCCGGTGTCTGGGAGTGCGGCGACGATCCGCCCGAGTGGGTGTTCGTCAATCATCGCCTGACGGACCTGATCGCGCGCCGGGGCGAAGCCGGTGCGCTGCGCCGGTTGATCCCGGCGCAGTATCGCAAGGAGGACTCGGGTTCGTTGACCCAGGAGCAGATCCGGGAGCTGTTGACGCAAACCGCGCCGCCCCGCGAGCCCGAGGAGTCACCGGTGGAGCATTCGATTTGGGCTGATCCCGAGATCCAAGGAATCAAGGCGGCGCACCAGGAGAAGATGGCGCCGCTGGAATTGCCGAAACTGGCGGCATACGACCTCCGCGAACTGGATTCCATCGCCGACGAAGCGGTCAAACAGTACCAGCGCGAATTGCTCGCCCGCGCCGACGACATCAACTGGCTCTGGAACGAACCGTTGTGGTACCGGCGCGGAGGCGATGCGTGGGTGGACGAAGCGTGGTGGATCGAGACCGCGACGCGCAAGGCAGGAGGAAAGGCAAACACCCGCGCGCTCGAGACATTATTGGCCAACGGAAGAGATGAGTTTCGCCCGGTGGCTCTTCGCAGAATCCAAGCCTGGGCGAATCGGGGTTGCCCGCGCCCCGAAGGGTGGCGGGGACTGTGCGGCTGCTTTTACCCGGACCATCCCATCGCCCGGTCCGTGTTGGAACAAGGCCACACGGGGGAGGATCGGGCGTTGTTGGCGCGACTGGGTCATCTGCCGGTGCGTCACTATTTCCGGGAGGGGATACCGGAGTGTCGGCGACTGGGTTTTCACGAAGAGATGCTCTGGCGTTTGACCGCGCTGGGCGAGCGGTTGGCGCGGCGGTGGATCGAACCGTCGGAACTCGAGGCCTGCAAGGCCTGGTGTCTGGAGCAGGCCGACGCGCCTTTGCTGAGGCTCACGCAGCGCCACGTCTGGCTGATGGAATGCGCCGTGGCAATGCGCTGGCCCGAGATCGCCGACGCGCTGGCCGCCAACCCGGCCTATCTGTACGCGCTCTTTGGGTTCTCTGTGGCGGGCGCCATCGGGGCCGAAATTGTTTCCCAGGCGCTCATCCGCCGGGGCATCCATTCTGATGCCAAGGCCGGCAAGCCGCCTTCGCGCCTCACGTTCTATGACACCAACTTTTACAAGACGGATCTGCTGGCGTGGAGTCTCCTGCGACCGGGCGACTACGCAGGCCGCCTCGCGGCGAAAGCGTTGCATCTGACCCGCGCCACACGAACGCATCCCGATGACGCCCTGGCCGCCGCCATCGCATGGAAGCGCCATCGAGCCGGGCTGAAGCCGGAATTGCGGAGTTCATGAACTCCGCATTTCGCCGGGACATGGATGGCTCAAAGCAGATTTCCATTGGCTTCGCGTGTGCCGTGTAGTTCGATGCACGGCGGAATGCAACACGTTCTCATGCCTCCCCGCGCGGACATTCACGCCTTCCACGGGCCGTGGGAACGCGCCGACGTCGAGATCGTGTTCGCACCGGAAGGGTACTCGCAGTTGTCCGATGCCGAGCGGATTCGCCAGCTCCAGGGTGTCGCCGCCGTGTGCGCAGGGGCGGAGCCGTACAACGAACGCGTACTCGCCGCGTGTCCCTCGCTGAAAATCATCGCGCGGCTGGGAGTCGGCTACGATAACGTGCACGTGGCCGCCGCGACGCGCCATGGCGTGTGGGTCACGACCACGACCGGCTCGCTCGAACGCGCCGTGGCCGAAGCGACGTGGATGATGATCCTCGCGTTGGCGCGCAAGCTCGAGTCGCACACACAAGCCATCCGCAACGGAAAGTCGGAATGACAACTCGGTACCGAAATGTTTGGCACGACGCTCGGCATCGTTGGCGTCGGGCGCATCGGCAAGCTCGTCGCACAGATCGGGCGCGGCTTTGAGATGAAGTTGCTGGGCTGCGACGTGCAACCGGATCCGCAGTTCGCGGAGTCGGTGGGGCTGCGTTACGTGCCGCTGCGGGAGTTGCTGTCGCAATCCGACATCGTGACCCTCCACACGCCGCGATTGCCGACGACGGTGGGCATGGTCGGCGTCGAAGAGTTGGACTGAATGAAGCCGACGGCGTTCTTGATCAACACCGCGCGCGGAGGAATGGTGGACGAATCGGCACTGTGGAACGCGTCGCGGGTGGGTCGCCTGGCCGGCACCGCGCTCGATGTGTTCGAGAACGAACCGCTCCCCGACGAGCATCCGTTACGCAGATTGCCAAACGTCCTGTTGCCGCCCCACGTCGCCGCCACCACTGCCGAGGCCCATCGCCGCACGTACCAGCAGTGTCTGGAGAACGGGATCGCCGTCCTCGACGGTAAACGTCCGCCCAATCCGGTGAATGAAGTATCAGTTTGACTTCGCAAGTCGGCATTTCTAGCATCGCGCCCTTTTCACGAAAGGAATCTTCATGACCGCAACACCTTGGAAAACAGACCAATGGTTCACCAGTCCCTGGAACTGGGAGCCGGAAGTGCGCGCTGAACTGAATTTCCCGCCGAAGATCAAGATCCATGACGTCTCGCTCCGCGACGGCGAACAGCAGACCGGGCTGGTTTTCACCCGCAAGGAGAAGGTCGCCATCGCCAAGGCGCTCGCCGAGGCGGGCGTCCATCGCATCGAGGCCAGCATGCCGGCGGTGCATCCCGACGACGAGGCGGCGATCAAGGACATCGTCTCGCTCGGGTTGAAGTCGGAGATTTTTTCGTTCGCGCGCTGCATGCCGTCGGACGTGAAGAAGGCGAAGGAGTGTGGCGTGCATGGCATCATCACCGAGATTCCTTCGAGCGATCACATCATCCAGAACGCCTACGGCAAGACGATGGATTGGGCGATCAAGTCCTCGATCGAGACGACGCAGGCAGCGAAGGAAGCCGGGCTCTACACCGTGTTCTTCACGATTGACAGCACGCGCACGCCGATGGATCGCTACCTCGACATCGTGGACGAGGTCGCGACCAAAGGTCACATGGACGCGTTGACGGTGGCGGATTCGTTCGGAGGCTGCACGCCGCATTCGTTTGCGCTGCTCTTCAAGAAACTCAAGGCACGCTTCAACAAGCCGATCGAGATTCATTGTCACGAGGATTACGGCCTCGGCGTCGCCAATACGATCACCGCGCTCGCCAACGGCGCGTCGGTGGCGCACGTCACGGTTGGTGCCATCGGCGAACGCGCGGGCAACGTCCCGCTCGAGTGCGTGGTGATGGCGTTGAAGACGTTGTACGGCGTGGATCTCGGGATCAAGACCGAGAAGCTGTACAGCCTGGCGCGGTTGGTCGAGAAGGTTGGCAAGTTCAAGCTCATGCAGAAC
Organism: uncultured Verrucomicrobiota bacterium; assembly: GCA_964582645.1. Classification (GTDB taxonomy): domain Bacteria; phylum Verrucomicrobiota; class Verrucomicrobiia; order Palsa-1439; family CAZOTB01; genus CAZOTB01. The sequence goes on along the minus strand of CAZOTB010000038.1, from coordinate 8,018 downwards.
AAACCGATCGTCGGCGAATCGCTCTACCGGGTCGAGTCCGGCATCGTGGCGATGTTCCATCGGCGTTGCCGGACTGTCGAGCCGCTCGAATGCATGCCGTTCGCACCGGAGCTGGTCGGCTTGCCGAAAATGGAAATCGTGCTTGGCAAAGGCAGCGGCATCGCCAGTGTGGACGAGTGGTTGGAGAAACGGCGCGTCAAGAACATCACCGACGAGCAGAAGCTCGACATCGTGATGCGGGTGAAGAATCTCTCGATCAAGAAGAAGGATCTCGTCACCGCGAAGGAGTTCGACGCGATCCTCCAGGCCGTGCTCGGAAAGAACGGCGGGAAGCGGAAAAAGAAGTGAACGGCTAACTTCAGTTCCGTTTCGCGTCGGACAAGCCGCGATTACCGGTAGGATGCGGTCGTCGTTTCGCTTCTTCGAGAAGACGGACGCGTTCTTCGGCCGGAATGAGAAAATCGGTGTCAGCCGGCAGTACACAGCCTTTGCGACCGGGGACGCAATCGGTCTGCAGGCGCAGACAGTGATCCTCCGCCCCATCGAAGTGCGGACAACAAAACGAACTCATCCTCCTCCTCCCGCCGGTTCTTCTTGCGCCATGACAGCCGAAACATGGACCGACCGATGCCGGCATGCGAGGAAAGTTTTGACAATATATCCCGCAGTTCAGCAATTCGTGGCAAGGCCCAGCGGCCCCGCGCGCTGCTCTCTTTCGTGTAAAGCTGCTGTTCCTCGCCAAGAGGTCGCGCCCTGCCTTTGACGAACTTTTTACCGTGTTTCCTGTCTAATGGATTGCGTTCAAATGACGAAGTGTTAGACTTCAAACAGAATCGGAGCCGCATCATGAGCGAACAGGAACTGATTCACACCAAGCTGCGGGCGGTGGCCTCCCGGCTGCAACTGATGGCAATGCTGCGATTCGTCGCGCGAGTTGGCCTTTGGACGTGCGCGGTTCTGCTGGTCGTGCTCGGGGGGTACAAGGTTTTCCCATTCCCGTTCAGCGTCGTGCAAGGCGCGTTTATCGCGGCCGCGGTCCTCCTTGTGGGCGCATGCGTGGTTGGTTTCCTCCGACGCGTTTCCCTCGCCGCCGCCGCCCGGTTCGCCGACCAGAAACTTTCATTGAAGGAACGCTTGAGCAGCGCGGTAGAGTTGGGGAGTTATCAGTTATCGGTTATTGGTTCTTCGTCCCACGAACCCAGGAACCAACAACCAATAACCAATAACCAATCTCTCACTGCCCTCCTTCTCCACGATGCTGCCCAGCATGCCCAATCGCTCAACCCGAAGGAAATCCTGCCCCTTCACCTTCCGAAGCACGCTCGCTGGGTGGCGGTGCTTCTGGTCGCGATCGTGGGGCTGGCGTTCGCGCCCGAGTATCGCACGGCCGAGTTCAAGGAACAGCAGCGCGCCAAGGCCGACGTGAAAAAGGAAGGCGAAAAGATTACCGGACTGGTCAAGCGCATCGAGCAGAGCACCAAGCCGGCAGTGTTGCAGGACATGCGCAAGGAACTGACCGCGCTGAACGATCTCGGCGAGCAGTTCAAGAAGGTGCAGGTCTCGAAGGAGAACGCGCTCAAGGACATCAACACCGTCACCGACAAGATTCGCAAGAAGCAGGATGAACTCGGGGAGAACAAGGCATTGCGGACGTTGAGCCGGCGCGCCGCGTCCTCAAGCGCCACCGAACCGAACGCGCAGCAGAAGGAGCAACTCCAGAAGAAAATTGACGATCTCCAGAAGAAGCTCGGTAGCAATCCGCCGTCGCCCGAGCAGATCGAGAAGACCAAGGCCGAGTTGCAGAAGGCGCTCGACAAGATCAAGCAGTCGCCGAACCCCAACACGCCCGAGGGCAAGGAAGCGAAACAGGCGCTCGAAAAGGCGATTGATTCGGCGATGCAGCAGGCCAAGGAGTACGGCAACGTCGGCGATTCGCTCGACAAGGCGCTCGAAGCGATGAAGAACGCCGACGTGGATCTCGTTGCCAAGAACATCACCGACGCCGTCAGGGACATGGAGCAGATGAAGAAGGACGGCGAGGCGTTGGCCCGGGCGCAACAGCAGCAAGCACAGCAGCAGGCGCAAAAAGCCGGGAAGGATCTCGCGGAACAGTTGGCGAAAGGCCAGGCGCAGGCGGCGAAAGAGACACTCGAAAAGTTCATGCAGCAGGTGCAGCAGTCGAATTTCACCGATCAGCAGAAGCAACAGATGGCGCAGGAGTTGATGAAGGCGCTCGATCCCGCGAAGGACTACGGCAAGGTGGGCGAGAACCTCGAACAGGCGGTGAGTCAACTCGCCAAAAACGACAAGACCGGCGCCGCCAACTCGATGCAGGCCGCCGCGGAGGAATTGCAGAAGTTGATGGATCAGCAGGCCGAGGGACAGCAGTTGGCCGACGCGCTCGAGCAGCTCAAGCAGTCGCAGTGTCAGATCGCGACCGGGAATTGCCAGGGCGACAAATGTCAGAGCGGCGTCTGCAAAGGCGGCACCAGCGGCGTGCCGAAGGGGAAGGGCAACCGGGGTTTCGGCGATTGGCCCGACGAGAGCAACACGCAGGTGCCGGAGTATTCGGAGAACTGGGACAACGAAGGGTTAACTCGCGACAACAAGGACCCGAAGGGCGTGGCCGATCGCGGCGACCCGAAGATTACCGGCAAGACGACCCCGACGAAGGTGCAGGGCAAGATGCAGAACGCGGGACCGATGCCCGGCATCACGCTCAAGGGCGTGAGCATCAAAGGCCAGAGCAACGTCGAGATGGAGCAGGCTACCGGCGCCGCCAAACAGGAAGCCGAGGACGCGTTGAACAAGGAACAGATCCCGAAGAGCTATCAGGGACAGGTGAAGGAGTATTTTGATAGCCTGAAGTAACTGGTAACTGGTAATTGGTAATTGGTAACTCGTGTGCCGCGGTTCGCAACGGCACGCCCGCTTGCCAGTCACCATTTACCAATTACCAATTTCCAATTACCACCCCATGGACCTCGAACAACAAGTACACGCCTTCCGCACCTCGTTCGGCGCGTTGCAGAAGGAAATCGGCAAAGTCATCGTCGGCCACGAGGAGATCGTGGACGGCACACTCATCACGCTGTTCGGCGGCGGGAACCTGCTGCTCGAAGGCGTGCCCGGGTTGGGCAAGACGTTGCTCGTCCGCACACTCAGCCAGGTGCTCGACCTCAGCTTTTCGCGTGTCCAGTTCACGCCCGACCTGATGCCGGCGGACATCATCGGCACAAACATCGTCATGGAGACGCCGGAGGGAAGGAAACAGTTCGAGTTTCAATACGGCCCGCTCTTCGCCCACCTTGTGCTCGCCGACGAAATCAACCGCGCTACGCCCAAGACACAGTCCGCTCTGCTCGAAGCGATGCAGGAGCGGCAGGTCACCGCGGGCGGTGAATTGCGCAAATTGCCGCAGCCGTTTTTCGTCATGGCGACGCAAAATCCGATCGAACAGGAGGGGACGTACCCGTTGCCTGAGGCGCAACTCGATCGGTTCTTCTTCAAGCTGATCGTGCGGTACCCCAAGCACGCGGAGTTGACCGAGGTGCTGACGCGCACGACCGAGGAAGCGAAGCCCGAGGTGAACAAGATCATAGGCGGCGCCGATCTGCTCGACTTTCAGCAACTCGTCCGCAAGGTGGTCGTGGCGTCGCACGTGAAGGACTACGCGGTGCGGCTCATTCTGGCCACGCATCCGAACACCGACACCGCCGCGCCCGCCGCAAGCCAGTATTTGCGGTACGGGTCGAGCCCGCGCGGTGGACAGGTGTTGATGCTGGCCGGCAAGGTGCGTGCGTTGATCGAGGGACGCTACAACGTGAGTTTTGAGGACATCCGGTACGCCATTCATCCCGCGTTGCGGCATCGGTTGATCCTGAACTTCGAGGCCGAAGCCGAGGGCATTACCACCGACATGGTGCTGGACAAGATCCTCGAAGCGGTACCGACCAGCGCGGAGACAGCGAAAGCTTGAACGGATTGAACGTTGAACGTTGAACTCTGAACTTCGAACTTTGAACGAGCAGATGCGGCCACAGTTCAACGTTCAAGGTTCGACGTTCGACGTTCGATGTTAACGCCTTTTATGCCCGCCACTCCTCTCTTCGACACCGGCTTCCTCCGCAAGCTTGAACAGCTTCATCTGCTCTCGCGGAAGATTTTCAAGGGCCGACTCAAGGGCGAGCGACGCTCGAAGAAACGTGGCCAGTCGGTCGAGTTCGCCGATTACCGCAACTACGTCATCGGCGACGATCTCCGCTATCTCGACTGGAATCTATTCGGCCGTCTCGAACGGTTGTTCCTGAAGATGTACGAGGAAGAAGAAGAACTGAGCGTCACCATCTTCCTCGATACCAGCGAGAGCATGGGTTTCGGCAACCCTGCCAAGATCGAGTACGCGAAACGAATCGCCGCCGCGCTCGGGTACATCGCCTTGTGCAGCTTCGACACCGTCCTGGTCCTGCCGCTGGCGAACAACGTAGGGGCGCACGGCGGTGCGCCCGAATCATCAGAAACGAGGGCGCACAGCCGTGCGCCCCTACGCCCCGTCCACGGCAAGCGAATGGCGTTGCGATTCTTTCAATCCATTGCCGAGCTTCCCTGCGAAGGGAAGACCACGCTCAACGAGTCGCTTCGCGAGCAGGCGCTCAAGGCTCGACGCGCCGGTGTGAGCATCGTCATCTCCGATTTTCTCTCGCCCGACGGCTACGAACAAGGTCTCACCCATCTGCTCGCCCGGCACAACGATATCTTTGCCTTCCACGTGCTCGCGCCCGACGAATTGAGCCCGGATTTCCTCGGCGACTGGCGCGTGGTGGACAGCGAGACGGGCGCGACGCAGGAAGTCAGTATCAGCCGCGGCCAACTCAAGAAGTATCAACAAACCGTGAACAATTTCTGTCAACGACTCAAAGAATACTGCACCCATCGCGGCATCAACTATATGTTCACCTCGACCGGCGAACCGTTTGAGGACCTGATGCTGAAGTACATCCGAGCGGCAGGAATGGTGAGGTAAACGGAGTGAACTTCGAACGTCGAACGTTGAACGTCGAACTCTGAACGAAAGAAACACACCAACACGAAAGGAAACAGTCTGGAGCAGAGAAAGTATGACTTGGAGGAACGGCTGCTGGAGTATGCCGCTGCAGTCATTCGCATGGTCGAGCGATTACCGAATACTCGCGCCGGAAACCATGTCGCAGGACAACTGTTGCGCTCAGGCACGTCGCCGATGCCAAACCACGGAGAAGCACAGGCAGCGGAGTCGCGCGATGACTTTATTCACAAGTTCAGCGTGTGTCTGAAGGAGCTCCGGGAGTCTCATCGCTGGCTTCGACTCATCAAGCGTGTTCCTCTTATTCAACCCGCCGCTTCTCTTGATCCCTTGATCAGGGAGACAGAAGAGTTGATACGCATTTTCAAGTCGAGCATCGCAACGGCAAGAAGCAACAAGCGAGGCTCCAAGCAATCAGACGCTCAAGCATGACACATTCAAAGTTCAGCGTTCAACGTTCGACGTTCGACGTTCACTCTGTCCGTTCATGAAATTCCTCGCTCCCTTCGCCTTCTTCTTTGCGTTCACGATTCCGGTCGTGATCCTGTTCTACCTGCTCAAGCTCAAGCGCAAGGTGCGCGTGGTGCCGAGCACCGTGTTGTGGATGAAGTTTATCCAGGACGCCAAGGCCAACGCGCCATTCCAGAAACTGCGTAAGAACCTCCTGCTACTGCTCCAATTGCTCGCGCTGGCGCTCATGATCTTCGCGTTGAGCCGACCTTACTTCGCGGCGAAGGCCAAGCCGAGCAAACTGCAGATCGCCATCATTGACACTTCGGCCAGCATGCAGGCGACTGACGAGTCGCCCTCCCGGTTCGAGGCGGCCAAACGCGAAGCGCTCAAGCTCGTCAACGGACTTGGCGACAATGACCGCATGATGGTTGTCAAGGCGGCATCGCACACCTCGGTCGTCTGCTCACCGACTTCCGAGAAGGAGAAAATCCGCCGCGCAATCAACGAACTCACGGTCGAGGACACCACCAGCGACATCAGCCAGGCGGTGAAGCTCGCGCTCGCGTTCTCCGGCGTCACGTCTGCGGAAGGTGCCGCTCCGGTCGTCGCCGATACCGACGTGCATCTGTTTAGCGACGGCGCCGTGCCCGAACCCGAGGCGCTCAAGTCGGCCAGCCTGCGATTGCATTACCTCAAGCTCGGCAAGTCAGCCCACAACGTCGGCATCACTGCGCTCGATGTCCGCACCAGCGCCAGCGACGCGAGCCGCAGCGAGATTTACATCAGCATTGCCAACTTCTTCGACCGCGAAATCACCGCCGACTTGCAGGTGTTGCTCGACGATCAGCTCCTCGATGTCCGCCCGGTCACCCTTGCGGCGACGAACGAAACCCAGCAGCTCATCACCGCCGCGGTCGCGCGCGACGGCATCCTGACGGCCCGGCTCAAGGTGGACGACGATCTCGCCGTGGACAACGTCGCCTATGTCGTCAACCGCACGCCGCAGCCGGTGAAGGTGCTGCTGGTCACACGCGGCAACAGTTTCCTCGAACGCGCTCTCGCCATCGGCTCGAACGTGCAGGTCACAAAGATCACTCCCGACCAGTTCAAGCCAACGCTCGATTACGATGTGGTCGTGTGCGATTTTCAGAGCATCACCGAACTGCCACGCGGCAACTGCATGTTCATTCACAGCTACGCCACGAAAGTTTTCGAGATCGTTGGCCAGCTGGAATGGCCCATGACCGAGATCATCGATTGCAAATCGAATCATGACTTGATGCGGCACGTCCAGCTTGATGAATACGTCGCGATCGCAAAAGCACTTCAGGTCAAACCGCCCGACTGGGCGCAGGTAGTGGTTGAGTCGCGGCAAGGGCCGTTAATCCTTGCCGGCGAACAGAACCATCAGCGCATCGTGTTCATCACGTTCGACCTGCTGGACAGCAGGTGGCCGCTGCGCATATCTTTCCCGATCTTCATCGCCAACGCCATCCAATGGCTCAACCCTCACCGGCCCGATGCCGCGCTCTTCCAGGTGAAGGCGGGCGAGCCGATCCGTCTGCCGCTCAAGGAGACCGTGACGAACATCAAAGTCACGCGCCCCGACAAGTCGGTTGAGTCGGTGGTGGTCGAGGAGAAGGCGCGGGAGTTGGTGTACAAACACACCGACGCCGTCGGCGTGTACGAGGCGAAGGTTGACGACCAGAAGATTCAGTTCTGCTCGAACCTGTTGAGCAAGGACGAATCGAACATCGCGCCTCGCGAGCAGATCGCCGTCGGCAAGTTCGGCGCAGTCGAGAGTCAGCGGTTGCTCACCGCCAACATGGAAATCTGGCGCTGGATCGCGCTGGGCGGATTCTGTTTGCTGTGCGTGGAGTGGTACTTGTTTCATCGCCGTGTCCTATGAACATCGCCCAATCGTCCTCGTCCTCGTCGTCGTCCTCGAATATCCGGTTTCGATCCACGACGACGAGGACGAGGACGAGGACGATGGTCGCCACGCTGTTCGTCGCGGTATCGGTCATTCTCTCGGCGTGCTCGCAACAAAAACAGAACGAGGTCGTCCTCTACTGCTCCGTGGACCAGATGCACGCGGAGCCAATCCTCAAAGAGTTCGAGAAGAAGACCGGCATCCGTGTCAAAACCGTGTTCGACTCCGAAGCCGTGAAGTCGGTCGGCTTGGTGAATCGCCTCCGCGCCGAATCGAAGAACCCGCAAGCCGACGTGTTCTGGAACAACGAGATGGCGCGCACCATGCAACTGCAACAGGAGAAGGTGGTGGGACGGACTCGTCATTTCGCCGCCCGGGTTCGCGTGCTGGTCTATAACACCGATCTGGTCAAAGCCGAAGAAGCTCCGCGCTCGATCTTCGACCTGGCAGACCCGAAGTGGCGCGGCAAAGTCGCCATGGCGTATCCATTGTTTGGGACAACCGCCACGCATGCGGCCGCGTTGTTCGAGGTGCTCGAAACCGGTGAGCTCGCCACCGTCTTGCACGCCA
>CAZOTB010000037.1:0-45420 GCA_964582645.1 uncultured Verrucomicrobiota bacterium | reverse complement strand
GGTGTGAATGAGAATTCGGAGACAACGTGCGGCCTGATTGTGAAATATCCGGGTTGGCGAGTCTCCGTGGTCTCCCCAGCGGACCCAATTGACTTGATCGTCGAAATGCCAGCCGGCATGCAAGCAAAGTCATCCCGATGAGAATCGAAAAGATCAACGTGCTTGGTCCACGCCACGGTTACGTGACGTTCGTCGAGATCACGACAAACGACGGACAGACCGGCATTGGTTCCACAGACGCTCCCCTCGCGATCGTCAAACCGATCATCGAGCACGGCGCGATTTCATTGCGCAGTTTGATCGTCGGCGAAGACCCGCGCGATCCCGCCCGGCTCTGGCGGAAAATGTTCGAGCAATGGCAGGCGCGGCGGGGCAGGGGATCGGAGGGAGGCTTGGCCGTCAATGCGATGGCTGCTCTCGACATGGCTCTGTGGGATTTGGCCGGCAAGGCAGCCGGGAAACCACTCTACAAATTACTCGGAGGGGCGGTCCAGAAGCAGGTGATGGCGTATGCAAGCGCGACGTTGTTCACCGTGGCGCGCAACGGATCATGGATGAAGAAAACGACACGGCGGCTTGTTCACGAATGCGAGTGGTGCCTCGAACGTGGATTCAAAGCGATCAAGTACGGCTGGGGAAACTGTTTCGAGCCCGAAGATGAGAGAAATCTGGCCGCGATGCGAAGAACGGTCGGTCCCAAGGTGCGGCTGATGATTGATTTTGGCTGCCCGGCTTATTGGGAGGACGGCTGGAACGCGAAGAAGGCCATAGCCGCGACGCGCCTGCTGGAAAAGTACGGAGTCTATTTTCTCGAGGAGCCTCTGGTGCCGCACGACTTCGACCAATTCAAGAAGCTGTCGAAGTCCGCGAGGGTCAAAATCGCCACCGGTGAAAGCCTGACCACGGAATATGAGTTTGCTCCATTCATCGCAAGCCGCGCGTTGGACATCGTCCAACCGGATGCGCAGCAAATAGGCATCATGCAGTTCCATCGCGTGGCGAAAAGGGCGGAGAGGGCCGGTATCCTTTGTGTGCCGCACGGACCATGGACGGCGATGTGCGTGGCGTCGCACATCCATCTGCTCGCCACGATCAAGACCGGCGACATGATCGAATACCCGTGCCTGGAGTCGGTCGGCTGGAACAAACGCACGCACGACGAAGTCTGGTTGAACAACTTTGAGATCGTCGAGCGTCCACCGGTGCTGAAGGACGGATATCTTCAGTTGCCGCACCGTCCCGGCCTGGGCATCGGCGGGTTTGTCCAATCCGCGATCAGGAAGTTGGACAGGTTTTATCCGGCAAGGAGACGAGCATGAGTCGTGATGCGATCCTGGCGCTCCATTTGCTTCCGTTCGGAGTTCAAGCTTCAGCTTGCCTGTGGTGCGTGTCCTGAAGCAAGCTGAAGCGTGCACTCCAAACGTGAGCCGTTCGACCATGAAACTCTTCTTCACCTGGAAACCCCCGCGCGGATTGGATCGCCTCCGAAACGCGATCCCTGAGCTGGAGATTGCTTGCTCCGACGACGTGGCGGAAATCCTCAAACTCATCCCCGACGCCGAGATCGTTTGCGTCGGCCACTGGAACGCGGAAATGCTGCGCGCGGCGAAACGACTGCGGTGGGTTCATTCGTTCTCAGGTGGAGTCAACCATGCGCTGTTCCCCGAATTCGTAGCCAGTCCGGTCCCGCTCACGTGTCTCAAGGGCACATTCGACATTCCGGCCGCCGAGTACGCGCTCGGCGTGATGCTCGCGTTCTCGCGCAAGTTGGAATACGACATCCGACAACGGCCCAAGCGCACATTCGCCGAGCAGGAACCGACCGAACTGCACGGCAAAACGGTGGGCATCATTGGCCTGGGAAACATGGGCGCCGAGATCGCCAAACGGTGTCGGTGTTTCGGGATGACCGTGGTCGGAGTGTCCCGCCGTTCGCGGGCTGAACTTCCCAAATTGCTGGCTGAGTCTGATTTCGTGATAGTAGCGGTCCCGCTCACGGAACAGACGTGCGGCATGATCGGCGCGGCTCAGCTTGCCGCGATGAAGCCAACCGCCTACCTGATTGATGTGTCTGGTCGCCCGGCAATCTACGATCTCGATGCGCTGCAAACGGCCTTGCGGGCGCAGCAGATTGCCGGCGCCAGTTTGCAGATCGTTCCTGCGCCTGATTCCGCGCTCTGGGATCTCGAAAACCTCCTGATCTCGCACCATCGCGTCGTCTCGCGCGAACACTTCGATCGCGGCATCGAAGCGTTCTGCGACAACCTGCGCCGCTACCGGGCAGGCCAGCCGCTGGTCGGACTCGTGGACAAAGCCGCGGGCTACTGACCAAGCAGAGCGTTCCATCGCTGCACCGGTGCTCACACCGCCGACGTTGCGCTCGCGATGCGCCACACGCCCCGCTCGTTCTTGGCGGTCCCGTCGCACGCTTCGTACACCATGCGATAGCCGGGCTTCCGTCCTGGTTTCTGCGGGAGGCGACATACACACATCTCGGAACACTTTGCTGCGTCCCAAGTACCCTCGCCAGGTGACAGGACCGGTTCGGCTTCTTTCCGCCAACTCAAGCCGTCGTCGGACACGGCTCGGAGAATGTATGCCCGGTTGGGCGCGCTGTACCCCGCGTAGTACATCACGTAGCCCCCGCTTTCCACACGCACGATCTCGGGGGCAAAGGCCACAACGACGTCGTAGCGACCGTCCTGGGCGATCCGCAGGCCCGGCTCCGGGCGGAATGTGAAACCCCCATCCTCCGACAAGGCGCTGATGATCCCTCTACCGCGATCAAGGCAGTACAGTCGGCAGCGTTGATCGTCCAGGAACACGATTCTGGGCGCCGAGTAGTTCCGACCGCTGGCTTCCAGTCGCACTCCCGGCTCCAGCGTCCACACCAGGCCACCGTCATCGGAAACGGCGCTGCGTATCGAGCTGGGCTCCGACTGCGGGCCACCACAACATTCGTAGTACATCCTCAACCGGTGGGCGGAGCCGGCCACGGGCACGACTTCGGAGGACACAACGCGCCACTCGCCTGCGCCACCTTGCTGGGATGAAAGTCGCACACCCGGCTCCGGTTTCCAGATCTCGCCGTCCGACGAGATGGCGCTCAGGATGCGGGTCGTCGCATTATCATAGTCATTGGCGCCGGCAGGAAAACCAGGCCGCGGCAGGATCTGGGTGTAGTACATCCGATAGCCGCCTCCCGGCAGTACAATGACCCTCGGGCTGACAGCCCCGCATATGCCGGTGCGCCGGGCTCCTGGCGGCCACTCAGCCTCAGGTAGGGGAGCAGTATCACCATCCGGCGGCGCATCCACCGCCACCTTGGACTCTTTCACCCATGTCCTGCCCGGGTCTGTCGGCACCGTCTGGCTCAACGGCGATTGTGACAGGTCAATCATGTTGCTCATGCTTCTACATGGGCCGGGCGGCATGGCGAGCATTTTCACTTCGCCTGTCGCGGTTGCGGCTGTTACCTTGCTCGCTCGAAACCATGTCAGCCAAGTCAAACACACCCCTCGCCGAGCAGCTCAAAGCCGCTACGGAGTTACTGGAGCGGGTGGCTCGGAACCGGGCGTTACTGGCGGAGTTGTCGGTCGAGGATGGATTGCGATTGCAGGCCGTCGCGGGGGACATTTACTGCCCCGATGTGAAAGCGCGGCGGCGGTTGGTGAAAGCGAAAGTGGGGCAACGCAACGCGGCGAAATTGCAGCGCGATCAAGCCAAGCTCGCAGCGACCGGCATTCGGAAGCGGCGACAGAAACCGGTAATCACGACGCCCAACGTCTATCCGCCGACCGGCATCGAGCCGCAGGAGATCGAAGACGATCCCGATTTCCGCGAGGTGGTCGAACCGCAGAATTGCTACATCTGCAAGCAGGACTACAAGACGATCCATCATTTCTACGATCAGCTCTGCCCGGGTTGCGCCGAGTTGAACTTCCGCAAACGAACCGAGCTCGCAGACTTGCGCGGGCGCGTGGCACTGCTCACCGGCGGGCGGGTGAAGATCGGCTACCAGGCGGGCCTCAAGTTGTTGCGGGCCGGTGCCCATCTGATTGTGAGTACCCGCTTCCCTCGCGACTCGGCGATGCGTTACGCCGCCGAGCCGGACTTTGCGAGCTGAGGGAGTCGGCTCGAAATCTTCGGACTGGATTTGCGCCACACCCCGAGCGTAGAGGCGTTTTGCCGGCATTTGCTGGCGACCCGGCCGCGGCTCGATTTCATCATCAACAACGCCTGCCAGACGGTGCGTCGTCCGCCCGATTTCTATCAGCACATGATGGCGCGCGAATCGGCGTCCCTGCACGACATGCCTGAGCATGTCCGACGATTGCTCGGCGCGTACGAAGGGTTGCGCGGGTATCATCTGTTGCCGGAAGGCAGCGCGACGCTGATAGAGCGGCGCATGTCCGAGGTGGCCGGACTGACCCACGCTGCGTCGCTATCGCAGGTGCCGCTGTTGCCCGACGAACTCGCGGCGCAGAAAGATCTTTTCCCCGAAGGCCGACTCGACCAGGACCTTCAGCAGGTGGATTTGCGCGAGCGCAACTCGTGGCGGCTGACGCTCTCCGAAGTGCCATCCGTCGAGTTGCTGGAAGTGCACCTCGTGAACGCCATCGCGCCGTTCATCCTGAACGCGCGGCTGAAGCCGTTGCTGCTGCGCACGCCCGAGCGGGACAAGCACATTGTGAACGTCTCGGCAGTGGAAGGGCAGTTCTACCGCAAGTTCAAAACCGCGCGACATCCTCACACGAACATGGCGAAAGCCGCCCTCAACATGATGACCCGCACCTCGGCGGCGGATTATCACGCCGATGGAATCCACATGAACAGCGTGGACACGGGCTGGGTGACGGATGAAGACCCGGCGCAGGTCGCCGCGCGGAAAACGAAAGAGCATCGCTTCCATCCGCCGCTGGACAGCGTGGACGGCGCCGCGCGGATCGTTGACCCGATCATCGCCGGTTTCAACAACGGCGAACACGTCTGGGGCAAATTTCTGAAGGATTACCGGCCGACGGATTGGTAGGGGAAAGCGCACCGTGCTTCATTTTGCTTTCGGTGCTTCCGTGCACGCCACGTACACCTTGCCGGACTTTTCATCCACGAACACGTCCCGGATTTGCCGCCATTGAGCCGGGAGACTTGCGGTTCACCACGGGGATGGCCGTCGGCGTCCAGCGTGTAAGTCTTCCAGACGGTATCGCTGGTCCACGCAAGTACTCCGCGCCGCGTGGCTGGAACGAAATGCCCGAAGCAACTTCGCGGGCTGCCCCTGTTCGTCGAGCGAGAGAGCGGCGATCTCGTTGTTGTTGGTGTTGGCGTAACACGCAGCCGGACTGTCCGCGCTCGCCGTGACATAGAGAATCCGTTGCTCCACCAGCACGCTCGGGCGGGGGGATACACGCAATGATTATGAACGCCGTTCGTGGTGTTCACCATGAAGTAGTTGTCGCATTCCTTCCGACTCTCCGGGATCAACGAGCCGTCGCCGTTGAGTCGAAACGTGACGAGGTTCTTTGCCTCCGGCGCGGTGATGCAGCCGAGGTACAAGGCCGGCAGCGTCGGGTGTTTGTACACCGACCAAGCGTACGGACTGGGAACGAACACCACATGGGCTGGCGGCGGCGAGGTGACGACGGTTTGGCCCGGCAAGTGGTGCGGCAAACCGATTCCCAAAACGAGCGACAGAAGCATTGATTTCATTCGGTTACAGATGCGCGCAGGCGGTTGAATGCACGCAAACCATGGCGCGCCGCTGATTTCGTCCACATTCCTGCAGATTCCATGTACGAAACCTGCCTGTCCGCCGCATATACAGCAGAAAACCGGCGCTGTGTCGAAAGAACCCCAACAAATAGGCCCGCAAAAGCTCGAAAAGCTGGTGTCGGACGCATTGGCCGCGACGCGGCAGGCCGACGGGAATCATTTCGAGTAGGGCAAGAGGGGCAAGCTGCCACGCCGCACACCGTCCCATTTCCCTCGCGCTGGAAAGTGGCGCTCAAGATCGCCGCGTCTGTCGCCCTTCTTCTTGGCGCGGTGTGGCTCTTCAATCACTTCGGGCGAACAACGCCTGCTCACATTCGGGAAGGAGCGCTCGCGCTTACGAACGGGAAAATCCTGGCGGCTGGCGAAGCTATACCGGGCGGGGTGATCGTCACCACAACCTTGCCGACCAGCGCCGATTTTGCTGATGGGTCGAAAGTCGAACTCGGCCAGGAAACGAAGCTGAGCTTCCGAGAATCGTCTGGTGGCACTACGACGCTCACACTGAATGAGGGCGAAGTGGTCGCTTCGGTTGCAAAGCAGGAAGGCGGCAAGCGGTTCACCGTCAAAACGCCGCTCGGTGAGGTCACCGTGGTCGGCACGCGATTCAGCGTCACGTGTCAGAAGGAGGAGGTCACGGTGTGTCAGTCCTCGCCGGGTCAGGAAGCGCAGCAACGGCGTGACCTCGTGCGTGCGGTGCGGATCACCGTGTTCGAGGGGGTCGTCCGCGTGCGTCGGCTCAAGGAAGAGGCGCTCGTGGACGCGAACCAGACCGCCGTGCTCCGCGAGAACGAGCCGGGCATCGAGTTGTCGGGGGAACGGCGATAAACGGGAAACTGTCTTTGCTCAAGTTTGGAGTACAAGCTTTAGCTTGGATATTCCAGACGCGACTCGAGTGCCGTGCTGCTGTTCTCATTCACACCCCGCTGGAGCGAAGTCTTCGGCCTCAAACCGACGAGGGGGTAGTCTTCGCGCATATGAGCACTCCCATCTCTATTCAAACGTTGTTGGACGGGCCTGTCACCCTGCAACTCGAATGCATCGATCGGCTCTACCTCCATGGCTATGTGCCCCGCCTGCAAACCGGCGGCGGTCTGAGTTCCTTCCTCTCGGAGCACCGCCGCCATCCCATCGCCTCGCCGGCGCGGTTGCAGGCGTTGGCCAACTCGCTCTCGCCGACCCAAGTGCAGGCGTTCCTGGACCGATGGTTGGAGCGGTTGCCGCTGCCGCTGTCCGAGTCGGATCGGGAGGCGGGCTTCGACTATGAGTTGTCGATCTGGCAGATGGAGCTGAGCCTGACGCAGGTGCTGGATCGGCCGCTGGCCGGGCGACGGTGTTTCGAGGAGGTCATCCGCGACAATCTGGACCTAGGTCGGCCGGATCGGGTGCAGTTGCTCTTCCCGCGCAAGATCAGGCGGCGCGCGCCGGGTCGGTTTCGCACGGGGGTGATCCAGCAGGGGGTACATCCGAGCCTGCATATCGAGTACAAGCACTTTGATCTGAAACAGGATTTCAAGGAGGGTCGGGCGTTGCGCACGGAGGGGACGTTCCGCGACGCGAAGCATTTCGATTGGAAGAAGGGGTTGGAGAATCTGCCGTTGTTGCAACAGAGGGGTCGCCAGGTCAACCGTCGTTTGCTGGAGGTGGAACGCGCCAGCCACAACTGTGGCGTGAGCGCCGCCTGCATCCAATCGGTGGTGCAACCGACCGTGACCCAAGACGGTCAACGAGCATCGGGTTTGAAGCTGGGCGATCTGCGGGTAATGGCGCTGATGCTGGCGCTGACGATGTTTGGCTTCCTGGTGCACGGCTTTCGCAATCGGGAGTTGCGGGAGAAAGTCGCGGCGTTGCTGGGGTGTCCGCTCGCCGAGGACAGCGCCGCACGGATGAGCTACGACTTGCGGCGGCTGCGGCACAAGGGACTGCTGCTGCGGGCCGAGGACAGCCATCGGTACTACCTGACGTGGGAGGGCTGGAACCTGGCGCGACTGTACGCGCGATTGGAGGCGCGGGCGTTTCGGCCGTTGCTGACGGTGCTGGAGGGGTCGGTTCATGGGCTGCCGCCGCCGTTGGAGCGGGCGCTGGATGCCGTGGACGACGAACTGGACCAACTGCTGGAAGGAGCGATTCCCATGAAGAAAGCTGCGTGAAAGCAAAACTCGGCTCATTTGTAAACGTTTGGGGGGTAAAGAAAAGTCAGTGGGGTGTAAATAAGAATTCGGACACAACGTGCGGCCTGATTGTGAAATATCCGGGTTAGACATTAGACATTCGCCCTTCGTTCGCCCTTCGTTCCTGATTGCCTTCGGCTCGCGGAGGCTGATATTTTCCCGCCTCAGATGTCCGGCGCGAACGAAACCCACCTGCTTCAGCGGTTGCTGCACGATGATTCTGCCGCATGGCGGGAGATCGTGGAGAAATACTCGGGGTTGCTCCTCGCGACTTCCCGACGCACGTTTGCCTCGTACGGCTTTGCGGCGTCGGAGCAGGACTGCGAGGATGCCGTCGCCGAAGACTGGCGCAACCTCCTCCAGAACGACCGTCAGTTGCTGCGCCGATGTATCGCGCAGGGAGAGTGGTTGCCGACGTTGCACGTGTTGACGCGCAACCGCAGTGTGGGCGTGATGCGGCGACGCAAGTGCGTGAGCGTGCCGCTGGACGCGCTGGTCGAAGAAACTCCAGCCGAGGAATCAGAGCAGTCGTTCGATCCCGAATTGGCGGAACTGCTTCCACAGGCACTGGCCACACTCTCTGCCCGGGAACGTTCCCTGGTAGATTTGGTATTCCTGCACAACAAGAAGTACCGGGAGATCGAATTGCTGCTCTGCATTCCGCAAAACAGCATCGGCCCGACTCTCACTCGGACAATGGCGAAGTTGAGGAAAGCGATAAGCGACAGTCGAAAGGAAAACTATGCGATCGAGAATGAACCGGGATGAAATCCGAGCAGCACTGACCGGCCCCTCCGGCTCGATCCGGACACCGTTCCATCGTGATGGGAGCGTGGACTTCAAGGGACTGGCAAACGTCATTGAAGCAAACATCACCGGCGGCAGTCGCACCGTGCTGCTGACGGCGGGCGACAGTCATTACCTTTGCCTGAGCGACCAGGAAATCGCCGAGATCACGAAGTTCACGATCAAGCAGGTACGTGGTCGCGCGATGGTCTGCGCGGCGGATCGCTACTACGACACCAACCGCGCCGTGGAGTTCGCAAAGTTCGCCCGCGGGGCCGGCGCCGATCTCTGCATGGTGATGCCACCCGATTGGGGCCACTCGATGACGCCCGAGACTCTCGTCGAGCACTACGCGGCCGTGGCGAAACACATGCCTGTGATGGTCGTCACCAACATCTTCATCCCACGCGGGGCCGCGTTCGGGATGGCTGCGCTGAAGCTCTGTCTGCAGAAGGTGAAGGGAATCGTTGCGGTCAAAGACGATTTCTGCGGCGACTTTGGTCGCAAGATGGCGTTGCTCGTCTCCGATCATTGG
The DNA here is from genome assembly GCA_964582645.1 of uncultured Verrucomicrobiota bacterium. Taxonomy (GTDB): domain Bacteria; phylum Verrucomicrobiota; class Verrucomicrobiia; order Palsa-1439; family CAZOTB01; genus CAZOTB01. The sequence continues at coordinate 36,159 of CAZOTB010000037.1, read as the reverse complement.
GCGGTCTGGTCCGGTGGCCTCAAGCAGAACCATCTCGATATTCACCCATACGGCTGTGACGGTTATCTTTCAACGCTTGTCACGTTTCGTCCGAAAGTAGCTCATGATTACTGGCAGGCGATCCAGAAGGCCGACCTCAGCAAGGCGCGCGCTGTGATCCGGGACGTCGAGATTCCGTGGTTCGACCACATCTCCAAGCTGCCAGGCGGCTTTGATGCGGGCATTCACGGCATGCTGGAACTGTACGGCATCGCCAAACGTTGGCGGCGGAAGCCGTACTATTCGCTTTCAGACGCTGAGATGGGAACACTGCGCGCCTGCGTGAAGAAACTCGGCCTCTTGTAGTCGCCCGGCTCGATGATCGCGGAGGCTGCCTTGTGATTGATCTCTCGCCGTTCGTCCGGCACCGACTGCGTGCAGGCTTTGTCATCTCGCATATCCGTCCATCCGACGCAGCTTACCGATGCCATCGGGCGGCCAGCCATCGCACGGACTGCGATTTCAGGACGGGAGTTTCGTTTGGAAGTCTCGCCAGGATTGGACGATGAGGAACTGTCCGTCACCCTGTATCACGAGATTCTTGAAGCCGCAGCGGTGGCCAGCGATCAGCCTCCATTCAGTGTGATCGAGTTCAATGGGGCTGATTTTGAGCGTGCAGCCCGTCAGATGCATCCTATGGTCGGTTTGGTTTCGCCAGAGAACCTGGATCGCATGTTGCAGCATTTTGGGTTCGGCGAGCCGTAAGTCTATGTCAGCGAAAAGGCAAATTGAGATTGAGTTGGTCAAGCTGACAAACGGAGATCGCTTGCTTCGTCTCAGTGAGGCTGCCTCCGGTCTCTGTTTGGAGAAGAAACTCGACTCGCACAAGCCGGTGGTCAAACAGAAGGATCGCCTGCGAAAAACGTTTGAAGCGATTCTGTCCCGGGAATTGACGGTCACCTCCTGAGTTCGGCTTCGCCGATTCACTTTTCCAACCCGTGCGGCACGGATGCCCCCTTGATGAGACCGCCGCGATGACATGCGTGCATTGCGCTCTTCCGTGCGCTATGCTCATTGGCCATGGTCTGGCACGATACGGTCAATGATGAGACGATGATCGCGCGAAAGCGGTCGGCGCGGGAAATTTTCACCCGGGTGTTTGGTTACCTGCGCCGGTATCCCTGGTACGGCGTCGGCACGATGGTTTGTGCAATCCTGTCCACGATCGCCGGGCTCGCCTTTCCCAAGCTGACTCAGTTGATGATTGATGAGGCGCTGGAAACACGGCGACTGGAGCTGGTGGCATGGATGGCGGGCGGGCTGTTGCTGGCGTGTTTCCTTCGCGACTTCTTCAACTTCCTGCGCATCCAGCTCAACAACCGCTTCGAGCAATCCGTCATCTTCGACATGCGCCGCGATTTGTACGACAAATTACAGCGCCTCTCCGTCCGCTACTTCGACCAGCGCGCCACGGGCGACCTGATGACGCGCGTGATTGACGACGTCAACTCTGTCGAGCGCGTGCTGATTGATGGCATCGAGCAAGGCACCGTCTCCGTGCTCGGGTTGGTCGGCGTGGGCTACATGATGTATCAATTCGATCCGCGGCTGACGCTCTGGGCGCTCGTGCCGATCCCGCTCTTGATCCTCGGGGCGCTGATCTACACTTCCACAGCCCACAAGCGGTACCGCCGGGTGCGCGAAACGACCTCGGCGCTGAACGCGTTGTTGCACGACAACCTGCAGGGCATCCGGCAAATCAAAGGCTACGGACGCGAGCCGCACGAACTCGGTCGGTTCGAGCACAAGGCCGAGGGGTTGCGCGGGGCGATGCTGCGGGTGATGGGCGCATGGTCTATCTACAACCCGGCGATGGAATGGGTGGCGTGGCTGGGCTACGGGATCGTATTCTGGCTCGGTGGCGTCGCGGTGGTGAAAGACGAAATGAGCGTGGGCGTGTTCGTCGGCTTTCTCGCGTACCTCGGGATGTTTTACGGGCCGGTGCGGCAGTTGCACGGGCTCAACCAGATGTTCCAGGCCGGGCGCGCGGCGGGCGAGCGGGTGTTCGACATCCTTGATGCCGAGGTGGAGGTGGGTGAAAAGCTGGGCGCTCTCGAACTCGGCAAAGGCGGACGGGTGCGAGGCCGTGTCGAGTTTCGCCACGTCGGTTTCGAGTACCGGAAGGGGCTGCCGATTCTGCACGACGTCAGCATTGTAGCCGAGCCGGGCGAGACGATCGCATTGGTCGGACCTACCGGCGCAGGCAAAAGCACGGTGGTGAGTTTGCTGACGCGATTCTACGACGTGACGGACGGACAGATCCTCGTGGACGGCCAGGACATCCGCGACGTGACGGTGGAATCGCTGCGCCGCCAGATCGGGATCGTGACGCAGGAGGCGTTCCTGTTCAACGGCACCATCCGCGAGAACATCCAGTACGGCCGACTCGACGCGACCGAGGCGGAACTCGTCGCTGCGGCCAAGGCGGCCAACTGCCACGAATTCATCGAGCGGTTGCCGGAAGGCTACGACTCCCGCGTCGGCGAGCGCGGCGTAAAACTGAGCGTCGGCGAGAAGCAGCGCGTCAGCATCGCCCGGGCGCTATTGAAAGATCCGCCCATTTTGATTCTCGACGAAGCCACTGCCAGCGTGGACACCGCAACCGAGAAGCTGATCCAGGAAGCATTGGAGCGGCTCATGATCAATCGCACCAGTTTCGTGATTGCCCACCGGCTTTCCACGGTGCGGGACGCGGACCAGATTTTGGTGCTCAAAGCCGGGCGGGTCATCGAGCGCGGCACGCACGAAGAACTCATGGCATTGGATGGCTTGTACGCGCATCTTTGCCGGGTGCAGTCCACCGCGATGACCATCGAGGAGCGGTTGGAGGAGTCGGAAGCCGGCGCGACAGCTTCGTGATGTTGGCCTACTTCTTCGGCGGATCACTGCAAGCGATGTAAAGCTTCCCCGTCGCTTCATCCCCCAGCACATCGCGGATCACGCCGCATGCAAGCGAGTGCAAAGCGGGCTGGCCCGCAGGGTAACCGTTGGCATCGAGCGCATACACGCGCAACCAATCCGTTCCGAATGCGTAGAGTTTCTTCGCTTTGGAATCCACCCGCATCAAATACGCAGGGCCGACCGAAAACGTCTTCGACAGCCCGATGAGCCGACCGTCCCTGGAAATCGGGTGGACGCCAAGTTCGTGGCCGACGTCGTTCCCGAGGACATAGATTTTCCGGAGCGCCTCGCTCACTTCGAGACTTCCACCGAGCGGCGAGCCGGGCACGGTGGGGATGCGTTGAGCAAACTCGGCGGTGCGAAAGTCGGGCGCGATCTGGACGAGGGTCAGCCATGCGCTCGGCGGCATGGTGAAGAACCGTCGCCACGCGGGGACGTATGTCCAGTACCCTTGATTGATCGGGACTGGCATTGGCACAAACTCGCGCGGGGTCAGGAGGCAAGTCTCGTCGAGCTCAAACCATCCGAAATACACGTAGTAGGCGACGTAAAACCGGTGCGTTGTCGGCTCGGCACGCGCGGCGATGATTTGCTCCCCGGTGAACGTTCTGCGAAATGCCTTCCGCAATCCTGTCGGCTGCCCCTGATCGTCCAGAGAAACGACAGCGAAGAAATTGTTGTTCGAGTTGGCCAGGTAGCCGCTGGGATGGTCCGGCCAACAAGCGAGGATGAGCGCATTCTGTTTCGGCAGCACCGACGGCCGAGGCACGATGCGGTAGAGGTACTCTGGCTTCTTGCCGTCCACCGAAAAATAGTCGTCGCAGACCGTGAGCGTGCGGGTAAGGATCGCGCCGTCGTTGGCGAGTCCGAACGTGATCAGATTCTTCTGCTCGGGAAAGCCGTAACAGCCGACGTAGAGGACCGGGAGCGTGGGATGTTGCGCGAGAGTGCAGGCTTGCGGCACCGGCACGAACTCGACGTTGGCGGGCGGCGGGGAAGTCTCTGCAGCAAGCATGGAAGATGGAGAATGGAGGATGGCAAGCCACCCGACGAAGCCTCCGCAGCGAATCAACAACATCATGGTGCATTCGACACGGCTACCTGGCAATTCGTTAGCGCGAGCTGGAATTTCTCGATCGCTTCATCCACGTCCGCCTTCGTCACGTTCAACGGCGGCAGCCAGCGAACCGTGTGGGTTCCTGCGGGAACCGTGAGCAGGCCCGCTTCGTGCAGCTTGCCGATGAACAGCGCGGCGGGGGTCTTGCCATCGGCTTTCAGCGATGGTTTGAGATCGGCGATATTTGCAGCGAGTTCGATCCCGATCATCAGGCCGACGCCGCGGACTTCTTTGATGAGTCGGGAGTCGAGAGTGGAGAGTCGAGAGCCGGCGTAAGCGCCGACCTCGCGGGCGTTCTGCAGCAGGCCTTCCTTCTCAATGACATCAAGTACCGCCCACGCTGCGGTGCAGGCGAGCGGGGTGCCCCCGAATGTCGAGGCGTGCGTGCCCGGGCCGAGCAGATCGCAAAGCGGCCTGGTCGTCCCATCGGCGAGTCGAACCTCGCGCTTCCGCGTCCAGATCGCCCCCATCGGAACGCCACCGGCAATGCCTTTCGCCCAACTGATGGCATCGGGGTAGATCGTGTCCAAGCCGAGCAATGCCTTGAACGCGCACCAAGCGCCGGTGCGTCCAAGACCGCATTGCACCTCGTCGAACATCAGCAGGAGGTTCTTTTCGTCGCACAACTGCCGCAAGCCGCGCAGGAACTCCGGCTTCGCAGGCGTCACGCCGCTCTCGCCTTGGATCGGCTCGATCAGGATGGCAACGGTTCGTGGATTGATCGCAGCGCGGACCGCGTCGAGGTCGTTGAAGCGAACGTGGACGAAGCCGGCCACGGGCGGCTCAAATCCCTTCTTCACCTTTTCCTGTCCCGTTGCGGCGATGCCGGCCAGGGTGCGACCGTGGAACGAGTTCTCGAACGTGATGATCTCGAAGCGTCCGCCGCCCGTGTCGTGGCCGAACTTGCGCGCCAGTTTGTAGAGCGATTCGTTCGCCTCCGCGCCGCTGTTGCAGAAAAAGCACTTGCCGGGTTCGCCCACGATCTCGACGAGCTTTTTCGCCAGCAACCCCTGCGGCTCGGTGTAGTAAAGGTTTGACGTGTGAACGAGGGTGCGGGCTTGGTTCGCCAGCGCCTCGGCGAGCGCCGGGTGCGCATGCCCGATCGAGCAGACAGCAATCCCCGCCGCGAAATCGAGATACTCCTTCCCATCCGCATCCCACACGCGGCACCCTCTTCCGCGCACCAGTACCAGCGGAAAGCGCCCGTATGTGGGCATGACATGGGAGTCGTAGAGAGATTTGATGGGATCGGATGGATTCACTTCACAATCTCCGTCCCGATGCCCTTATCCGTAAAAATCTCCAACAAGAGCGAGTGGGGTTGCTTGCCGTCGAGCATGTGAACGCGATGAACACCGCCCTCGATGGCGCGGACGGAACTCTGCACCTTGGGCATCATCCCGCCGTCAATCACTCCAGCTTGGATGAGTTTCGGAACCTCGGCAACGTGGAGCGTGGAGATCAGCGTGTCCTCCTGGTCTGGGACGCGGCGCAGTCCGTTCACGTCGCTCAGGTAAACGAGCCGACGGGCTTTCAACGCAACTGCGACATCGGCGGCAGCGACATCGGCGTTGATGTTATAAACCTGACCCGTCTGATCGCGTCCGATCGGACTTATCACCGGTGTGATGCTGTTCCGCAACAGACCAAGCAGCGGTTTGGTTTCCACCCCTATGATGTCCCCCACGAATCCGAGTTCGGGATTGAGTTGCTTGGCGCGGATGACTTCCTTGCCGGGAACGCCCCGCGCGCGTCCGCCGAGCGACTCGATCGTTTGAACCAACTCGGGGTTGAGCACGGTGGAGAGGACTTCCTCGACGATCTTCATGCTCTCGGCATCGGTCACGCGCATCCCGCCGACGAACTTCGCCTGGATGCCGGCAGCTTTCATCCGCTCGGTGATCGCCTTGCCGCCGCCGTGAACGAGCACCGGGTTGATGCCGGCGGCTTCGAGGAACACGACGTCCTGCAACATCGAACGGACTGCCTCCCGGTTCTCCATGAAACTGCCGCCGCATTTGACGACGAAGGTCGCGCCGCGGAACTTCTGGATGTACGGCAGTGCCTCGATGAGAACCTTTGACTTCTCAATGAGCGATTGCATGGGGTTGGTAATTGGTAATTGGTAATTGGCAATGAGTTGCTCGTGATTCAGGCGGCCCAACTACCACTTACCATTCACTAGTTACCATTTACTATTCCTTCGCCTTGTTGATGTCCACGTACTCGTGGGTCAAGTCACACGTGTACACGGTGGCAGTGCCATCGCCGATGTGCAGATTCACTTCCACGGTGAACTCCTTCTGGCGAAGAATCTTGTTCAGCCGCTTGGTGGGCTTTACCGGCTGGCCTGCGCGAAACACGTACTGACCATTGTAGGACACATCCGCCTTCTCCTCGACGATCTTCGCGGCGCTGTAGCCGACGGCGTCCACGATTCGTCCCCAATTCGAGTCGCCGCCATACCACGCGGTCTTGCAAAGGCAGGAGTTTGCAATCGAGTGCGCGGCGATCTGCGCATCGCGATTCGACGTCGCGCCGATCACGCGGACGGTCACGAGCTTGCTCGCGCCCTCGCCATTGCGGGCCATGAGCTTTGCCAACTCGACTGTGACGAAGTTGAGGGCGGACTGGAATGTTGCGAGCTCGGGATTGGATTCCGACAGCGGGGCATTTCCGGCCATGCCGTTGGCGAGCAACAGTGTCGTGTCATTGGTGCTCATGTCGCCGTCCACTGTGACGCAGTTGAACGACTGCGCAGTCGCTCTGTTCAAACACAACTGGAGTGTGCGTTTCTCGACGCAGGCATCGGTGGTGAGGAAGCACAGCATTGTAGCGTGGAGCGCCGGTGGCTCACCCGTCTCGGACATGCCGGGCGCAATCATGCCCGCTCCTTTTGCGATTCCACCGATGCTCACCGCACGGCCGCCGAGGCGGAAACGCACCGCGAGCTGTTTCACGAGACTGTCCGTAGTCATGATCGCCCTGGCGGCGAGTTCGCCGGCCTTCGCGCCTGTGGATGTTTTCGCGTCGGCCAGCTCTCCTGCCGCCTCCCGGATGCCCGCGAGTACCTTTTTCATCGGCATCGGCGTGCCGATTCTGCCGGTGGAGCAGACCAGAACGTCCCACGGTTTGAGCGACAGCACGCGGGCCGTCTCCTCTGCCATCAACCCCGCATCGCGCATTCCCTGCGTGCCGGTGCACGCGTTGGCATTGCCACTGGTGGCAATGATCGCCTGGGCGCGCCGTTCTTGCAGATGCTTCATCGTGACGCGCACGGGCGCGGCTTTCACCTGGTTCGTGGTGAATGTGCCGGCTGCATGGCACGGCACGACGGATGTGATGAGCGCCAGATCGAGTCGGTCCTTCTTGCCACGTCCGCGAATATCGCAAGCCGCAACCGCGGCCCGGAACCCGCGCGGCGCGGTGATGGCGCCGGTCACGGCGCGGAATGATTGTTTCATCGTCTAAATTAACCCGTCCGTTTCTTCGAACCCGCACATGAGGTTCATGCTCTGCACAGCCTGACCGGCCGCGCCCTTGGTGAGATTGTCTTCCGCGGTCAACACGACCAGCCGCCCCGTGCGCGGGTCGAGGCGCCACGCGATCTCGATGAAGTTGGTGGACTCGACGTTCTTCGTGTCGGGTAACGCCTTGCCCTCCAACAACCGGACGAACGGTTCGTTGCCGTAGGCCTTCGCGTAGCAGCGCTCAACGGACTCGCTGAACGATGCGAAGTCGGACTCGCTTCGCAGGTGCGCTTCGGGCACGAGGTACAAGGTGGTGTGAATGCCGCGGTTGATCGGGATCAAGTGCGGCGTGAACTGGATCGTCACCTTCGTTCCCGCGGCAACGCTCAGTTCCTGCTCAATCTCGGAAAGATGGCGATGCTTGGGAATGCCGTAGGCGCGCACACTCTCGTTGCACTCAACGAAGAGATAGTCCAACTCCGCCTTGCGTCCAGCGCCGCTGACACCACTGAGGCTGTCCGCGATGATGCTTGTGGGCTTGATCAAGCCGGCGCGGAGCAGGGGAATCGTCGGCAGGAGAATGCTCGTGGGATAACAGCCCGGTGACGCGACGAAGTTGCTCTTCTTGATTTGCTCGCGATAAATCTCCGGCAAGCCATACACCATCGTGCTCAACAAGTCCGGTGCAGGATGATCGTGTCCGTAGAAATCCTTATAGACCGCAGCGCTCTTGAGTCGGAAGTCCGCGCTCAGATCAATGATGCGCGCGCCGCGTTCGAGCAACGGCTTCGCAAACTCGGCGGCGACACCGTGCGGCAACGCGAGGAACACCACGGACGCCTTGGGATGGCCGAGTGCCGCGCAGATCGTGTCCACGTGTGGTTCGGTGAACTTGATCTTCCGTGCCGTGGGATGGCTGGCGAAACGCGGGAACACCTGCGCGAGCGTTTGTCCCGCACTTTGCCGGGAAGTGACGCAAGCGATGCGCGCGTGCGGGTGTGAGAGCAGCAACCGCACGAGTTCCTCGCCCGAGTAGCCGGACGCGCCGACGATACCTACGCTGATCTGGTTCATTGGCAGAAACAAAACGACCCCGGGTTTTCTAACCCGGGGTCGTTCGCAACAAAAGCCGAAACTTTTCTAACGCTTGCTGAACTGGAAGCGTTTGCGCGCCCCGGGTCGGCCCGGCTTCTTGCGTTCTTTCATACGCGGATCGCGCGTGAGGAAGCCGGCCTCCTTGAGCGGCTTGCGCAGCTCGGCGTTGAGTTTGGTGAGACCACGGGCGAGGGCGTGACGCATCGCTCCCGCCTGACCGTTCGGGCCACCGCCTTTGATGTTGGCGAAAATGTCGAACTTACCGACTGACGAGGTGACCTCGAGCGGGCCAAGGATGAAATTACGGGTGACTTCGTTGGGGAAGTATGCCTCGAACGGGCGCCGGTTGACTTCGATCTTGCCGCCTCCTGTCGTGAGGCGAATGCTGGCTACGGCGGTCTTGCGACGGCCGGTGGACCAGGATGCGGTAGGTGCTGTGCTCATGAGATGGGTGATTGGGAGTTCGTAATTGGTGATTGGTCGCTAGGCGGCCAGCTTGAGTGCTTCCGGCTTCTGCGCCGCATGCGGATGGTTCGGGCCTTTGTACACTTTGAGTTTCGTGATGAGCTGGCGACCGAGCCGGTTCTTCGGCATCATGCCCCACACGGCGCGCTCGATCAACAACTCCGGATGCCGCTTGCGGACCTGCGCGGCCGTCTCGTGTTTCTCGCCACCCTTCCAGCCGGAATAGGTCATGTACGACTTGCCTGTCTCCTTCTTGCCGGTGAGGCGCACCTTCTCGGCGTTGGTGACGATGACGAAGTCGCCCGTGTCCTGATGTGGCGAGAACATGACCTTCTCTTTGCCACGCAAGAGGTTGGTCACGCGCACGGCAAGGCGCCCCAACGGGATGCCCTCGGCGTTGACGACGTGCCATTTGCGGACGATGTCTTTGTCTTTCGCGATATAAGTGCTCATGATTCCTCGAAAAGAGGGGCAAAAGTATCGAAGGGCCAAGGCTTTGTCAAATGGTTAAAAGGCGCTGGAATCGTGCGAATTTCCATTGGATTCCCCGAGGAGTGTCGGTTGCACGCGGTAGCGACCAGCACGAAGCTCGACGACGACCCCGCCATGTACGTCGGTGCGGTAGAGGGGAATGCGCCGGCGTTCGAGCCGTTCGACGATGTCGCGCCTCGGATACGCGTACGTCGGAAAGCTGCCTGCGTTCATGATGACGACTTCCGGTCGCACGCGATCAAGAAGCGCGTCGGTGCAACAGGTTTCCTTCGGGTGTTGGCCCGTTACAAGAACGTGGCAGCGGAGATCGAGGTCGCGTTGTGCCAATCGCTCCTCGACGCTCGCCCCGATTTCGGACTTGAAGAGGAAGCGAACCCCGTCCGACTCAAGTACAAAGACAATGGAGTTGTCGTCTGCGGTTGAGTCAGCCGGTTCTGCCGGTGGATGAATGACTGAGATTCGCAACGCGGGGCTCAGTTCTACACGACCCCCATCGTTGCGGATGTGCAGGCGGTTCGAATCGGCCAAATCGGCGATCAGCTCACGGTACTCCTTGGAGCGGGACGGGAAGCCGGAGTGGAAGAACTGTTTGAATGGCACGTCCTCGACGATGGCAGCCATCCCGCCCGCGTGATTGATGTCATTCACCGTGAGCAGGATGGCGGCGAGTTGACTAATCCCGCGCTGCCGCATGTAGGGACGCACGATCCAGTGCCCGTCGGTTCGGCGACCCGCATCCACCAGCACATCGTTCGATCCCGGCGTATCCACCACCACCGCTTGCCCGGCGCCCACATCGAGGACGGTGATGGTAGTGGGCTGCGGAGACACATACCAGGCTGCGCCACCCGCAAGGAACAGGACGCCCGCCATCATCGTCAGCTTTCTACGGAAACTGTGCTGCCACGCCCATCCGCTCAACATCGCGCCGACGATGAGATAGTACGAAAGCAGGAGCGGCCAGGGAGGCGTGCGCACGTACCAATGGCCGAGCGGTAGGGCCGCCATCCAGTCGTTCAGTTGCACGGTGATGTTCAGCAGGAGAAAGTTCGCGTTGTTGAAGTAGTCGGTAACCAAAGGGATGAAGCTGCCGGTGACCATCGAGAGGAACCCAAGGCCGATGATTCCTCCGCTCAACGGCACAACGAGCAGGTTGCTGATCAACGCCACGGGCGTCACGAGGTGGAAGTACGTCGCGATCAGCGGCGCCGAGCCTACCACCGCTGCGAAAGAGACTGAGAAGAACAAGAGCGTCTTGCTGAGGGGATAGAACATCCAGCGTCGCCATTTGGGAACGACGTCCCAGGGCAGGAATGGGTCGGGTTTCGCCCACCGCAACAGTCGGTCGTGGACGCGCGGCGTGAAGAGCGCGATCATAAGCACCACGAGGAACGACAACTGAAAGCCGGCATCGAAGAGTTGTTGCGGATTCATTGCCAGCACGACCAACGCGGCGGCGGCAAGACTGTTGAAGATGTCGGATGGTCGAAGCAGGCTGTAGCCCACGATGACGACTGCCGCCATGATGAACGATCGGACAGCCGATGCGGGCGCTCCCGTGATCAGAGTGTAGATCAACAGCAGGGGAATCGAGAGCAGCCCGCTCCATTTGCGTGACAGGCGACACAATTGCAGCATGCCGATGAGGATCGCGCCCACCAGCGCAATGTGGAAGCCACTGACGGCGAAGACATGGAGCGTGCCCGTCTTCATGAACGGCTCGGAAAGCTCGTTCGTCAGTCCGGGACGGAAGCCCAGCACGATTGCCCAGAGCAGGCCGACACTCTCCTGTTCGCTCTCGATGCCATGCGAAAGGCACTTCTTGAAATACTCGTTCGCATCGGCGGCCAGTTGCATGATGCCATTTCCCCGTCGCGACGCGAGGAGGGTGAGGTCGCCCGCGTGAGGCAGATGAAATTGGTAGTAGATGCCTTGGCGCGCGAGGTAGCGGCGGTAATCGAACTGTCCCGGATTGCGCGCGACCGGCGGGCGTTCGATCGTGCCCGCCAACTCCAGTTCATCGCCATACGCGACCTCGGTGTGCTGGTCGAATGAATCAAGGCGGACGATGACCTTGCCCAAGGCATCCTCCCATCGGTCGCCGCGACGGACTGAGTGAACCTTCAGCGTGAGCGACGTCGAGCCCAATTCCCCGCGAGGCGTTTGTTTCGTTTTCGTTTCGGGCCAGTCGCAGACAATGCCACGGAGGATCAGGCTGCGGGCGTCTGGGCCAATGAGGTTGCGCAGGTCGGAGGGCGAATGGATCTCCGTGGAGTCAAAATGAAGAAATATCCCGGCAAGAATCGGGATGGGAAAGAACGCCCACGAGTGGAAGCGGGTGACGTAGAGAGCGAAGAAGGCAACGAGAAAGGCCGCCGTCACGACAGCAGGCCAAATGGATGGGATGGCCAACTGGGAGCCGGCCAGGATTCCCGCACCGAACAGAATTGCGACGCCCACCAGTGGTCGCTTGTTGCGCTGGGTTGGAGGAGCGTCGAGAGGATCCTGCAGGCTGACAGGCTTGGCGTTTCCGTTGCCCCCAGCCATCGCGGTCCCAGAAGACTCAGTTGCGTCGCCAGAAATGGTTGAGGTAGCGCCCGTCGCCGAGCGGCTGGGCGTTTTCGAACGACTCTTGAACGAAGTGCTTTGCGAGTTCGATCGCCTTGATCAGAGGCTTGCCCCGAGCAATATGCGCTGCGATGGCAGACGAGTACGTGCAGCCCGAGCCGTGGGAGTTCACGTTTTGGATGAACCGCTTCTTGAACTCGTGCAGATCCTTGCCGTCGTAAAACACATCAATCGCCTGCCGCGCCTTCGGCAGATGCCCGCCCTTGACGAGCGCCGGGCAGCCAAATGTGTCGTAGATCTCCTGCGCCGCGATCTCCATCATCTCGACCGAATCCACTTCCTGGTTGAGAAGGACGCCCGCCTCGGCCAGATTGGGTGTCACAAGCGAGCAGATCGGAAGCAGGTGCTTCCTGAGTGAGTCAATGGCCTCTTCCTTGAGCAACTTCGCCCCACTCGATGCGATCATCACCGGATCCACGATGATGTTCTTGAGCTGAAGTTCTTGAAACGTCGCGGCGACCGTGGAGATGATGCCGGGCGAGAACAGCATCCCGGTCTTGATCGCGCCGATGTTGAACGCATCCTTGACGGTGCGGATTTGTTTCGAAACCAGTTCTGGATCAATAGTTTGGATGCCTGTGACACCCTTGGGGCTTTGTGAGGTGACGCACGTGATCGCGGTCACGCCAAATACGCCAAGGGCGGAAAACGTCTTGAGGTCGGCTTGGATTCCGGCACCACCTCCACTGTCAGATCCCGCAACCGTAAGCGCAATCGGCGTCTCTGTCTTCTTCGCCATGGGAGCGGGGTGTAACAGTTCGGTGTGGGGAATGCAACGTGTTTTCCAGAAATGAGCCTCATTTCTGCGCTGCATTGGCTTCACAAGGCTCGATTTACAAACCACTTGCAACTTCAGCGTGCCGAGCATGTAGTTTTCTTTCGGCCGGCACTCCCAGCCTTCACATTTCTGCGGCAAACCGTGGATTTAGTTGACTCCCAATCGAGCCCGCGAACAATGGCGCAGGATGAATTCCGCATTATGGCTCTTGATCGGGATTGTGATTGGAGGTGTCGTGTGCTGGGTATTGGCCCGGAAATTCGCCTTCGCCCGGACCTCCGCCGTCGAAGCTGAACTGCGCGCGCAGTTGCAGCAGCGCGAGACGGAGCTGGCAACGACGCGCGCGTCGCTTTCCGAGAGTGAACGGAGACTTGCCGGAAACGAGGCTCAAGTTCGGCGCATACCCGACTTGGAGCGGGCGCACAGCGAGTCGCAGACACAGCTTGCCACGTTGAAGGAACGGGTGGGGCAGGCCGAGGCGCAAGTGCAGGCGGCGGAAAGGCAGTTAAGCGAGCAACAGAAACAACACCAACAAGCCCTTGCCGCGTTGGAGGCGAAGTTTGCGGCCCTTTCCGCCCAAGCCCTCGCAGAAAACAACAAGGCCTTTCTCACTTTGGCGCAGGAGACTCTCGGTAAATTTCAAGAAGGAGCGAAAGGCGACCTTTCCTTGAAACAGAAGGAAATCGAGAAGCTTCTTCAGCCGCTTCAGCAAAACCTGAAGCAATATCAAGAACGTCTGCAGCAGTCCGAAACGGAGCAATCGAAAACGCTTGGTGAACTCCGGCAGCGACTGGTGACCCTCGATGCGCACAGCATCCGGTTGGAAGCCGAGACCGGCAATCTCGTGTCCGCGCTCAAGGCGCCGCAAGCGCGCGGTCGCTGGGGAGAAATCACGCTTCAGCGTGTCGTCGAGATCGCTGGGTTGAGCCGCTACTGCGATTTCGAGACGCAAGTTTCCACGGACACCGAGGAGGGCCGATTGCGTCCCGACCTCGTCGTTCGCCTGCCGCAGAACAAAACCGTGGTCGTGGACAGCAAGGTGCCGCTCAAGGCGTATCTCGAAGCCATCGAGACGAAGGAGGAATCCGCCCGGCAGATGGCGTTGTCGAAACACGCCCAGGCCGTCCGCAAACATATGAAAGACCTGAGCGGCAAAGCCTACTGGAACCAATTCGAGAACACGCCCGAGTTCGTGGTGTTGTTTCTGCCGGGGGAGTCATTTTTCAGCGCGGCGCTCGAACAGGATCGCGAGTTGATCGAAGACGGGCTGGCGAGTCGCGTCATTGTGGCCACGCCCACCACTCTGATCGCGTTGCTGCGGACCGTCGCCGCGAGCTGGCAGCAACACGAGCAGGCCGAGAATGCCCGCAAGATCGCCGAGGCGGGAGCGGACCTCTACGACCGCATCTGCAAGTTTATCGAGCACATCGGCAAACTGCGCCGGGGACTCGAGACCGCGGTCGGTGCGTACAACGAAGCCACCGGGTCATTCCAGCGGATGCTGTTGCCGGGGGCACGGAGATTGCAGGAGTTGCGAGTCGTTCCTGAGACGAAGGCATTGCCCGAGGTCGAGGGCCTCGACGCAGCCCTTCGGCCCGCCCCCGACCAGCCTGCCGGCAAGCAGCCCTGATCACTCAGGATACCCCGAATCTTTTGGCCACTTCGTCCCAATTTACGACGTTCCACCACGCCTTGATGTATTCGACACGCTGCCACTGGTACTTGAGATAGTAGGCGTGCTCCCAGACATCGAGTCCAAGGATTGGCGTCTTGCCATCCATCAACGGGCTGTCCTGGTTCGGCGTCGAGAGGACGTCCAACTTGCCGTCCTTGGTCCTGCACAACCACGCCCAGCCGCTGCCAAATCGCTTCATTCCCGCGTCGGAAAACTTTTCCTTGAACTTGGCGAACTCGCCGAATTCCTTCTTGATGGCGTCGGCCAACGCGCCCGTCGGCTCCCCGCCACCGCCCGGCTTCATCACCTTCCAGAACAGCGTGTGGTTCACGTCGCCGCCGGCATTGTTGCGCACCACCGTGCGGATGGACTCCGGCACCTTGTCGAGTTTCTTCACCAACTCGATCGCACTCATCGCCTGCAAATCGGCGTGACCTTCGAGCGCTTTGTAGAGGTTGGTGATGTAAGCCTGATGATGTTTGGTGTAATGGATCTCCATCGTTCGCGCGTCAATGTGCGGCTCGAGCGCGTCGTAGGCGTAGCCCAGCGGCGGCAGCGTGAAGCCTTTGCTCGGCGCCGCAGCCGGGGCCGACTTGGGATCGGCGGCGAATCCAGTCAATCGCCCGGCCATGACCGCGGCAGCGCCGACGCCCAGTGTTTTCAACATGTCTCTGCGAGAGAGTTTTGAGTTCATGCGTTCCTTTCTTTTGCCGGCAGCGTTGCGCCGTCGGGATGGATAGTCAAGCCGCGCTTTCGCCATTGCGCGGGGTCGCGTTCCCGCACTATTCTGCGCGCATGGCACAGTTCGGCAAGGGCGCGACATTTCCTTCGGAACATCGGCGGCTGCGAGACGAGAAAACGGGAGCGCTGATTCACCAACTCACGAATCATCCGAGCATCAACGTCAACCTCTACTTCCTCAACTGCGGCTTCACTCCAGACCAGAAGACGGTCGTCTTCACGTCCTACCGCTCGGGTAAGCCCAATCTCTTCAAGTTGACGTTCCCCGATGGGGCGATCACGCAATTGACTGATTGCGATGGGTTGCACGCTTACTCCGGCTGCATCTCCTGCGACGGGAGTGAAGTGTATTTCACCCGGCAAGGTGCGATCTGGGCGGTGAGTCTGGGCAATTACCGGGAGCGGCTACTGGCCTCGTTCGGTAACGATGCCCAGCTCGGCGAATGCAGTCTCAGCGCCAGCGGGAAGTGGATCACAACCGCGGCAAAGCGTGGGGGCAAGCCGGGCATCGTTGCAGCCAAAACAGACGGCTCGGAGTCGTGCGTCGTGTTGGAATGGAATCGCACGATCATTCATCCACAATTCCATCCGCGCGACGAGACGTTGATCGAATTCGCCGGTGATCCCGCGCCGCGGATGCACGTCATCCGACGCGACGGGAGCGGCCTCGAATGCCTTCACCAGCACGACAACAACTATTTCGTCGTTCACGAAACGTTCCTCGGTGAAGGCGACTGGCTGGCGTTCACGGTCTGGCCGAAGTCGTTGAGCAAGATTCATCTCAAGTCGAAGCAAGTGCAGACCGTAGCGACCTTCAACGCATGGCACATCACTCCGAACGAAGCCGGCACTCAGATCGTCTGCGACACGGTGCATCCCGACATCGGGATTCAACTTGTGGACGTCGCAACGGGCAGCCAGCGCACGGTTTGCCATCCGAACTCATCCTCCCAAGGCTCACAATGGAAGACGTCGCGCTACGCCGTGGCGGAAGATTGGGCGCGCGCGGCACAAAACCAGGCCGCCGAGAAAAGCAAGGCGCTCAGTTGGATGGAGATGAAAGTGGACACCGTCTATGGCCCGCAATGGACCCATCCGCATCCGTCGTTTTCGCCCGACGAACGGATGATCATGTACACCTCCGACGTTACCGGCCATCCGCAGGTGTACGTCGCTGAGATTCCCTGACACCGCCCGTTATGCTCACCCTCAGCCAGATGCGAGAGAGCGCCGGCATGGTCATGCCAGTGTGGTATCCCGAGAACATGTCGTTGGACGAGATGACGGATGTGCTTGCACCGTGTCTCGTGGACGTCGGCCCGTTCGCGAGAGCGGAAAACGTCGTGGTAGTCGTGGACGGCTCACAACGCGCGCTTCAAGCCACCGTGCGCGTGCGGGAGAAGCTCGGCAATTTCGAGCTCGTTTTCAACGAACAGAACCAAGGCAAAGCCGCCGCCGTCGCGAGCGGCATCGAACGGCTTCTGACGAACAAGACGGTACAGTTCATCCTCGCTCGCGACAGCGACAACGATCACCTCGTGAACGATTCGCTGAACGTCGTGAATCTCACTGCCCGGATGCAGCGCGAACTGGGGAGCGACCTCGTCGTGGGCATCGGTCGCCGCGTGAGCGTCCACCGGCATCTCGGGTTGCTCCGCGGTGAGTACGAGTGGCTGGTGAACGAGGTGTGTTTCGAGGCAGCCAAGTATGCTCTGGCTCGCGAAGGGAAAGTGGTCAACACCCGGTACTCCGCCGCGTACGATTTCGTTCCCGACATGCAGACCGGCTTCAAGTGTTACACCCGCGCCAGTGCGCAACTCTACCTCGATTCCCTGCAACACTCGTCCACGCTCACGCCCGGTCTGGACGTTCGACGCTACGGCGCTGAGATTCCCGTCCTCGTGGAAACGCTGCTCCGGGGCGGCACCGTGGGCGAAATCACGCGCGCCGCGTGGGAGTGCCAGCCTCTGAGCACATTCGACCTCGCAGGACGCATGCAGGTCAAGGGCACCGTCCTCGCATGGGCGCTTCGACGCACCGATGTGCCTCTCTCCGTTGCACGCGAGTTATTGCTGAACGCCTTCGCCCGTCGCGTGCTGACCAAGGAGGCCAAGGGATACGCCGACCTGCTGGCCCTCGTGAATTGGTCGCTGGAAAAGTTGGCCGATTTGCGCGGTGAAAAGGCCGAGGCCGTCACCACGTTGCGGCTCTCGGAATACTTCTGACGCGCCCAAGTCCCGCAATCCTTGCTGGTTCGCAGTCTGATTGGTGGCATCGCCGTTGCTTGAATAGCAGTGAACCCATGAATACCGCCAACCCGAAGAACGCCGCCCGATTTGACAAGGACACGTACAACTCCCGCGCCATTCTCGTCGTGGACGATGACCGCCAACTCGCAGAGGCTCTCAAGTTCATCCTCGGTGAGGAACAGATGCAAGTGGATGTTGCCTACGATGGCGAGGAGGCGCTCAACAAACTCAGACATGGGAAGTACGACGCGGTGGTGTGCGATGTGGTCATGCCGCGGATGGACGGCGCAAGCTTGCACGCGCGGGCAACGGAACTATTCCCCGGTCTGGCGGAAAAGTTTGTCTTCATCACGGGTCATCCGGAAGACCCAAAGTCGTGGGAGTTCATCTCGGGATCCCAATCGAAGTGCCTTCTCAAACCTTTCCCCATCCAGGACCTGATCGGGGTGGTCAAGAAAGCGCTGGAGTAGTTTCCGCCTCCCCGACGCGACTCGAGGTCGGATCCCCAACAAGGCCGGGAACAAACTGAAGCTTGTACTCCGAACGCTATCGAACCGAGGCTAATGTTTGGAGTTCAAGCTTCAGCTTGTGCTCGGGGAACATGCTCGCCAGGGTCTCGGCTGCTCCAACGAACCACCCACAAACGACTGTGGCCGCGCTTTCACGCGGCCACAGCTTTGCACGGAACGGTACTGACGGGAATTACGGAAGTGCGATGCTCAACACACTGTTGCTGATGCTGTTCAGAACCGCCAGATCGTGAATGTCCAGTACGCTCGGCGATCCGTCCGGGAGTTCGCTGAGGTCCAGAGCGCCGTTCGCATCGCTCATGGTTTCGGTAAGGCTTCCGTTGATCGAGAGGTAATAGACCGCCGAGGGATCGAGTCCCGAGGCGCGAAGCCGGAACTGATCGCTGACCCCGTTGGACTTGATGCGCAGGGACGCCGCGGCATCGTTGTCCAAGCCGTCGTTGTCCATGGCGCGTTTGACCAGATACTGAAGCTTGCTGGGATCGGTGAGGTCAGCGCTCATCACGACCTGCGTGCTCACGTTCACCACCGCCAGTTCGCGGATGTCGCTCACGGGATCGAGCACGGCGGGCAACACACCGGGCTTGCCCTTCGCCTTGCCCTGGCCCTGCTTCGCATAGCGGATGGCGGCAGACCCGGCGGCATCAGTTTGGAATGTTGCCACTTCGACCAGATTTGTATCGTCACCGATCTTTGCCTGGAGAGAATAGGTCGCGTTCGTGTCGAGATCCTCAACCTCGATCTCGAGCGACTGTTTCTCCGCGCCGCCTTGAATCTTCGTGTCGGCACTAACGCTGCCGCTCGCGTCCGCATCAACACCACTGCCAGACATGGCCGACTCCACCGTGAGATGGAGAATGCTTGTGCCGCCTTTCTTTGCCTGTGCTACTTGGTTGACCACCAGGCAGGAGATGCTCAGCACGACCCCGGTTACCAGAATCTTGGATATCTTCATTGTTCCTCCTTGTTTGTTACTAAACCCTCGAATATGAGCCACAATACTGCAATCCGGTGACTAAATCAAGCCCGCAGGCCTTATGATTTAGGCTTCCGGAGCGGGTGAGGTCCTTTGTGCAATCACTTGAAACTCTGGATAATGGGTCGCTATCCCCGCCGTAAGACGGTTGAACTTGAGGAGGATGCGGCTTTCTGTAGGGTTGAATCGTGATTCTGCGCGCACGTTACATCCTTCCGATGACCGGGCCGCCCATCGAAGATGGCGCGGTATTGGTGCGCGATTCCCAGATCGCGGAGGTGGGGTCGGCTGCGAAATTGAAGGCAGAAACGCAAGCCGAATGCCTCGATCTCGGCGATTCCGTACTCCTGCCCGGTTTGGTCAACGCTCACTGTCATCTCGAACTGACCGATTTGGCGGGCATGGTTTCCTGCAACGCCGGATTCACAGAATGGCTGAAACGAATCGTCGCCGCCAAGCGCGATTGGGATCATGCAAAGTACGAAAGCTCAGCCCTGCGCGGCGCCGAGATGCTCTTGGCCGGCGGCACGACCAGCGTGTGCGACGTCCTCAGTTGGTGGCCCGTTGTCTCTCGCATCCAGGCTACCGGCCTGCGAGTCTGGTCCTGCTTGGAGATGATTGACTTTGCCGGACAACGCTCCTGGCGCGAATGGATTTCATCCGCCGAGGGATGGTTCTCCAAGCTGCCAAACTCGCGCGGTGGCTGGGGGCTCTCGCCTCATGCGCCTTACACGGCGACCGCCGATCTCTACCGGGCAAGCGCGGAATTGCAGCGCCAATCAACGTCACGCCCATTGCTGATGGCGACCCACATCTGCGAATCAGCCGATGAACGACAGATGTTCGAGGAGGGTAAGGGAGAGTTGTACGAGTGGCTTGTGCGACTCGGACGCGACATGTACGACTGCGGCGGCGTCAGTTCGCTCGAGATGCTCCATCGTCAGGGCGTCCTGAACAATCACACGTTCGGGATCCATCTGAACGGCCTCGACGAGCAGGAAATGGGCGTCGTAGCCGGGTGTGGCATGAGCGTTGTTCATTGCCCATCGAGCCATGAGTTTTTTGACCACCCGCCGTTTGGCTTGGAACAATTGCTCGCCCGGGGTGTCAACGTCTGTGTAGGCACCGACAGCCTGGCGTCGGCCCCGGGTGGAGCAACGCTGGACATGTTCGCCGAGTTGCGCGCGTTGCGGCGGGCATTTCCACGTCTGTCGGCGGAAACGATCCTGAGGATGGCGACCGTGAACGGAGCAAAGGCATTGCACGCGGCGGATCGGCTTGGCACAATCGAGCGCGGGAAATGGGCGGATTTGATTGCGCTGAGACTGCCGCCCCGTACGAGGAACACGGACGTGTACGAACTTGTCGTGTCAGGCCAACTGCCGCTGTGCTTCGCCGCCATTCACGGTGAACTGATACGAGGTGCCAAATGAAAGCAATCGTGTTCATGAGCGCGTTGTGGCTGGTGGCGATGCTTTGCGCCAATGCCGAGCCGCGCAAGATCGGCCAGGACATGGAGAAAACCTCCCCGGAACCGACGGCAGACTACATAGCGATTCTCGATCAGGGGCGCAAACTCTACGCCGACGGCAAGCTGGAGGCCGCCCTGCAACAAGTGGAGGTGGTGTTGGCGAAATACCCGCACTATGGTCCCGCAGTCCAACTTCGGACCGTGCTCACTCGCGCCATCATCAACGACGGCAGCCGTGTGGTTCGTGCGCGGCTCGAGCGCATCGTGATCCCTCGGGTGAACTTTCGAGACGCACGGGTCGAATCCGCTCTCGACTTTCTGCGCGACGAGACCCGCCGGCTGGATCAGGAGGGCAAGGGCGTCAATTTCGTCCCACTGCTTCCCGATGAGGTGCGGAAGCGCAAGATCACGCTCGACCTGATTGATGCGCGGGCCTCCGAGGTGCTCGATTACATCGCCGAAGCTGCAGGCCTAAGGTACCGCCTGGATCGCTCCGCAGTTGTCCTCACCCCTCGAGAGGGGACAGCCCAAACGCAAACGGCTGCCACCCAGCCCGGGCCCAGCGCACCTATCGAACCGCCCGTACCCGAGCTACCCACGATTCCAGGTGCGCCGTGACGGAACCCGGGCGCGTTGCGTTCATCACGGGAGCATCGGGAGGTTTGGGACAGGCCATGGCGCAATGCTTCGCCGGCGCCGGGTGGCAGGTCGCGCTCGCGTCGAATCAACGTGCTTGTACCGGTGAGACCGTCTTCCGCTTCGATGTGCGGGATGAATCCACAGCCAAGCAGGCGATTGATGCATGTGTCGAAAAACTCGGCCGCCTCGATGTTCTCGTCAACAACGCCGGGATCGTTGCCGACCATACTGCGGGCAAGCTTACCGACTCCGAGTGGGACCACGTGCTCGACGTGAACCTGAAAGGGGCATTCCTTTGTTCCAAACTCGCACTCCGTCACATGGTCAAGCAACGCAGCGGGCACATCATCAACATCGGCAGTTGGTCGGCCCGGTTCGGCAACTTCGGCCAGGCCAATTACTCCGCCGCCAAGGCGGGACTGATCGGGTTGACCCAATCCCTCGCGAAGGAATACGGCAAACGCGGCATCCAGGTGAACTGTGTGCTCCCCGGCTTCATGCGAACGGCCATGACCGCTGGCCTCACGGAAGAGCGCGCCGCAGAGATCATCGGTGACAACGTCCTCGGTCGCGCCAGCGATCCCGATGACGCGGCGCGGTTCATTCTGTTTCTCACCACCCTCAAAAACGTTTCTGGACAAATCTTTCAGCTCGATAGCAGAATCGGCCCGTGGACGTAAATGAGTCGAGAGTTGAAGGTCGAGAGTCGAGAGCCGGACTTCAGCCGACGCTGCAATCGGAGTTGAATGAACTCGGTACGGCGGGGTTGTACCGCTCTCTGCGGACCGTGGCCAGCGCGCAAGGTCCACAGATCACGCTCGACGGCAAGCCTTACCTCAACTTTTCCTCCAACGACTACCTCGGCCTCGCCACTCATCCCCGGCTGAAAGAGGCGGCTGGTGCCGCGATCGAGAAATACGGCGTGGGCGCAGGCGCATCACGGTTGATTTGCGGCAACCTCGAACCGTACCCGAGGCTCGAAGCAGCACTGGCTGAGTTTAAGAACAAACAAGCCGCCATCGTCTTTTCCTCCGGCTACGCCGCCAACGTCGGCACCATCTGCGCGCTTGTTGGCGCGGGCGATGTTGTGATCGTGGACAAACTTTGTCACGCGAGCATCATTGACGGCTGCCGACAGAGCGGCGCGACGCTCCGTGTGTACCCGCACAAGCACCTCGCAAAACTCGAAGCCCTCTTGCGTCAGAGAAACAGCGCGCGAACCCTCGTCATCACCGAGACCGTGTATTCGATGGACGGCGACCTCGCTCCGTTGCCGGAGATCGTCGAGTTGAAGGACAGATACGGCGCATGGCTGATGATTGACGAGGCCCACGCGACCGGCCTGTTTGGCGCGAACGGTCGCGGTGCGGCCGAATTGCTCGGCGTCGAGGATCGCGTGGATGTAACCATGGGCACGTTGAGCAAAGCAATCGGCTGCCTCGGCGGCTACGTCGCGGGTTCGCGGACGTTGATTGATTATCTCCGCAACAAAGCGCGCAGCCTGATCTACTCAACCGCCCTGCCTCCCTCAGTCTGCTCCGCCGCCGCGGAGTCGGTTCGCCTGATCGCAGGACGAGAGGGCAACCAGCGTCGCGGGAAGCTCCGAGACAGCGTCCAGGAACTGCGAAGTGCGTTGAGCAAGATCGGCATCCACATCGAGTCGGAGACTGCGATCCTACCCATTGTGATCGGCGACGAACAACGCGCGGTCGAAACCTCGAAACAGCTTCTCGATCGCGGCATCTTCGTGCCCGCGATCCGGTACCCAACGGTCGCGCGCGGCAAAGCGCGGCTGCGAGTAACTGTGACCGCCGCGCACACCAGCGAACACATTCAACACTTCGCGCGAGTTCTATCCAAGCTGTGGAAACCCTGACCGCCAAAGATCACCGCTATCTCTGGCATCCGTTCACGCAGATGCAGGACTGGCTGAACGAAGAGCCGATCGTCATCGAATCGGGCGAAGGCGCGATCCTGCGTGACACGAACGGCAACCAGTATCTCGATGCCAATTCCTCGATCTGGACCAATCTTCACGGCCACCGGCATCCGAAGATCACCGCGGCGATCAAAGCCCAGCTCGATCAGATTGCACACTCGTCATTCCTCGGCCTCTCGAACGTTCCCGCGATCCACCTCGCTGAGAAGTTGGTCGCGGTCGCGCCAGCGGGACTACGGCGCGTCTTTTACAGCGACGACGGCTCGACCGCCATGGAGGTCGCCATCAAGATGGCGTTGCATTACTGGGTGCACAAACGTCAGCCACAGCGGAAGAGGTTCATCGCGTTCGCCGATGCCTATCATGGTGACACGCTCGGCGCGGTCAGTGTCGGTGGCATAGATTTGTTCCATGCTGTCTATCGCCCGCTGCTGTTCGAGGTTTCTCGCGTCGCCAGCGCGGAGGAACTCGCAACCTTGCTGAAAGGGCAGGGGAATGAAGTGGCCGGCGTCTGCATCGAGCCATTGATTCAGGGAGCGGCGGGAATGCGGCTCTGGCCGAAGGGAATGCTTCGATCCGTCCGCGATCTCTGCGCCCGGCACGGTGTGCTGCTCATCGCCGACGAAGTGATGACCGGTTTTGGGCGCACGGGAACGATGTTCGCCTGCGAACAGGAAGACGTTGTTCCTGACTTGATGGCGCTCGCGAAGGGACTGACCGGCGGATACCTGCCGTTGGCAGCCACGCTCACCACGGAGGAGATCTTCAGCGCGTTCCTCGGCGATTACGCCCAGCGCAAAACGTTCTTCCACGGCCACAGCTACACCGGCAACCAACTCGGTTGCGCCGCCGCCCTCGCCAATCTGACAATCTTTGAGGAGGAGCACACTCTCGAATCGCTCCGCCCAAAGATTGCTCGTCTGGGCTCTCTGCTCGCAACTTTCGACTCTCGACTCTCGACACGCCAATGCGGCTTCATCGCAGGCGTGGAGGTGTTCAAAGCCGCGAATCGCACCCCGTACGCTTGGGATGAGAAAGCGGGCATCCGCGTTTGTCGGGAGATGCGGAAGCGCGGCGTGCTGACCCGGCCCATCGGCAACACGATCGTCATCATGCCGCCATATTGTGTTACCAACCAGCAACTCGATCAGATCGTCACCGCATTGCGCGAATCCATCCCGGCCGCGCTCGGGTCATGAAGCATTCCGCCGTCTTCATCACCGGCACCGATACCGGCATCGGCAAGACCGTGGTCACGGCGCTCTTGCTGGCCCATCTGCGCAGGCAGGGAATCAACGCCGTCGCCATGAAACCCATTTCCTCGGGCGACCGCACCGACGCCCGCTTGCTTCATGCGTTGGCCGGGAAGAAGGCTTCCCTCGATGCGATCAATCCGATTCATTTCCGCCATCCACTCGCGCCCCTCGTCGCGGCTCGCCTCGAACGGAAGTCCTGGCATGTTGCTCAGATCCGCTCCGCGCTCCGCGGTCTCCGCTCCACGTTCACTCCCGTTCTCGTCGAAGGCATCGGCGGTCTGCTCGTGCCGTTGGCGCCGCGCTTCACGGTGCGCGACCTTGTTCGGAACCTCCGCCTGCCGCTGCTGATCGTAGCCCGTCCGGGCCTGGGCACGTTGAATCACGCCGCGCTCACAGTGGAAGCCGCGCGCACGGCCGGTGTCCATGTCATCGGCGTGGCATTCAACAGTCCGGCAGCGATCCGTGGTGGACGAGCAGAACGCACGAACGCTGCCGCCCTCAAAGAGATGTGCGGCGTCCCGGTGCTTGCGCAGTTTCCTCATGTCGCTCGGCTTCGTCCTACCCCCGCCGCCATCCAGCGCGCCGTGCGGATGCGCGAAATCGAGCGCGGATGCCGGCAGCTCACGTCGGCACTGGGCTGGTGACCTGATTGAAACCGCTCCCCGCGTGGTGTACAGTGCGGCACAGAAGCAGCGGCCCCTATGCCCGACGGTGTTTCGCGCAATGCAACGCCAAAGGAAGGAAGTCCATGAGCGCAACGATCGCCAATTCCGAGAAGCAAGGCTCCGTTGCCGTAACTCCTGAGTCGCCCGTCCTCGTCGAGAAGGTCGTCGAACTGGTCAAATGCCTCTGCGTCGCTTTTTCCAATCTGAGCGTCTATCCTGCCACCCACAAGATCGTCGTCGAAGGCGCCAACGCCGCGTACAGCCACCTGCAGGGCATCCTCAAAGAGCAGGGCAAAATCCTCATCAGCTTCGCGGGCGGCAAGCTCCTCTTTTCAGGACTGCCTCTCGAAGAAAAGAATCCGAGCGTGCGGAAATTTGCCAAGCATCTCGAATCGCTCAAGGTCCACAGCCTGGCGTTCACGCAAGGAATGGAACAGGCCGAGTTCGCGAAATTCCTCCAGGTGTTTCATCTCGAAGCATCCACCATCGAGAACGAAGGCGGGTTGAAGACACTCCTCGACCAGATCGGCGTCACTCATATCGAGACCAACACCGCCGTGTACCGCCTTATCAGCGAGGACGAGATGATCGTCCAGAAGGGCGCGCACGTGGACCAACCCAGCCGCACCACGCCGCGCGACAAGGAAGTGGTCGAGTATCTCGTTCAGGAAGTCCTGGCCCGACGCGAAGGAAACAAGGACTTCATGGACGAGTTGAAGAACAACCCGGCCCAGATCGCCGATCAGATCGTGACGGTGGTGGACCGGTTCGGCGCCGACGAATCGCTCGACCAGGAATCGCTTGCGCAGGCCGTGCTGCATAACATCGAGATGGTCGGCCAACACATCGCCCAGCAACAGCCCGGCGAAGGCGGCGCCGCGAAGGACATCGCCGCCTCGCTCCACAGCCTCGAGTACGAGCTCAAGCGCAAGTCCGGCTCGCTCGGTTCGAAGGCGTCCCTGCAGTTCCTCAAACGCATCACCGAGGTCGTCTCCTCCTACTCGATGCGCGCCAAGGCCAGCGTCGTGCTCAACGAGTTTCTCGAAAACGAGCGCTCGCTCAAGTCCGTCGAGGCGATGCTGAAGGAACTCACCCCCGACGCCGCTGCGGGAAAACGCCTGTTGGAGCAGCTCCGTCGCGTGATGAAAGATCGCAACATGGCGGCAGACGATCTGATTCAGTACCTCGAGAGCGATGTCGCTGAGAAGACCAGGCCGAAGAAGACATCGAAGACCTTCCGCCCGCTTGCCGACCGGCTCAAGGCGAAGCTCGCTGAGAGTTCGTACAAGCTGCCCGCCGTGGCGCAGGAGGAACTGTTGAATTATCTGGACGGCGTGTTTTGCCGCGAGATCAAGCAGGCCGTCCGCGAAGCCACCGAACCGCTGGAACGCGACCTGGCGCAGGAGAAGTTTCTGGCAACCAAGACCGCCCGCGCGTTGCAGGCCACCGGCATCGGCGTGATCCTGCTCGATGCATCCGGCACCGTGCGGCATGTGGAGTTTCAGGGCACCCACGTGGAAGGCGTCGAGGTCGGCAAGCCGTTCCCGGCAGCTCTGGAGAAGGCCATCCTCGAAACCGCGGAGGGAAGCACGTTGCGTTACGGCAACATCTCGATCTTCGGCACCATCCGCGACGAAGCCGGGAAGCTCGACACCGTGTTGTTCCAGCCGGTACGTGTCGAGAGCATGGCCGCGTAAGAATCGCAAAGGCGCTCGGTTGTCGTCCGCGCCGTTGGCAGGGGCACACGGCGGTGTGCCCTGGTGGAGGATCTATCAATTCCATCGGGCCCACAGCCGTGCACCCCCACGCCGCGGTCGTCGTGCCGGAGAGCAACGCCAAGGGCCGATGTCTGGCGTTCGGGTGTGGATGGATTTGATTGAACTCACGATGGCCTCCCGGCATAATCACCGCCGAGGATGAAGCTGGATCGTCTCGTATTGTACGCGCGCACGAATCGTCGCGATCTTTCGCTCTGGTTCATCTCGATCGTGGCCGGCTATTCGATCCTGGGGTTTCTCGTTCTACCGGCGCTCATCAAATGGCAGATCCGGAAACAACTGCCGGCGTTCACCCATCGCAAGGCCGTCGTCGAGACTGTCCGGCTCAATCCCTACGCGTTCTCGTTCACCGTGCGCGGACTCAAGCTGACCGAGCCGGACGGCAAACCGTTCGCGTCGCTGGGCGAATTTTACGTCAACTACGATCCGCTGTTCAGCTTGCTTACCTGGAGCTGGAATTTCACTGCCATCCGCATCGTGCAGCCGGCAGCCACCATCGTGATCAACAAGGACGGCTCGTTCAACTTCTCGAATTTGATCCCGTCGGCAACCAACGCACCCACCCCCGCGGCAACTTCGACGAACACTTCGATCCCGCGCGTGATCGTGGACGCGCTTCAGATTGACGGCGGCAGCTTCGATGTCACCGACAACTCGCGCGCGACGCCCTTTCATCATCGCTTCGAGCCGATCCGCGTCGTACTCGATAATTTCCGAACCCACCCCAACACCGACAACCCGTACTCGTTTACGATCAGCACGGGACTGGGGGAATTGTTCAAGTGGAAAGGCGATATCTCGGTCAACCCGCTTCGTTCCTTCGGCACGTTCCAGCTTACCGGCATCCCGCTGAAGCAATACGCAGCCTATCTTCCCGAAGGCTCGCGCTGGCGGATCGGGGACGGCACCCTCGCCGTCGAGTCGTCGTACCGGTACGATTCGACGGTGGACACGCTGGCGTTGACGATCTCCAATGCCGCCGTGCGACTCGCCGACCTCAAACTGCGCGGGCCGGACTCGGACGAAGTGCTGATCAGCATCCCCTCGTTGGTGGTGAGCGACACGGAGGCGAACGTGCTGGAGCAGACGGTCCGTGTCGGCCGCGTCGAGACCAAGGACGGTTTCCTCCTCCCGCGCCTGAACAAGGACGGCACGGTGAACCTGCTCGCCTATACGGCTCCGCCGACGAAAGAAGTCGTCACCGAAGTTGCGGAGACGGTGGCGACGAACAAAGTCTGGGTGGCCGTGGTGGACGAAGTGCGCGTGGACGGATACCGCATTCAGTTCGAGGACCTGACTCTTCACAAGCCGGGTGTGCACAGAGTGGATGAACTCCACATCCTGGTGCGGAACGTGTCGAACCAGACCAACGTGATCGTGCCGACGGAGATTTCATTTCGCGCCAACGAAACCGGCACGGTGAAGATTGCCGGCACGAACGGTCTTGCGCCGCTGTTCTGTAACTTGCAGGTCGAGATCAACAACTTCCCGTTGCCGCCCGCGCAGCCATACGCCGAGCAATACACTTACGTCGCCATCACCAATGGCAGCGTGAGCACGAGCGGGCAGTTCCGATTCCAGACCGCCGACTCCAACGCGCCCATGCTGCGGTTCGAAGGCGACGTGGCGTTGAACCACTTCGCCACCGTGGACGCCAAGAACAACAAACCCATCGTGCGCGCCGAAGCGATCACGCTCACGGGCATCCGATTTGAGACAGCGCCGACCACACTCCATCTCGACGAACTGCGCATCAAAGGTCTCGAGAACAACGCAGCCCGGCTCGGTGACGGGAGGATCAACCTGCTCGATCTCGTCCGCACCGATGGCGAAACCAACGCGCCCCCGAAGCCCGCCAACACCAACGCGGCACCCCCGGCGGCCGCCTCGGCCGAGTTGCCGCTCGAAGTGACCGTGGACACCGTCGTGTTTGAGAACAGCGCAGCACGGTTTGCCGATGAAGCGATTGAGCCGCACGTAAAGATCGCGCTCCAGGATTTCAGCGGCACCATCAAGGGATTGTCGTCAAGAGAGGTGGAGCGCGCCAACGTGGACTTGCGCGGCACGGTCAATGGAGACGCGCCCTTCACCATCACCGGCCAGATCAATCCGCTCGCGGGCGATGCGTTCACCGATTTGCAGGTGCAGTTCAAAGCGATCAACCTCAAGACGACCTCCCCGTACGCCGGCAAGTATGTCGGGTTTCCCATCGAGAAGGGCGCGCTGTCGCTCGGCCTGAAATACCGGCTCAACAAGAACGAACTCACCGCCGAAAACCTGATTGAGTTCGATCAGTTGACGCTCGGCGAGGCCACGGGCAGCACGAATGCGCCGAAGCTGCCGGTGAAACTCGCGCTGGCGTTGCTGACGGATGTCAACGGGATGATCTCGCTCGATGTGCCGGTCCGCGGAAACCTGAACGATCCGAAGTTCAAGATCGGGAAGGTGATCCTGCAAGTATTCATGAACATTCTCACCAAGGCCGCGACGGCCCCATTTGCGTTGCTCGGCTCGCTGGTCGGGGGAGGGGAGGACTTCAGCTATGTGGCGTTCAAGCCGGGACTCACGCGGCTGGAGTTGAAGGAGACGAAGAAACTCGATTCGCTGGCGAAGGCGCTCAAACAACGACCCCGGCTCAAGCTTGGCATCGCCGGGTCGTTCGATCCCGTCGAGGATCGGATCGCGTTCGCGCGGGTTTTGTTCCGCGAAGGTGCGAACACGAAGGACCTGGCGAAGGGCGCCGCCGAGCTGCCGAACGACCGCGAGCAGAAGGCTTACGCGCAAAAGATCAAGGATGCGTTCCCCAAAGCGGCCGGTATGCCGACGGAAAGTCCCGAAGAACGCAGGCTGCGCGCGGCCGGAAAGCGCGCGGAGCAGAAGGTGGGTGCGAGAGAGAAGGAAACAGAAAAGGTGGAAGCGGCACCGAAGGATGTTCCATTTGAAGAGATGGAGCGGAAGGTGTTGGAAACCGTGTCCGTGCCCGAGGCCGAACTCGCAAAGCTCGCAGCCGAGCGGGGCAAGTTGGTCGAGGAGTATCTGGTGCAAAAAGCCGGTATGCCCACGGAGCGAGCATCGCTGGTCGGTTCCGAGGTGAAAGATGCCAACGCCAAACCTCGTTGCGGAGTGAATCTATTGCTGCAGTAGCAATTAGGTCCTGCCGCTGCGTTTGTAGTAGAGCGCTTCAGCGCGGTCGTGAATGGAGTCCTGCCGCACTACAAGCCACAAACCCGCGCTGAAGCGCTCTACTACAAACACGCCCAAGTTGCTTGCCACACCGTTACCGATACAACTTTGTCACCTGCGCGCGCACGGCTGCAGGAGCGAGTCGCACTCGCGATTCGCGTCTGCCCGTGACTTCCCGTTTCGGGACATCCGCAGTAATCCCACCGACCGTAAAGATTCCCGCCTCGGCCCGGGGACGCCCAATGGAGTCCAGCATGAAACTGTGGCCGCAGCCGAAACCATCATCCTTGCCCATCTTGCGCCCCGGCTTAGTGACTGTGTTCGCCTTCACGAACCAGACGCCATTCTCGACCGCGCGCGCAATGCGGTGGTTGCGCACGCGCTGCCGATGCCAGTCCACGTTCTCCATCGCGATGAACGAATAGTGCGGCTCGAAAATGATCCGTGCGCCGCGCGCCGCCAAGAGCAGGCTCGGCTCGATGGTCGAGGCCTCGTAGCAGATGATCACTCCGAACGTCACAGCGTGCGCGCGGAACACCGGCAACCGGCAGAGATACGTGACGACCTTCGCTTCCTGCGGCGACCCTGGGATGGATTTCCGGCACACGCCAAGCAATCGCCCGCGTTGAATGATGGTGGCGCTGTTGCAGAGCACCCTGCCGCGATGCTCCATGAGTCCGACGATGCTTGCCATGTCGCCGAACGCGCACTGGCGAACCTAATCGCGGAACCACCGGCTTGTGATCGAGACAGTTCCCGTGCGCAAGTCCTTGGGCGTGCCGTAACCGCTGAGGTAACATTCCGGCATGCAAGCAAAGTCAACGCCCCTGTGGTTTGCCTCCGCGAGCAGGCGCAGAGGGTTCACGCCGTTGCGTTCCAGCGCTCCCGGCTCGGTCGTTCCCTGATACACGCCGAGCCGGAGAGAGGTGCGAGGTTTGGATGCAATCAGGCCGGACTGGATCATGCCCTGAACCTTTCCGTGCCCGGGACGGGAAGGCAAGATTCTTCATTTCTCCTTAGACAGAACAGGCGCGGCATCGTATTCTGCGCGCCCATGAGCAAACGAGTCATTTCGTTCCATTACACGTTGACCAACACCGCCGGGGACAAGATTGATTCCTCGGCAGGCGGCGAACCCCTCGCGTTCATCGAGGACACCGGCTCGATCATCCCGGGTCTCGAACGCGAGCTCATCGCCCTCAAGGTCGGCGACAAGAAGCGAATCGGCGTCAAGGCCGCCGATGCCTACGGTCGCCGCGATGAGAAGAAGGTTCACACGGTCGAAAAAAAGAAGCTCCCGACGAAGCAGATCCAGGTCGGCGATCGGTTCCGAGGAGGGAAAGACGCCCACTCACCGATTCTCACCGTGACCGAGGTGACCGATACCCACGTGACGCTCGACGCCAACCACCCTCTTGCCGGCGAGGACCTGACGTTCGATGTGGAGATTGTCGGCTTTCGCGAAGCGACGAAGCAAGAACTCGACCATGGCCACGTGCACGGTGCCGGCGGGCATCATCACTGATGCAGTTGTGTAGCCGCGCTTCTGTGAAGCGGGAATTGGTGACAAACGAGAAACTGGAAATCGCATTTCGCAGAAGCACGGCTACAACCCGGCGTTCCCGTCAGTGACAACCAGATCGAATGGCAACGTGGCGTGCACGGCCTGGACAAGTGCTTCCCCAGAAACGCCGCCGCTCTCCGAACGCGAGCATGTCGGGTGTCAGGCAGACCTAACCCTGTTGGGCAAACCGCAACGCATACGCGCACTGGTGCGGGAAGATCCGCGGCACGCGCGGCGAACCGATGGTGAAATCTTTGCCGAGTTGAAACTGGCCCCCGTGCGGCTGCGGACAGAGCAAGGCCGGCCGTTTGGCTGCCCGGTTGCGGAGATCAACATCCGCCGGCGCGAGCAGCCAGGCGCGGATGCGTTCCCCCGGTTCGACGGCGTATTCGAGCAGCAGTCGTTGCACGCCTTGGAATTGGTGACGAGAAAGAACTTTCAGCGCGAACCGCGTCGGCCGTTGCGGCCAGCGGCCGAGACCGGCGCGCAAGGCTTGGCGGATTTGGTTGGGAGATTTATATTTTGTCATGGGCCAGTTGGTAGTCCCGCCTTCAGGCGGAATTCTAGCGGAAGCCGCCTGAAGGCGGTACTACAACTCCACCGGCATGCGCTCCGCCAACGCCCGCGCGGCGGCGAAGCAGACGAGATGGGTTTGCAGCGCGTCTTCGGGCGTGAGGTGCGTGTCCTGTCCGGCCCGGGCCGCCGTCAGAAACTCGTCAATCTCGGTGGTGGTATCGTGCGCGACGTCATGCAGCGAGTGCGTCTTGGAGAAATCATTCACTCGCTCGAGCCGTTGCCAGATGGCGCCGTCAGGTTGCCGCTCGTGCCGGTAGACGTAGAGCACCCGGTTGATCGGCAGATACCGGAGCGCCCGCACCGTGCCGACGAGGCTGGTCTCGTACTGGTGACCGTATTGCTCCTCGTAGATTTTGTCGGCTTGCTCCGGGATCGCCGCGCGGGTGTGGCAATCCAGGGAATGCGCGACAAACCCATTGCGGAACTCGAAGGTGTTGTACTGCGTATCCGGGAACTCGTAGTAATCCTGCACATTGCGCCGGCTACCGGCCGCCACGATGCGCGTCACCTCGTCGCCGCTCCACCAGCGGAACAGATCAATCATGTGGCACATCTCCATCAAGTGCAGGCTGCCGCCCTTGTCGCGTTGACCTTTCCAAGCAGGCCAGAACCCGCCCCGGTAATGGATCACCTGGGCCGAGAGCAGGTCGCCCAGTTCACCCCGATCAATCATTTCCTTCACGGTCCGGGGCAGCAGCGAATGCCGCAACTCGAATCCGACATGCAACGTCTTACCGGCTTTACGGGCGGCAGCCACAACTGCCCGGGCGTCGGTTTCATTGAGCGCCATTGGTTTTTCCAGCAACACGTGTTTGCCGGCCTCCAGCGCGCGGATCGCCATGGCCGCATGCAATTGGTTGGGACAGGCGATCACCACCGCCATCACTTGCGGATCGGCGAGGACGGTCTCCACTTCCGCCACGACCGGCACGCCAAACTCCCGGCGGAGATTCTCGACAGTTTCCGGATTGGTTTCCACGGCGACGACGTGCCCCGCGCCGCAGAGCGGGTGCTTGAGCAAACTCTGCAGGTGCGTCTGCCCCATCCCGCCACAGCCGATGACGGCGATTTTCATTGAGTTCATAGGTGCTTGCTCCACTCCTTTAGTTCCGGCAGATCACAATGCCGCAGGATGTCCCGCAGGACAATGGATTTGATGTCGTGGTGATCATATTGCCGGGCACGGACAAACTCCGCGTAACTGCCAATCCCACCAACAACGGTCAACGCCTTCACCCGCTTGTCCAGGGCCGCGGCCAGTTGCGCATAGACCCCGTGTTTACCATGGGCGTAACAGTGGATCTTGTCCGCCGCCAGGCCGGGCCATTCCTCGATCACGTCCAGCGCCCGCAGCACGTCAAACGCCCGCAACGCCGCCAGATCGTCGTCCAACCAGAGAAGGTCATCCGCAAATTTATGGATCGCCCCGTAAAACTCCTGCACGGGCTGGCCGTTGAGGGGATGCGAGAGCAACGAGCCGGTGCCCGACACATCCACCACCAGCACCGCGCGGCCCGCCCGGCACTGCGCGCGAAGCCAATCCCAATGCGCCGCCAGCACCCGCGTGCCGCCGTCCCAGACCGCGAGCGTCACGGGCAACCGCCGGCCTTTTCGAGCCGACTCCCGGAAAAGCAGGCCCGCATTGATCAAGCCCGGCTGGCTCCACCAAAAACCCAGCTCCGCCGTCAATTCTTCCAGTGTCTCCGTCCACACGAACCGCGGATTCAGAGCGCACGGCTGACGCCGTCCGCACACCCGCCACCGCAACCAGCGCCGCCCCGCGGCGCGCGGCGCCTTGACAATCGCTGCCACCCGGTCCCGATTCTCGTCGTGCACCGTGCGCGCCCCGGGAATCTCGCCCAACACCTGGCCCGATTTTGTGCACCAGAGTTTTGCCGGGTCGAACACCGCGACCGAAGGGATCTTCCGGCCAAGTTTCTTGCCGAGCAAATGCCGCGCAAAAAACTCCGCCGCCGCCCGGGCTAACTTGTTCGTGTAGGAGTGAATCGCAGCATCCTCGACCAGGTCCAGATTGGACGGTCGCCCGCACAGTTTCCAGATGCGCTGGCAGCGCTCAACCGTACGCCGCGTGCCTTCGATGGGGAAAAAGTCGGATTGCACGGCGAGCACCCGCACCGGTTTCGGACAAGCGGCCAGCAGGATGTCCTCATGATCATAACCCGCCGTCGTAAACCCCGGCCAAATCTGCTCGGCGTCCTGCGCCATGCCCGTGCGCAGATACGTTTCACGGTTCATGATGAAGGTGGCGGGGGCCGCTGCGGCGATGCGCGGATCGCCCAACATCATCAACGACGTTTGCGTGCCACCGCCACTGTTGCCGGTGACGCCGATGCGCGTCGAATCAACTTCCGGGCGCGTCAACAGGTAGTCCACGCCCCGCATGGCATCGTGGAGGAAATACCGGGCGAGCGCGTCGCCCAGCGGCAGACACTGCGCGCCGGCGTAGTCGTGTTCGGGGCAACAACAGGCAATCGCCTGCTTACCGGTCCGGTGATCGTGGTAGCTGAACCGTTCCCCTTGCCCGATGGGATCCTGCGCCAGCACCACCAACCCGGCGTGAACCAGCGTCTGACACACACGTTGATATTCGGCGACGTGTTTGGCGCCCGCGTGGTGCCCGCAGAGAAACAACACCGCGCCGCGGCGGCGGGGTCGCGGATCGGGCAGGTAAAGGTTGGCCGTGACGAATGTCTGCGGGCGCGATTCGAAGATGATCTTCTCGATCTGAAACCCGTTGCCGGCCACGACCCCGACGGTCCGCGCGTTCAACGGCGACCGGCAGGACGGCAATCCGCCAATGGATTTCAGGAAATGCTGACGCAGTGCTCGTTGCCGTCGCGCCAACGCGGCCCGCGAGTTGATCCGGTCACGCGCCGCGTCGCCCCGGGCAAACGCCTGTTCCGAGCGCTGGTAAATGTGCGTCTTCAGTTGATCGCGCACATCCCAGAAGCCCCCGACGGTGGCGAATTGTTCCAGTTCTTGAATGGTCATGGTGATTTCTTCCGCAACGCGCGGATGATGCGGGATGGCTTCGCGGCAAGCAAGCGCCCAATTCGGCAGCCGGTGGCACGTCCGATGGAATTGGCAGGCTTGAATTCCGCCGACTGACAGTTCACCCTCGCGCTTCCGAGTTCACTTATGGATTACCAAATTGATCCAGTCCTGAAGCCGGTGTCGGCGATGCGGTTGACGTTGGGAGGCGAAATCGGCCGGCGATTGCGCGCCGTCACCGAGCAATGGGTCCAGCCCGCCCCCCACGCGAACCCCGGGATGGTGGCGATGTTCCACGAGCGCGACCGGCGACCGGCGCGGAACATGATGCCGTGGGCGGGGGAATACGCGGGCAAGTATCTCACGCACGCGACCGCGATCCTGGCGCTGACGCGTGACCCGGCGTTGGAACAGCAGCTCCGCCAGTTCGTCCGCGAGTTGCTGATGGGGCAGGCCGACGATGGCTATTTCGGGCCGTGGCCGCGCGCGCGACGGTTGGGAGCGGACAGTCCGCCGACGGGACTTTGGGATGCGTGGGGCCACTATCATGTGTTGTTGGGTTTGTTGAAATGGCACGAGTTGACGGGCGACGCGGACGCGCTGGCAGCGGCGCGCCGGCTCGGGGATTTTTTCTGCGCCACGTTTCTCGGCACCGATCGCCGGCTGCATTCGGTCGGCGAGTTGTACTGCAATCTCGCGCCGTACCACGGGTTGTTGCTGTTGTTCGCGATGACGGGCGAACCGCGCTACCGGGCGCTGGCGGATGAGATTGAAAAGGACTTCGAGCAACCGCCCGCCGGCGATTATATCCGGCACGCCTTGCGGGGGGAGCCGTTTTCCACCAATCCGCAACCGCGGTGGGAGAGCCTGCACGCAATTCAGGGGATCGCCGAGAAATACCTGCTGACCGGTGAGCCGTC
>CAZOTB010000036.1:0-45483 GCA_964582645.1 uncultured Verrucomicrobiota bacterium | reverse complement strand
CCTCTTTGAGCAGCCGGGCGAGCGAACCAACCAACTGCAGGTATTCCATGACCATCTTCTTCGGCGTGCCCAGGAGAAAAATCAGCCTCACCGGCTGCGGCTCTTTCACATCCCACACGATTCCCCCAGGGCTGCGTCCAACCGCCAGGAGAATGTCCGCAACTTGATCGGTGCGCGCGTGCGGGATGGCGATGTCGTGCCCGCTCAACTTGGTGGTGCCCGACGCCTCCCGTTCGTGGATGGCCCGGCAGCATGCGGAAAAATCCTTCATGTGCGGGTGCGTCTTGACCAACTGGGTTAACTCGGCCAGGGCGTCGAGCCGCGTTTGCGCCTTCAAGTCGAGCAGGATGAACTCGGGACGAAGCAAGGGGGCGATTTTCATACGTTGGAGCCGCTCCAGTGCAGTTTGTGCCGGAGCACTTCGAAGTAGGAATGCCCGGGCAGCGTCACCAACCGCAATGGCCCGGCGCCGTGTCTGACTTCGACCACGTCGAGCGGATGCAGGTGCGTTTGCTCCTGACCGTCCACGCTGAGCATGCATTCGACGGGCTCGGGCGAATGCGCGCGTGCACCCTGCGAGATCAGCCGGGCGCGGATGACGGAGTTGTTGCCCACGACCACCGAGCGGTTCGACAGCGCGTGAGGGCAAATGGGCGTGATGACGAACCCGGACGCGCTCGGGCTGATGATGGGGCCGCCTGCGGAAAGCGAGTAGGCAGTCGAACCCGTCGGCGTCGAAACGATCAGGCCATCCGCCGTGTACGTGGTCAGCAACTCGCCGTCCACGGTCACCTCGATGCGGACGAGACGGGAGAACGCGCCACGGGTGATGACGGCGTCGTTGAGCGCGCGATGTTGGGAGATGGACCTTTCACCGCGCAACACAGCGACATCGAGCATCGCCAGTTCCTGGGTCTGGTATTGGCGTTTCTGAATTTTTGCAATTGTCTTCGCCAGGTCCTTCTGCGTGATGGTGGCAAGGAAACCGAGCGTGCCGAGATTGACGCTGAGAATGGGCGTGGTTGCACCACGGATGGCGCGGGCGACCCAGAGGATCGTGCCGTCGCCGCCCAGCACCACAAGCAGGTCACACTTGCCCGCGAGTTCTGCGAGGGGCGAGGCAGGCGGCGACTTTTCGAGTAAGCGCGATGTGTCCGCCTCGACCAGCACCTTGAACCCCGCGCGTTGAAAGAGCTGTACCGCCTCGCGCAACACACGCGCGGCGTCGAGCTTTTCGGGGTTGGCGACGAGGCCGACGGTATTCATGGTTTTTCGATACAGATCAGGTACTCGTGATTTCCCGCCGGGCCGAGCAACGGCGATTCGGTCACGCCTTGGACTCGCGCAGCAAGCGTGTCGCGGGCAAAGGTCTCGATCCGCTCGACCACGTTGCGACGCACGGATTCGTTACGCACCACGCCTCCGCGTCCCACCTCGGCCCGCCCGGCTTCGAACTGCGGTTTGATGAGCGCGACAATCGTGCCACCGGGCTTGAGCAAGTGATAGGCAGCGGGCAACACGAGGGTCAAGGAAATAAACGAAACATCCACGGTCACGAGGTCCACGGGCTCCGGGACGACGGCGGCGTTGAGATGCCGGGCGTTCACGCCGTTGAGCACAATCACGCGTGGATCGCGCTCCAGCCGTTGCGCGAGCTGTCCCTTCCCCACGTCCACGGCGTACACCTTCGCCGCTCCGTGCTGGAGCAGGCAATCGGTGAATCCGCCCGTGGACGCGCCGAGATCGGCAACAACCAACCCCTGCACATCGAGCGCGAAATAACGCAGGGCGTGCTCGAGTTTGTGCCCGCCCCGGCTGACGTATTTCGCGGGCGCTTTGACTGTAAGCCGGTCGTCCGGGCGAACCCATTGGCTCGCCTTCCGCGCCGGCTGGTCATTGAGAAGAACCTCGTCGGCGAGAATCAGCCGCTGCGCCTTTTCGCGGCTCTCCACCAAACCACGTTCGACCAAGACGATGTCCAACCGCTGCCGCGCGCGCTTCATGGTTCAGCCCTCGGGGAACGACACTCGAAGCTTGCGATTACCGCACAACCAATTACAGGTTAAACAAGGGTTCGCTATCACGGGAGCACGGTAACGTCGGTTCGACCTGGTGTCAGCACCGAACTTCCTGCGGGGAAGCGCGAGAACCTGTGGGCGTTTACATTGATCGAACTTCTGGTCGTCATCGCGATCACTGCCGTGTTGATTGCGATGCTGCTGCCGGCGTTGCAAGGCGCAAAGGAATCGGCGCGCCGGCAACAGTGCGTACACAACCTGCGCCAACCGGGCCTGGCCTTCCTCAGCTATCCCGGCGACAACAACGCCTGTCTGCCGACACCGCCGCTCGATCAACTGCCCCCATTTACCAGACCACCACGACCTGCCCGTTCTACAACTCGATCGCCGGCTTCGGCTCGTACACCGAGGCGACGGCGACGTTCATTTACAACCGACTCGCACCGTACCTGAACAATGACGTGCATGTATTCTACTGCCCGAGTCTGCGGTTCACCTGGCCTGCGAACAGTGGACAGAACTGGGGATATGAGGTGCTCGCGCCGTTGCTAAAAAACAATCTCGGCGCGGGCGGCTTGGAGATCATCCACTACACCGGCAACCCGCATTGGCGGGTGGATCGCGGGGCACGATGCCGGGGGCATGGACGTTCGGGATCGAGCCATACAGCGGGCTATGGTATGGAAACGCACCGGAGGGCACGTTGTTTTTCGACAGCACGCAAACGTTCTACGGCGGGTACATTCAGAACCATACCCTGCATGGACCGGAGGTCGGCAAGAATGCGCTCGCCACCGATGGGTCGGTGCGCTGGTACACGCGGACGGCGTTTGGTTGGAACGGAGTCTGGCCGTGTCCGGAGCCGTACTGATGACGGCTTACCGAATCCCCAGCCAGCCGCGCTTGGCGAGATCGGATTGGGAGAACGGCTCTTCCAACTCGCTGCCGGGGATCAGCCAGCGCAAGATCGGGCTGGCCATGAAGGTCGTCACCAGCGCCATCATCACCAGCATGAAGAACACGCTCCGGGGGATGACGCCGAGTTCGTAGCCGACGTTGATGACGATCAACTCCATCAACGCCCGGGTGTTCATCAGGATGCCGATGCTTGCCGATTCGCGCCAGGGGAAGCCGCCCGCCTTCGCCGCCAGGGTACAGCCGCAGAACTTGCCGATCATTGCGAGCAAGACCACCACCCCGCACCACAGCCACATCTGGGGCGAATCCATTGTGCCCACGTCGGTTCGCAGCCCGGTGTAGGTGAAAAAGATCGGCAGAAAGAACACGGTCACGAAGTCCTGCAACTTCTCCAGCACCGATTCCTTGAAGGCATGCTGGTCGTGCAACGCGGCGCCGAGGACGAACGCGCCGAAGATGGCGAAGATGCCGATCAGGTTGGTGATGGACGCGCACACGAGAATCGCCAGCAGCAATACGGCGAGTTGGCCTTGAGAAATCCCGTTCTGCCCGGGCTTCAAGCGTGAGAGCCATTTCAGCAGCAGCCACCGGCCCGCGCTCATCACAAAGAGCGTGAAGGCCGCCGTGGCGATCAGCATCACCACTGCGCGGGACCATGCGGCCTGCGATTTCGCCAGCGCCGCCACGAACGCGAGCAGAATCCAGCCGGCGGCATCGTTGAACGCTGCCGCAGTGATCGTGATGGCGCCGATGCGCGTGTGAGTCAGGTTGAACTCCATGAGGATGCGGCCGAGGATGGGAATGGCCGTAATCGAGAACGCCGTGGCAAGAAACAACGCGAACGCAAGACGGTGGCTGCCGGGAGCGGTGGCTTCCAGCAGCGGCAGCGCGACCAGGAGGCCGAGAGCAAACGGGAGCGCGATCCCGACCACGGCGACGGCGCTCGTGACCTTGCGGTTCGACGAGATATGACTGAAATCAAAGTGGATCCCGATCAGGAACATCAGGAAAATGAGTCCGAGCTGGCTCAGGACGGCGAAGATCGGACCGACCGCGGGATCGAAGATGTTCGCCGATAACTCGGGGAAGAAGCGTCCGAAGAACGAAGGCCCGAGCAACAAACCCGCTGCGATTTCACCCACCACCTGTGGCTGGCTCATCCACCGAAACAACGCGCCCATTGCGCGCGCCACGACCAGGATCAGGATGAGTTGAACGAGGACGATCAGCAGCGTGTGCTCGACAGAGGTTCCGACAGTGGGAGCAGTCATGGTGCGAGAATGGAAGCTGGAGAATCGAGGATGGCCATCCTCAATCCCCAATCCTCCATACTCAGCCGGTTCACGCCCCGACGACCTTGAACTGCTGCGCCCGCTGCCTGCCGGCCTCCAGGCATTCCTTGATCTTGGCAAGG
The DNA here is from genome assembly GCA_964582645.1 of uncultured Verrucomicrobiota bacterium. Lineage (GTDB taxonomy): Bacteria > Verrucomicrobiota > Verrucomicrobiia > Palsa-1439 > CAZOTB01 > CAZOTB01. The sequence continues at coordinate 41,133 of CAZOTB010000036.1, read as the reverse complement.
GCAACCTTGGCGTTGAGACCGTACTTGTCGCGGAGAATGTCGTTGTTGCTCGCGTGCTCCATGAATTTGTCGTCGTAGCCGACCCGCGCGACAGGCGTCGTGATGTGCAGATCCCCAAGCAACTCGATCACCGCGCTGCCAAATCCGCCCATGATCACGTGTTCTTCGATCGTGCAGACGCACTTGCAGATGCGCGCGTACTTCTCGATCGTCTCGCGGTCGAGCGGCTTGGCGAAACGGGCGTTGATGACCGCAACCGACTTGCCTTCCGCCTGCAAACCTTCGACGGTCTTTTTCACGATGCTTTGCACGGCGCCGTAGTAAATCACCGCCACGTCGGTGCCGTGTTGCTGCACCTCCGCCTTGCCGACCGGCAACACGGCGGGGTGGTCCTTGATCTTCACGCCCTCGCCGGCGCCGCGCGGATAGCGAATGAAGATCGGGCCCTTGAGCTGGAGCGCGGTCCAGAGCATGTCCGTCAGTTCGTCCTCGTCTTTCGGCGCCATCAAGATGCAGTTTGGAACACAACGCGCATAGGCGATGTCGAACACGCCGTGGTGAGTAGGCCCGTCGTTCGCGCTCAGGCCCGCGCGATCCATGCAGAAGATCACATCGAGGTTCTGCAGCGCGACGTCGTGGATGATGCAATCGTAGGCACGTTGCAGGAACGTCGAGTAAATCGCGCAGACGGGATGAAAGCCGCTCGTCGCCATGCCGGCGGCAAACAAAACGGCGTGCTCTTCGGCGATGCCGACGTCGAAGTAACGGTCGGGTTTCTCCTTCTTGAGCTTGTTCAACCCCGTGCCGCTCGGCATGGCGCCAGTGATACCGACGAGTTTGCTGTTCACATCGCAGAATTTCACCATCGCGTCGCCGAACACGTCCTGGTAGGCCGGGATCGTCCCCTTCTTGGTGTCGCCTGTGTTGACGTCGAACGCGGCCACCCCATGAAACTTCTCGGGGTACTTGATGGCGATGTCGTAGCCTTTGCCCTTCTGCGTCAGGATGTGGATGACGATCGGCTGGTCCTGCTTCTTGGCGAACTCCAGGCACTCGACAAGCAACGGGATGTTGTGACCGTCAATCGGCCCGATGTACCGCAGGCCGAACTCCTCGAAAATCAGGCTGGGCACGACCATGCCTTTGACGGCTTCGAGGGCCTTGTGCTCGAATTGCACGAGCTGCTGGCCAAACTTCGGAATGCGCGCCACGAAGTCTTCCACGTCCTTAAGTACGCGGTTATAGTTCGGATTGGTGGTGATGCGGTTGAGGTAGTTCGAGATGGCGCCGACATTCTTGTCAATGCTCCATTCATTGTCGTTGAGGATGACGATCAGCCTCTTGGTCGTGTGCTGGATGTTGTTGAGCGCCTCGTAGCTGATGCCGTTCGTCAACGCTGCGTCGCCGACGATGGCGACCACGTGTTCATCGGTACCAGCCAGGTCGCGCGCCTTCGCCATGCCCAGCGCCGCACTCAAGGCCGTGCCGGCGTGACCCGCGCCATAACAGTCGTACGGACTTTCTGCCCGAAACGCGAAGCCCATGGGCCCGCCCGTCTGGCGAATCTTGGAAAATACCTGCCTTCGCCCCGTGAAAAGCTTGTGGACATACACCTGGTGGCTCACGTCCCACACGAAACGGTCTTTCGGTGAGCTAAACACGCGGTGGAGCGCGATGGTCAGTTCGGTCACGCCGAGGTTGGGGCCGAGATGGCCTCCGCTCTTCGAGAGGACACTGATCAATTCCTCACGCACCTCTTGCGCCAGCACCGGCAGTTGATCCGGATGTAGCTTCTTGACGTCCTCCGGCGAATCAATCATGTCCAAATAGCGAGCCATAGGTTTGTTCTTGGGTATGGGTTGTTGGTTATGGGTGAACGGTCACGCTGTCAGAACAGCTTGCCATCTTTGTCCTCGTCGCCCGGTGATGTCTTGGGCGTCGTTTCCTCCGGCTGATCCTCGACCTGAAACTTTTTCAACTGGGGCGAACCATCCTTTTTCTTCGCCAGAATTTCAATCTTTTTCTCGGCTTCCTCGAGTTTCTGCTGGCAGAACCTGACCAAGTCGGTGCCTTCCTCGTACCGCTTGAGCACTTCTTCGAGCGGCAACTCGGCGGACTCCATCTGTTCGACGATCTTCTCCAGCCGCTCAAGCGCCTTCTCGAAGGATGGCTGGTTGCTTGCCGGTTCGGTTGTTTTCTTTCGTGAAGTCATTTCGTCCTCAACACACGCGCACCCTAACACGAAGCGTCAGCTTGCAGCAAGTAGCGCGTGAAGCTTCAGCCCAAGAACGAAACAAGGACGGATCTGTTGGACCCGGCCTTGTTCGGAGCCACCCGGGAAGGAGAGGGCGGAAAAGCGATAAAACCGCCCCGCGTGAAGCCGAGTCGTTGGTGATCGGTTACGAGGGCGTCGGTGTTGGCGACGGCGACGGCGACGGGGCCGGCGTGACGTGCTTCTTGTTCGCGCGCGGCAGGAACAAGCCGAGCTGAAACTCGGCGGCTTCCAGAATGGTATCCGCTTCCTGCACGAGCACGCGCTGCGGGAACTTGAATGCATCTGTTCTACTTCTTCAGCCTGTTTACACGCATCGTCTGATTTCTGTAACGCGCCACCATAATTCGTGTGAACGGGGGTGGTAACACTTCAGATTATTTCGCGTGGTATGATCCGTGGCCCACGGACGTATGTGACGCCGCATCACATTCGCGCGAACTCGTGGAAAATACCCATTCGCGCAGGCGTAGGGTTTGGTTTCAGATTTCGTTGATCATGAAGCTATGAATGCACAGGAATCGTGAATCACAGATGATCGCACGAACAGGTGCGTGACCGAGGTCGTGGGCATCCGATTGGAGGTGCATCACCTGTCGCTCGTGATACGCCCCGTCGTGCAGGGGACGCACCTCCTGCTGCAAGGGGAGCATCAGATCGGGCCTCCTGTTCGCGCTGCGTACACGAACCCAACTCGACCGGGAATGGGGTTTTTCCTGAATCTTGGATCGGGGATTTCCCGAGCCGGCATCGGGATTTTCCCGATGGCCGGTCACGACTCTGGCATCGGCGTCCGACTCGCCCAGGAACAGGCCCGCGCCACCAGTTCGAGACGGCTGCCGCAGTCGGGTTTCTGTTTCATGTTCGTCTCGTGCTGCTCGATTGTCTTCGGACGCAGCTTCAGATGGACGGCGATCGCGCGCGCTTTGCGTCCTTGCGCCAGCAATCGGAACACCTGCATCTCGCGATCGGTGAGCCGATCCACATCGGCGCCGTTGCACTGGGTTGTCGCGGGGGGTGAGATGAATGGCCATTGCTTCGGCGTGGGTGGGATGAAGGACCTTCTTCCCGGCCAAGACGCAACGAAGGGCGCTGCAAATGACGGGGTCGCCGGCGTCCTTGCAGATGTAGCCGCTGGCACCGGCTTGCAGGGCGCGTTCCGCGTAGCGATAGTCTGCGTGGACGGAGCATACCAACGACGGTGTCCGCGGATACAGGCGTGCGAGTTCGCGAACCAGAGCCAGGCCGTCGCGTCCCAGCAGGACGACATCCACGAGCACGAGATGGGGGCGGAGGCACCCGATGGCATCGAGTGCTTGCGAAGCGTTCGGCGCCGAGCCGCAGACGAAGAAGTCCGGTTGGGTGTTCAAGACCCGTGGAAACATGCTCCTCACAAGCGCATCGTCATCCAGCAGAAACAGGCGGCTCTTGCCCGGGCGAACGGAAGGTTTTCGCGCGCTCATAAGGTGACCGGCGCGCATTCAGCGAGGGAGCCGCGCTCGGCTACTGCGGGCGAGGGAGCTTGAAAATGGGTTACGCTGCGGTATGAGAAGATTGAGCCGGTGCATGCGTTCGTAGCCGGAAGTCGAATGACGTCACCCTGTCTCCGTGCTCCTGTTGTCGAATCGTGTCGCTCGTCGCTACCAGCGTCGCGCGAGTGTGACGGAGGAGAGCCGTGCGTCTGCGCGTTGCAAGCCGATGTATTGAGACACCGGATCGAAGGTCGGGCCACTCCGGAACAAAACAAAAAACTTGTCGCGACCGCGGAGGCCGATAGTATGCGGGTCTGGGTAAAGGAATGTTTCCATGAGCAAAGAGACCAAGAATCGCGAAACAGTGGCCATCCTCGTTGGCGGAGGGCCGGCACCGGGCATCAACGGCGTCATCGCGGCCGCCACCATTGAGGCCGTCAACCAAAAGAAGAAGGTGATCGGGGTGTATGACGGATTCAAGTGGCTCGCGAAAGGCGACACCGGGCATGTCATCGAGCTGACCATTGACAGCGTTTCGCGCATCCATTTCCAGGGCGGTTCGATCCTGCGCACGTCGCGCGAGAACCCCACCAAAGACCCGAAGAAAATGGCCAACGTGCTGGCCTCGTTGAAGAAACTTGGCGTGAATTGCCTGGTCACCATCGGCGGCGACGACACGGCGTTCAGTTCAAGCCAGGTCGAGAAGCAGGGCGGCGGCGACATCCGCGTCGTGCACGTACCCAAAACGATTGACAATGATCTGCCGCTACCGGGTTCAATGCCCACGTTTGGCTACGAGACCGCCCGCAGCGTCGGCACGGGGATCGTCCACAACCTCATGGAGGACGCACGCACGACATCGCGTTGGTATTTTGTCATTTCGATGGGACGCCACTCCGGCCATCTCGCGCTGGGGATCGGCAAAGCCGCTGCTGTCACCATCACGATGATCCCCGAAGAGTTCAAGAAACCGAAGGTCACGCTGGCCGAGATTTGTGACGTGCTCGAAGGGGCGATCATCAAACGCAAGGCGATGGGCCGGTTGGATGGCGTGGCCGTGATCGCCGAAGGTCTCGCCAGCAAACTGACCGACAAGGACCTCAAGGCGCTTGAGCAGAAACATCTCGCGGTTCTCGATTACGACGAGTTCGGCAACCCGAAGCTCTCCGAGGTCAACTTCGGTCGCGCCGTGAAGGAGGAGATCGAGGCGCGGTTCGCCGCGCGCAAGATGAAGATGGCGACCATCGAAAAGAACATCGGTTACGAAGTTCGTTGCGCGCCGCCGGTGCCGTTCGACTGCGAGTACACACGCGACCTCGGCTATTCCGCGATCCGTTTCCTGGTGAGCGGAGGCAGCGGCGCCATGGTCAGCATTCAGGGCGGCAAGATGGTGCCGATGTATTTCCCCGACATCATGGACGAGCGCGGCAAGACGCGCGTCCGTTTCGTGGACACGAGCACCGAATCATACCAGGTCGCCTGCAAGTATATGATCCGACTCGGCCCCGAGGATTTCCAAGACAAGGCTGAACTGGCCAAACTGGCCGAAGCCGGGGGCTACACGCCGGCGGAGTTTCAGAAAAAGTTCGGCCATCTCGGCAAGTAATCGAGCCGAACGCGGAAGGCGACTGTCCCGCCCTAGTGATTCAGGGCACCACGAACGTCTGCCCTACATCGCGCAATACAACGCGATCCCGGCGCTCCCCCGCAACAGCCAGCATGCGCTGCAACGGCTCGTCGGGAGGCTCGCGGGACAGGATGAAGGTCTGGTGATGAATCGGCGCAAGATACTCGGCACCGATGTCCTCAAACATCTTCCAAGCTTGCTCGGGCGAGGCGTGCGAATGAATCCATGGTTCGTACCCGCCGATGGGGAGGATGGCGAGATGGATGCGTCGGGCAGCGCACGCCTTGCGGAAGTTGTCGGTGTAGGCCGTGTCACCACCGAAGAGGATCGCGTGGCCGTTTCGCTCGAGAAGGTAGGCGTTGTAGCCGTGCCAGTTGCTCCAGGGAAACCGCTCGCCCCAGTGACGCGTCTGGATGGCGGTCACGCGAACCCCGGCCGCTTCGATCGTCTCACCCCAGTGCAGCTCGGTGACGTTTGAGAAGCCGAGTCTGCGCACGATCCGCGAGTTATTCGCGGCCATCACCACGCGTGTTTGCCGCGGCAGTTCTCTCCAGCTTCGTACGTCGAGATGATCGAGATGCGCATGCGACTGAATGATCAAATCCAAGGGCGGGAGTTCAGCGGGCGATAACGCACACTCCACCAACCGTCGCGGACCGAACGTCAGTCGCCCGATGAAGTGGATCCCGACGTTCTCGAAGAGTACCGGATCGGTGATGATCCGCGTGCCGTGAAAGTTGATCAGCAGCGTCGCATGGCCGAGCCACGACACCGTGATCTGGTCATCGCGCCAGAGAAGGGGTTGGGGACGGTGTGAAGCCGGACGTGGAGGCGCCTGATTCTCGCGCCGGAGTTGTCGCAAGGCGTTGATGATCCATCCGCCATACCGGGCCAGGAAGATCATCAGCGCCACCGCGATGACAGACAACAGGATCCAAAGGATGATCCTCATCGGAAAACACCGCGGTCCTCAGCGGGGAACAGGCCGGGTGTGGGAGGGAATCAGTTTTCCTGCGACTTCCAAAAGTTGGAAGGCTTGAAGCCCGAAATGACCTGGGTCTGCCGGCGCAACGACACCTCGGCGTCGCGCCTGCCACGGCTGGTTGCGCACACGACACAACGCTTCTTGAACCGACGGTTGCGGTTCGCCTCGAAAAGCCTCGCTCCGCACAGGTCGCAGAACTCGATCTGCAGCCGCGTTTGTCTTGATAGCGCCAGTTTTCTCATAGCAAGCTCCTCATAATAGACACCAACATAGGTAGGATGTTCAAGTTGCGCTCAATTCTTCAGGGGTTTTCGGGTGCAAAGGGAGCATTTTACGGGGCATTTGACGCGGACTTCGGCCACATACCCCACGGCCTGAAGGTTTTCGGGCAACCGAAACAGCCCCGGGCCGATCTCAGGCGCGTCCTTGACGATATCCCAAACGCGCCCGCAATCCACGCAACGCATATGCAGGTGCGGGTTGATGCAATGATCATAACGCGAAGCGGCTTCGTCCACGCGCGGCACCTTCGAGAGATGCCCGCTCTGGACCAGCGCTTCGAGCGCTTGATAGACGGTCGCCAAGCCGATGTCGGGCAACTCGCGCCGCACCCGCGCGAACACCTCGTCTGCTGTCGGGTGATTCTTGTAGCGCAGCACCGTCTCGTACACGGTTTGCCGTTGCCGGGTCATACGACGGCCGGTGCGGGCAAAGGATTCTTTCAATTCTCGCTCGGTTGACTCCATGTTACTCTTGAACCTCCAGTTTGGACGTTACGGTCTGGGGTTGTGCGCCATCGTGGTGAGCCGCGGTGTACTCCTCGATCCCCTGTTTAAGCGAGGCCCATGCCAGCAGTGCGCACTTGATCCGCACGGGAAACTTGCTCACGCCTTGCAACGCCACGAGATCGCCCAGCGATTCGGCATCCACGTCCTTGCCTTCCATCATCTTCTTGAATTCTTCGCGCAACGAAAGCGCTTCATCCACGGTCTTGCCGATCACCTTCTGTGTCATCATCGAAGCCGACGCCTGGCTGATCGAACAACCCTGTCCGTGAAACTTTACGTCCTTGACCCGCTTGTCGTCACCGATGAGCAACTGGATGTGAATCTTGTCACCGCACAGTGGATTGTAGCCTTCGATATCCACGGTCGGCTTCGCGAGCTGGCCCTTGTTCCGCGGCGCGCGGTAGTGGTCGAGGATCACTTGCTGATATAGTTGTTCGAGCGACATAGTCTCACTCACGTTGTCATCTGAACTTTGCCCTTGGTCGCGTGCGTCGGCGAACTGATGTCCACCAGGATATCGTCGCCTTCAATTGTTACCGGATACGTCGCGACGTAACCCACCGCCGGCAGCGTCATCGCCTTGCCGGTCTGAATATCGAACTTGGCGTAGTGCCGGGGACACACAATGCAGTGATCTTCCAGTTCGCCTTCGCCCAACGGTCCGCCGTCGTGCGTGCAGAGATTGTCTATGACGTAGAACCGACCCTCGGCGTGACAGATGGCAAGGCTCTGACCGTCGCCGGCAAACACGCGTGCCTGACCTTCCGGCACGTCGGCGACTTTCAGCGTTTTGATCCAGTTTGGCATCAGATTCCGCCTCCCAGAGCGAAGACCTTTGTTTCGCTCGGTGCGAAAAAGTGCTGGCACTTTTTCAGCCCGGCCACGAGACGATCAATCTCATCCCGGGTGTTGTAGAGGTAAAAGCTCGCCCGCGCCGTCGCCGACAGGCCGATCTTGTTGTGCCACGGCATCGCACAATGATGTCCCGCCCGGATCGCCACGCCTTCCTGATCGAGCACAGTGGCGACGTCGTGGGGATGAACGTCTTCCAGCGTGAACGCGACAATTCCACCGCGTTCCCACGGCGGCGGACCGTACATGCGGATGCCGGGAATCTCCTCGTTCATCCGTTGCCATGCATAGTGAACGAGATCGCTTTCGTGATCGTGGATCGCTTCCATGCCGACGCGTTGCAGATAATCCACCGCCGCGCCCAAACCAATCGCCTGCGCGATGCTCGGGGTGCCGGCTTCGAATTTCCATGGCAGATCGTTCCATGTCGCGGTGCGATACTCGACCTTCGAAATCATTTCGCCGCCGCCCATGAACGGGTCCATTTTCTCCAGCAGTTCCCGGCGTCCCCACAACACACCAATGCCGGTGGGCCCGCACATTTTGTGTCCACTGAAGGCAAGGAAATCGCAGTCGAGCTTCTGGACGTCGGCGCCGAGATGCGCCACGCCCTGCGCGCCGTCCACGACCAGCAAGGCTCCGTGCGCACGGCACCGCCGGGCGATTTCCTGGATCGGTGTGATGCTGCCGAGCACGTTGGACATCATCGTAACGGAGACGAGTTTGGCCCCAGCCTTGAGCCACTTGTCGAGGTCTTCGAGGTCGAGTCGCCCGTTGCCGAAGACGGGGATGAATTCGAGCCGGGCGCCAATGCGGCGATTGAGTAGTTGCCAGGGGATCAGGTTGCTGTGGTGCTCCATCTCGCTGAGCACGATGATGTCGCCCTTTTGGAGATTGGTCAGTCCCCACGCGTACGCGACGAGATTGAGCGCCTCGGTGGCGTTGCGGGTGAAGATGACCTCGCTGCGATCGAAGGCGTTGATGAACCCGGCGACCTTGTCGCGGGCTTCCTCGTAGCGGGTCGTTGCCTTCTCGCTGATTTCGTAGATGCCGCGGTGGACGTTGGCGTTGTAATGCTCGTAGTAATCGTCGAGCGCATGCAACACCGCGCGAGGCTTTTGCGAGGTCGCGGCGTTATCGAGATACGCCAGTGGCTTGCCGCGCATGGTTTGTTGCAGCAGCGGAAATTCGCCGCGAATCCTCTGAATGTCGTAGGTCATGCCTGGATGACTTCGTTATCAATTTGCTTCCAGATCGCGGCGCGGACCTCCTCAACCGGAATACAACGCACCACGGGCTCGAAAAAGCCGCGCACGACGAGACGCTCGGCGTCGAGTTTGCTCAAGCCGCGTGTGCGGAGATAGAAGAGATGCTCTTTGTCCACCGGCCCGACGGTGGCGCCGTGGGTGCAGCGGACATCGTTCGCGCCGATCTCGAGCATCGGCAACGCGTCCGCGCGCGCCTGGGTGTCGAGCAGGAGGTTGCGGGAGGCCTGATAGGCGTTGGTCTTCTGCGCGTTCGGGTGAACCCGGATCATGCCTTCGAACACCGAGCGCGACTTTCCGCGCAGCGCGCCTTTGTAAAGCAGGTCGCTCGTGGTGTGCGGCACCACGTGATCTTGTAGCGTGTCGTGAGTCAGATGCTGTCCTTCGTTCGCGATGAACAGCCCCTTCATGTCGGCGCTCGCCCCTTCGCCGCGCAGCACCGTCTCGATGTTCAGCTTGCTGAGTTTGCTGCCAAACGTCACCGCAACCGATCTGAGGGAGGCGTCGCGACCGAGTAGCACCCGGCGGGTGCTGAGATCCCAGACGTTGCGACCCCAATCCTGCAGTGGAATGTGCGTGAACTGCGCCCCATCGCCGACAAAGACCTCGGTGACGCCGTTGTAGAGCGTGTCGCCCGACGCCTGTGGCGATGTGCAACTCTCGATGTACGTGAGTTTCGCGCCTGGTTCGAGGACGACAATCGTGTGGCCGAAATAGGCGATGCCACTGCTTTCGAGCAGCACCCGCGAGGAGATAGGCAGCTCGACCTCTACGTTCCGGGGAACGTAGAGGAACGAGCCGCCATTCCAGAACGCGCCGCTCAGCGCCTGAAATTTACCGTGCTGCGAGGTAACGCAGTCGGTCATGAAATGCTTCTGTACCAACTCGGGATGCTGCTTCAACGCCGTGTCGAGGTCGGTGAAGATCACACCCTTCGCCGCGAGTGATTCGTCGAGCGAATGAGTGATGACGTTCCCCTCGCTGTGAAGGAGGTAACCGCCCGGGGTCGTGATCCAAGCTGCATCGGTCTGGTCGAGTTGCCGGGACTTGCGCGACTCGATGATTGGCGCGAGGGCGTTGAAGTTGAGTTTGCGGATGTCCGTGCGCTCCCAGCGCGGCGATGGTTGCGAATCGTACGCCAGCCACGCCTCGAAGCGTTTCTGACGCATCCATTCCGGCTCGCCCTTGAGCGCCGACAACCGCGCCACTGCGTCCCGGCTGAAAGCGGCGGTTTGTGTTTTCTCGATCGTCGTCATCTGCTTTACTGATAACCAATAACTGATAACTGATAACTTGCTGCTGGCGGAGGGAGAGGGATTCGAACCCCCGAGACCCTTGCGGGCCTAGCGGTTTTCAAGACCGCCGCTTTCAACCACTCAGCCATCCCTCCGGGGTTGGTTATTGGTTCTTTGTTGTTGGTTCTTGGGTTCCCAATAACTGATAACCCATAACGAATAACTCGGCCTCAGCCGACAGACCCTTCCATTTCCAGCTCGATGAGACGGTTCATTTCGACAGCGTACTCCATCGGCAGTTCTTTCGTAAACGGCTCGATGAACCCGCTGACCACCATCATCAGTGCCTGGTCTTCACTAAGACCCCGGCTCATCAAATAAAAAATCTGCTCGTCGCTGACCTTCGACACGCGCGCTTCGTGGCCGATGCTGACGTCCTGTTCATCCACCTCGATGTACGGATAGGTGTCGGTGCGGCTGTTTTCATTGATCAACAGCGCATCGCACTCGACGTTCGACTTCGCTCCGTGACAGCCCTCATAGACTTTGAGCAAACCGCGATAGGTCGCGCGTCCCGTGCCTTTGCTGATGCTCTTGCTGGTGATACGCGAAGTCGTATGCGGCGCACAATGCACCACCTTGCCGCCCGCGTCCTGATGCTGGCCGTCGCCCGCGAAGGCCACCGACAGGATTTCGCCTTTCGCGCCCGGCTCCATCATGTACACGGCCGGGTATTTCATCGTCAGTTTGCTGCCGATGTTGCAGTCAATCCATTCCATCGTTGCATCGGCATAGGCGGCAGTGCGCTTGGTGACGAGGTTGTACACGTTGTTCGACCAGTTCTGGATCGTGGTGTACCGGCAACGCGCGCCCTTTTTCACGATGATCTCGACGACGGCCGAATGCAGCGAATCGCTCGAATACACCGGCGCCGTGCAGCCTTCGATGTAATGCACCCGGCTGCCTTCGTCGCAGATGATCAGCGTGCGCTCGAATTGTCCCATGTTCTCCGCGTTGATGCGGAAATAAGCCTGCAACGGAATCTCGACCTCGACGCCTTTGGGTACGTAGATAAACGATCCGCCCGACCACACCGCCGAGTTCAACGCTGCGAATTTGTTGTCGCCAGGCGGAATGATCGTGCCGAAGTATTCCTTCACCAGATCGGGATGCTCGCGGACTGCCGTGTCAGTGTCCGTGAAGATGACGCCCTTCTTGGTCAGGCCTTCCTGCACGCTGTGATAGATGACTTCGCTCTCGAACTGCGCGCTCACACCCGCCAGGAACTTGCGCTCCGCCTCGGGAATGCCGAGGCGGTCAAACGTCTCTTTGATCTTGTCCGGCACTTCATCCCACGACTTGCCCTGCCTGTCCGTCGGTCGCAGGTAGTAGTGAATGTTTTCGAAATCAATGCCCGAGAGGTCGCCGCCCCAGTGTGGCATTGGCTTCTTGTAAAACACATCGAGCGCCTTGAGGCGGAAGTCGCGCATCCAACGCGGCTCTTTCTTGTACTCGCTCATTTGTTCGACGATATTGCGATTGAGACCCTTCTCGGACTTGAAGGTGTAGTTCTCTTCCGCAACATGGAAGCCGTACTTCTCCTTGTACTGTTCGTTGATGCTGAGTTGTGGTGATTTCTCCATAACAATTTCCTCCGCTTACGCGCCGGCAGCAACCAGCTCGGGCGCGAACTCATTGCGAATCGCTTCGTAGCCTTTCTCCTCGAGATGCAACGCCAGTTCGGGCCCGCCCGACTTGACGATCCGCCCGTCCACCATGACGTGAACGACGTCCGGTTTGATGTAGTTCAGGATGCGCTGGTAGTGCGTGATCACCAGCGCGCCGAAGTTTGGTCCACGAAGCGAGTTGACTCCGTTCGAGACGACCTTGAGCGCGTCAATGTCAAGTCCGCTGTCCGTCTCGTCGAGGATGGCGATCTCAGGTTTCAGAATCACCATCTGTAGAATCTCGTTTCGCTTTTTCTCGCCACCAGAGAACCCTTCGTTGAGGTAGCGATTCGCGAATTCCAACTTCATCTCCATCCGCTTGAGGCATTTCACCAGGTAGTTGTTGAACGCGATGACCTCCATCTCCGGCTCACCGCGCGCCTTGCGGTTGGCGTTGTACGCAGTGCGCAAAAAGTTCTGCACCGTAACCCCCGGCACTTCGAGAGGATATTGAAACGCGAGAAACAATCCCTTGTGCGCCCGCTCGTCGGGTTCGAGTTCGAGGATGTTCTCGCCTTTGATCAACACCTCACCGTCAGTGACCTGGTACTCGTGATGACCAAAAATCGCCTTTGCGAGCGTGCTCTTGCCCGAGCCGTTCGGGCCCATCAGGGCGTGGATCTCGCCTTTGTTGATCGAGAGGTTGAGTCCTTTTAGGATCTCCCGGGACTCAATCCGGGCATGGAGGTTCTTAATCTGAAAGTCTGCTGCTTTGCTCATACGGCCTTTCCGTCTTGGATTACTATCAATAATGACTTTTGATAAGTCATCTTTAGGCGTAAAAATACGGAATGTCAACAGCCAAACTGAGGATTCCGTCGAGCGAAATCGCGTTTAGTGCCTAAAATGGCGGATGTTCGTGAACGCCATCGCCATCCCACGCTGGTTTGCGGCAGTGATGACTTCGGCGTCTTTGAGGCTGCCGCCGGGTTGGATTGCAGCGGTGGCACCGGCATCTGCGGCGGCGATGAGTCCATCCGGGAAAGGAAAGAACGCGTCGCTGGCGATAATGCTTCCCTTGAGTGACAGACCGGCTTCCTTTGCCTTCCACACTGCAATCCGTGAACTGTCCACGCGGGACATCTGGCCGGCGCCGATCCCAAGCGTGCGGTCGGCGGCAGCATACACAATGGCGTTGGACTTCACGTGTTTGACGACACGCCAACCAAAGAGCATGGCGCGAAGCTCGTCCTTGGTCGGTTGACGCTTGGTCACGATCTTGAGGTCGGATTCCCCTATCCGTTTCGTGTCGCGGTCTTGCACGAGCAAGCTGTTGCCGGCGGCAGAGCGGAGGTCGTAATTGGTAATTGGTAATTGGTAATTGGTGCTGTGCCGGATCAGTCGCAAGTTCTTCTTCTGTTTCAGCAACCCCATCGCATCCGAAGCGAAGTCCGGAGCGATGATCACCTCACTGAAGATTTCAGCGATGGCTTCGGCAATGGGCAGATCGACGGCGCGGTTAACGACGATGATTCCGCCAAAGGGAGCTTGCTTGTCGGTTTCGAATGCCTTGTCCCACGCGGCGCGCAGTGAATCGCCGGAGCCCAGACCGCACGGATTGGTGTGCTTGAGAATCGCAACCGTCGGCGGATCAGCATCAAACTCCGCGATGAGGTTCGCGGCGGCGCTGATGTCGAGAATGTTGTTGAACGACAGTTCCTTCCCGTGGAGTTGCTGAAAGTGTTTGTGAAAATCGCCGTAGAGCGCCGCGCGCTGATGCGGGTTCTCACCGTAGCGGAGGTCCTGGGCTTTGGGAAGCGTGAGGGAGAAAGCGGATGAAAGCGTGGAAGATTGGACGGATGGAAGCGTGGAAGCGAGGTAAGTGCTGATCGCGGCATCGTACGCAGCGGTGCGTTGGAAGACCTTTTGCGCGAGGCGTTGCCGGGTCGCGAGACTGGTGTCGCCGTTCTGCTTCAACTCGTCCGCCACCGGGGCGTAGTCGGCTGGGTCCACGATCACGGTGACGGCCTCGTGGTTCTTCGCGGCGCTGCGCAACATGCTTGGCCCACCGATGTCAATATTCTCGATCGCCTCATGACGTTTGACGCCTGGCTTCGCCACCGTTTGCTCGAACGGGTAGAGGTTGACTACTACGAGATCAATCGGTTGAATTCCGTGCGCTTGCACCTGCTTGACGTGCTCGGGATTATCGCGCAGGTGCAGCAATCCGCCGTGGACTTTCGGGTGCAGCGTTTTCACGCGTCCATCGAGCATCTCGGGGAAGCCGGTAAAATCGGAGATCTGCATCACGGGCACGCCGTTGTCCGCGAGCATCTTCGCGGTGCCGCCCGTCGAGATGATCTCGACCTTGAGCTTCGCCAGTTCCCGGGCAAACTCAACAAGGCCGGTCTTGTCCGAAACGCTGATCAATGCACGCTGAATCTTCATCAGTTCCAGACGTAGCGACGAACAGCACGAATGTCACGAATGAAGTTGCCGATCCGATCGCGGAGCACTACCGGCAACGCCTCCGCAGATTGCTTCCAAGTTCCAGGAGTCGGCCCCACCGACCAGGTCGCGCGGAGGCTGATGACCGGTTGAGATACGGGAACGAACACTCCTCTCCATTACGGTTTCGGCGCGGTGACGCGTTGAACCACGGCGACGACACAGACCCACTCGCCCTTGCGTTTCACAAAGGTGTCCACGAACCGATATTGCCCGCTGGTGTCTTCGTCCTTGTACTTGCTCTTCTCGGTCTCCAACCCGATCGCAACCGCCGAATCACCAAAGACGCGCACGCTCAGTTGGTCAATGCGAGCCGATTCGACGGTCATTGCCCCCGTCTTGATGTCAGCGATGAGTTGCCGGGCGCTGATGACCTGACCGCCCGGATCCACGACCTGGCAGTCGTCCGATGCCAGACGCTCCAGGGTTGCGGTATCGCGTTTCACGACTGCGGCATAAAAGTCGTGCTCAATCCTGGTAATGGCAGCCTCATCGGCGGACGGCGCGACCGTTTGTCCCGCGCTCGCAACGATGCAGAACCCAAGCATCATGGCGATCCACAGCAGCTTCTTCATATCCGATTTCCTTTGTTTGGTTGTTGAGTGTGATGAATCAGATTCGACGGGCGGTTGCGGCGGCCGAGTTTCAACTTGGCCAATCACTTCAGCATTACCTTGCCCTTTCCTTTTGTGATCTCCCCGATCATGTAGGCGGGCTCTGCTTTTCGCTTGAGGTGTGCAAGCACTGCATCCGCAGGGTGTGCGCCGACGATCAACACCATGCCGATGCCCATGTTGAAAACCTGGTACATCTCCATCTCATCCACGTGGCCTTCGCGCTGGAGCAATTGGAAAATCGGTAGCACGGGCCACGTGCCGCGCTGAATGACGGCGTCGCAGTTCTTGGGCAACACGCGCGGGATGTTGTCGAGAAATCCGCCGCCGGTGATGTGGGCGAGGGCGTGGATGGTAATTGGTGATTGGTAGTTGGTAATTGGTTTGGGCTTGCTTCGCCCACTTACCGATTTCCAATTACCAGTTACCAGTCCTCTGACCACCGGCCAGTAGTTGCGATGGACCTTGAGCAATTCCTCCCCGATCGTGCAGCCCAAAATGGGATTCGACTCGTCCACGCGATGGCGGAGTTTGGTGAATAGAATCTCCCTCGCGAGCGAGTAACCGTTGGTGTGCAACCCGGACGAAGGCAACCCAATCAGCTTGTCACCCGGCCTCACCTTCGAGCCGTCGAGAATTTGTCCCTTCTCCACCACACCGACGATGCATCCGACCAGATCGTAATCGCCGTCGCGATACATACCCGGCATCTGCGCCGTTTCGCCGCCGAGCAAGGCACACCCGGCCTCCGCGCATGCCTTGCTCATGCCCTTGATGATACCGTTGAAGATGTGCGCCTCCAGCCTGCCCGTGCCGATGTAATCGAGGAAATACAACGGCTCCGCCCCCAGCACAGCGATGTCGTTGACGCAATGATTCACCAGGTCCTGTCCGATGGTGTCGTGCCGGTTCATCATCGCCGCGACGCGCAGTTTCGTGCCGACTCCGTCCACGCTCGAAACCAGCACCGGTTGCCGGTACTTCTTGAGGTCGAGTTGGAACAATCCGCCGAACCCGCCGATCTTCCCGAGCACGCCGGCGCGCTTGGTTTTCGCCACCATCTTGCCAAGGCCGGCTTTGAGCCGGTCGGCAAAATCAATGTTCACGCCGGCGGCGGCGTAGGCTTTCTTCTTGTGGGTCATGAATCGGGATGAATAACAACACTTGCGCCCAAAACGTAAAGCGCAAAACGCCGGGAACAGGCCCGGCGTTTTGCGCTTTGGGAATAAACGAACTGCTTACTGTGACGCCACGGAGGCTTCTTGGACGCCTTCGATGTTGAGCGTGATCTCGACTTCGTTGCCGAGGGTCATGCCGCCGCCTTCCACGGCCTTGTTCCATGCCACACCGTACACGGTGCGATCAATCGTGGTGGTCGCTTCCCAACCGCCGCGGTGACCGCCCATTGCCGCGCCGGAGCCGAGGTCTTTGACAGCCAGCGTGACGGGTTTGGTCACGCCGTGCATCGTGAAATCGCCGGTGACTTCATACGCATTCTTCCCGACTTCCTTCCACGCGGTGCTCTTGAAGGTGATCGTCGGGTATTTCTCGGCGTCAAAAAAATCTGCGCTGCGAAGATGGCCGTCGCGCTTCTCGTTGGCGGTGTCAATGCTGGCGGTCTTGATCGTCGCCTCGACTTTGGACTTCGCGATGTCGGTGCGGTTGAGGATGATCTTGCCGTCGAAATCCGTAAATCCGCCCGGCACCTTGGCGAAGAAGTGACGAATCTTGAACTGCACCGCCGAGTGAGCGGGGTCAATCTGGTACACCTCGATTTGTTCTGCCTGGGAGACCGTGGCAAACAACGCCACGCCGATGATAGAGGAAACAATGGTTCTGTTCATGGTTGTCTGGATTGGTTGACGGCACGATGCCAGAAGCATTCACACGGATGCAAGAAAATGTGTCACTTCCGTCGTTGCCAGAACCGGGCATGTCGGTATGATGGTCGCGGGCTTTACCCATGAACGGCATCCTGAGTCTCGACTCCTGCCCATACGATGTCCTTGTCGCTTGCAACGGTTTGGCTGCATCCGCCTTCCCGGCCCTGGGCGCAGCGGAACATCCCGTCCCGAGCGAGTTCGCCATGGCTCTGTTCGCGGTCGGCATCATCGCGGCGCTCCTGGTGTTGCTGTGGTGGAACACTCGCGCGCGCCGAAAACTCGAAGCCGCCCGGCTGCACGCGGAGGAGGTTTCACGCGCCAGCGCGCAGGAACTCCAATCCATCCTCGATAACACCACCGCGGTCGTGTACGTGAAGGATCTCGAGGGTCACTACCTCCACATCAACCGCCAGTTCGAAACCTTGTTCCACGCCACCAAATCAAACCTCATCGGCAAGACGGACCACGATTTCTTTCCGAAACCACTGGCCGATGCATTCCGTGCGAACGACCTCAAAGTGTTGGCAAAAAGAGCGCCGCTCGAGTTCGAGGAAGTCGCGCCGCACGACGACGGGCCGCACACGTACATCTCGATCAAGTTCCTGCTGTTCGACCCCGCCGGCGCGCCTCGAGCCGTGTGCGGAATCTCCACCGACATCACCGCGCGCAAACGCGCCGAGAACCGGCTCGCGGTGCAGTACGCCCTCACGCGCGTCCTTGCGGAGAGCGACACCCTCGAAGCAGCAACCCCCCAGATTCTGCAGACGATTTGCGAACACGTTGGCTGGGAATTGGGCGCGCTCTGGATCGTGGATCGCCAGTCCAAGGTGCTTCGCTTTGTGGATTGGTGGCACACGCCATCGCTGCAGGTGCCAAAATTCGAAGAGAAGACGCGTCAGATGACCTTCGCGTGCGGAGTTGGTCTCCCCGGACGGGTGTGGGCCAGCGGCAAGCCGGCGTGGATTGACGACGTCGTGAAGGATGCGAACTTCCCCCGCGCGCAAGTCGCCGAAACCGAAGGGTTGCACGGCGCGTTTGCGTTTCCGATTCTACTCGGACACGAAATCCACGGAATCGTAGAGTTCTTCAGCCGCGAAGTGCGCAAACCCGAAGAGGACATGCTCGAGATGTTTGCCGCCGTCGGCAGCCAGATCGGACAGTTCGTCGAACGGCGACGCGTCCGCGAGGCATTGGGACGCGAACGGGACCTCCTGCAGGCGTTGATGGACAACGTGCCGGACACGATCTATTTCAAAGACACGGCGAGCCGGTTCACGCGCATCAACAAAGCCCAGGCCCGGCTGCTGGGCGTGCCCGATCCGCGCGACGCGATCGGCAAGACCGACTTCGATTACTTCACGCACGCGCCCGAGGCATTCGCGGACGAACAGCAGATTCTCAAGTCGGGCAAGGCGCTGATCGGCAAGGTCGAGAAGATCCGCAATGCCGAAGGTCAGCAACGTTATGTCTCCTCCACAAAGGCGCCGTTGTTCGACAAGGACGGCAAACCGATCGGCATTGTTGGAATCACCCGCGACATCACCGAGATCGAGCAGGCCCGCGAGCAACTCTCCCGCTACGCCGAGGAAATGCGGAAGAAGAACGAGCAGATGGAAGCCGATCTTGACATGGCGCGCGGCATCCAGCAGGTCATGCTGCCGAAGCAGTTCTCCAGTTTCCCGCGTGGCGCCGTGGGCAAGGATGTTTCCCTGCGATTTTCGCATCGCTACTGGCCGGTCACAAAACTCGGCGGCGACTTCTTCGACATGCTGCCTGTGTCCAGCACCGAGGCGGGAGTGTTCATTTGCGACGTCATGGGCCACGGAGTGCGCTCGGCGTTGGTCACGGCCATGATGCGCGCGCTCGTCGAGGAGCAATCGCCCGTGATGACCGACCCCGGCAAGTTCCTCGCGAAGGTCAACCAGGTGTTGCTGGGCATCCTGCGCCAGGCCGATGTGCCGACGTTTGCCTCGGCGTTCTACCTCGTGGCGGATGTCGCGCGCGGCGAAGTCCGCTACGCCAATGCCGGTCATCCCACGCCGTTCCATCTGAGGAGAAGCCTGGGCGCGGTCGAGCCGTTGAGCGATGGACAAGCGGGCCCGGCGCTCGGGTTGTTCGCGGAGGCGGTGTACCCCAGTTACTCCCGCCGGCTCGCAATCAATGACCTGGTCATGCTGTTTACCGATGGACTGTTCGAGGTGGAAGGCGCCAACAAGGAATACTACGGGCAGGAGCGATTGCTCGAAGCCGTCCGCAAGCGCATCACCACCCCATCGCCGAAGTTGTTCGCCGACCTGCTCACCGAGATCCCGCAGTTCTCCATCACCGGCAATTTCACCGACGACGTGTGCGTGGTCGGGATGGAAGTGGCGCGGATCGGCTGATTTCACCGGTCCCTCCGGGCGACGGCACCCCAACCCACAGGCGCACTCAGATTGACCTTGCAAACACCGGCAGTCAGCCGGACACTTTCCTTGATGTGGGCGGGAGCCGTCATCCCATGGCGACCGGAACGACTGCGTGCCGAGACAACGATCCGTCGCAGGGTCCGGCCCGAACCACGCGAGGAAGGGAACTGACATGCGCCGCCTGCGCGACCTGCCGCTCCGCCAGAAACTTCTGCTGATCATTCTCGTCACGAGCCTCGTGCCGCTGCTGCTCGTTGGCACCGGCATTGTCGCTTACGAGGTGATTACGTTTCGGGAACGACAGTCGCAGGAATTGGCGGAGTTGGCGGCATTCATCGGCGCCAACAGCGCTTCTTCGTTGGCCTTGCGCTCGCCGAGCGGGGCGGAGGCAACCCTGGCAACTCTTTCCGCCCGACCTGCCATCGAGGTCGCAGCAATCTATGATACCGAAGGGAATCTGGTCGCGCAGTACCGCCGGCAAGATAGTCGTGACGTGCATGTGCCGAGGCATCCGCCGAACCACTCGCGCAAGCTCGCGGGTACCGAGGCGGAGCTGACCATTCCCATCGTGCAGAAAGGAGTGACGCTCGGGACGCTTCTGATGCGGGCCGACGCACAGGTGGCGTACCTGCGTCTGGCGCCGTATGCCGGCATTGTCCTGGCCGTGATGGGGGCGCTCGCGGGCGGTGCGTTCCTGCTCTTCACCCTGTTTCGTCGGCTGTTTTCGGACCCCATCCTGGAACTCGCCGGGGTGGCGCGCGGGGTGTCGGAGAAACAGGATTATTCGCTGCGGGTCGCGAAACACAGCGCCGACGAGATCGGTTGGCTCGCCGAAACTTTCAACACCATGCTGGCCCGCATTCAGCAACGCGACGAGGAACTCAGGCAACTCAACCTCTCCCTGGAGGCGCGAGTCGCCGAACGCACGCGGGAGTTGCGCGAAAGTGAAGAACAATTCCGGGCCACCTTCGAGCAAGCCGCCGTGGGCATGGCGCATGTCGCGCCGGACGGCCGATGGCTGCGCGTGAACCAGAAACTGTGCGACATCGTCGGGTACACGCGCGAGGAATTGTTGCAGCGAAGGTTTCAAGACATCACGCATCCCGATGATCTTCAGGCCGATCTCGGTTATGTGCGTCGGTTGCTGGCGGGCGAGATGCAGACCTACTCGATGGAGAAGCGCTACTTCAAGAAGGACAGCTCGATCGTGTGGATCAATCTTACCGTGTCGTTGCGCCGCGACGAGTCGGGCCAGCCGAGGCATTTCATCTCGGTCGTCCAGGACATCACCGACCGGAAGCGAGCTGAGGATGAGTTGCGATCATTCTTCGACGTCACGCTCGACATGCTTTGCATCGCCGATTTCCGCGGCTATTTCCTCAAGCTCAGCCCGACCTGGAGCAAGACGCTGGGATGGTCGAACGAGGAACTGTGCGCACGACCCTTCATCGAGTTTGTGCATGCCGAAGACCGTGAGTCCACGCTCGGGGCGGCGGCGCGCTTGAGCGAGGGCAAGGAAGTCATCGGCTTCGAGAATCGGTACCGCTGCAAGGACGGCACTTACCGTTGGCTTTCGTGGAACTCGTGCGCACTGGTCGAGCGCGGATGGATCATCGCCGCCGCGCGCGATGTGACGGAGAATCGCCGCATCCGGGACGAACTCGCTCGCGAGCGCGATTTGTTGCAGGCATTGATGGACAACATCCCGGACACGATTTACTTCAAGGATGGCGGCAGCCGGTTCACACGCATCAACAAGGCCCAGGCGCGACTGCTGGGCGTCAAAGACCCGAACGAAGCGATCGGCAAGACGGATTTCGACTACTTCAGCCACGCGCCCGAGGCGTTCGCAGACGAGCAGGAAATCCTGGGGTCCGGCAAACCCTTGATCGGCAAGCTCGAGAGAATCCAGGATGCCAAAGGGGATTTGCACTGGGTCTCGACCACCAAAGTGCCCATTTTCGGCAAACAGGGCCGGCCGCAGGCGCTCGTCGGCATCACCCGGGACGTGACCGAGTTGCAGGCCGCACGCGAGGCGGTCGAGCACGCGCGCGCGGAACTCGAGCGGTCGAACACGGAGCTCGAGCAACTCGCTTACGCCGCCTCCCACGATTTGCAGGAGCCGCTGCGCATGGTGGTGAGTTACCTGCAATTGATCGAACGGCGGTACAAGGGCAAACTCGACAAGGACGCCGACGAGTTCATCGCGTTTGCGGTGGACGGCGCGACGCGCATGGCCCGGCTCATCAACGATCTGCTCGACTATTCGCGCGTGGGCACTCGCGCCAAACCGTTCGAGGCCACCGACTGCGCGGCCATTTTGAAGGTGGTCCAATCCAACCTCAAGATCGCAATCGAAGAATCCGGCGCGACAGTCACCCACGATCCGATGCCGGTGGTGATGGCCGACGGCGCGCAGTTGACGCGCGTGTTCCAGAACCTGATTTCCAACGCGATCAAATACCGGGGCGAGCACCCACCCCGGGTCCACGTCAGCGCGGAACGGAAGCCGGAGGAATGGGTGTTCGCGGTGCGCGACAACGGCATCGGGATCGATCCCCAATGTTTTCCGCGCATCTTTGTGATTTTCCAGCGGCTGCACGCGCGCGACAAGTACGAGGGCACCGGCATCGGCCTCGCGGTCTGCAAACGGATCATCGAGCGCCACGGCGGACGCATCTGGGTCGAATCGGAACCAGGACGCGGTTCGACTTTCTATTTCACCATCCCGGCAAAGGACGACAATCCATCATGAGCAACGAAGACATTGCCAGGCCAATCGAAATCTTGTTGGTCGAGGACAACCCCGGCGATGTGAGGCTGACGCTCGAAGCGCTCAAGGACGGCAAGGTGCGCAATCACCTCAACGTCGTTCGCGACGGCGTCGAGGCCATGGCCTTCGTGCGACGCGAGGGCAAGTTTGCCCACTCCCCCCGGCCCGACCTGATCCTGCTCGATTTGAATTTGCCTCGCAAAGATGGTCGCGAGGTGCTGGCGGAGATCAAGGCCGACCCTCAACTGCGACGCATCCCCATCGTGGTGCTGACCACCTCGCAGGCGGAAGAGGACATCGTGCGAGCCTACAACCTCAATGCCAATTGTTTCATCACCAAGCCCGTGGACCTCGATCAGTTCATCAAATGCGTGAGGTCAATCGAGGACTTCTGGCTCACGATCGTCAAACTTCCAAGCGCGTGAGTGTTATGGGACAGCAACAGATCAAGATTCTCCTCATCGAAGACAATCCGGGCGATGCCCGGCTCATGAGCGAGATGTTGTCCGAGTCGGGAACGAACGCATTCGAGTTGGAGTGGTGTAAAGACCTCGCGTCCGGCTTGCAGCGCCTCGAAGCAGGCGACATCGGTTTGCTCCTGCTCGATCTCGGCCTGCCCGACAGCCACGGGCTCGGCACCTTCTCAAAAGCCTACTCGCAGGTACCGCACATTCCGATCATCGTGTTGAGCGGACTGGACGACGAGACCGCAGCCATCCAGACGGTGCACGAAGGCGCGCAAGATTACCTCGTCAAAGGCTACGTCAACAGCCACGGACTCGTCCGCGCCATCCGGTACGCCATCGAACGAAAACGCACCCAGGAACAACTCGCCCAGTATGCCGAGGAACTGCGCAGCAAGAACGACCAAATGGAAGCCGACCTCGATATGGCGCGCGAGATCCAGGTCGTGTTGCTCCCGCCGCAGTTTCTGGCGTTCCCGCGGGGCAGCAGTTCCCAGAACGCCTCTCTGCATTTCCATCGCCGCTACCTGCCGGTCACTTCGCTCGGCGGCGATTTTTTCGACGTGCTCGAACTCTCGAAGACCCAGGCGGGGCTGTTCCTGTGCGACGTCATGGGCCACGGCGTGCGCTCGGCGTTGGTCACGGCCATGATGCGGGCGTTGGTGGAAGAGCCAACGCCGCTCACAACCGATCCCGGAAAGTTCCTCTCCCAACTGAATCACCGGCTGCTGACAATCCTGCGCCAGGCGGAGGTGCCGACGTTTGCGTCCGCGTTCTACCTTGTGACCGACGTTGTCAGCGGTCAAATGCGCTACGCCAGCGCCGGGCATCCGCCGCCGTTGCATTTGAACCGCAAAGCAGGCGTCGTGCAGGCTCTGTCCCTGCCGGGTGGTCAGCCAGGACTTGCGCTGGGAATCTCCGACGAGGCCGAATATGCCACCGGACAGATTTCGTTGGCCGTGCACGATCTGGTGGTGTTGTTCACCGATGGCCTGTACGAGGTGGAAGGTCCGAACAAGGAGTATTATGGACTCGAACGTTTCCTCCAAGCCATCCGCAAACGCGTCCACGTTCCACCAGCGAAACTCTTCGCCGACGTGATCGCCGAAGCTCAACAATTCTCCGTCACGGGTGGATTCACCGATGACGTCTGTCTGGTCGGCATGGAAGTCGCGCGGCTTGGCGCCCCTCCAAGCTCGTGACCTGTTGTAGAAGCCGCCGTCCCCGGCGGCAGTCCGTCGCCGACCCGCGGGGACGGCGGCCTCCACAACTTTGGCCTTGCAAATCCTCTGTGCGCGAACACAACTGGGGCCATGGACATCTATTCACTGGCAGGCAAAGTCGCGCTCGTCACCGGCGCCGGCCAGGGAATCGGCGCCGAGATTGCGCGGACGTTTGCGAAGGCCGGCGCCGCCGTCGTGGTGAACGATTTGCGTGAACCGTGCGCCGACAACATTGCGAAGCAAATCACTGCCGGCGGCGGCAAAGCCATCGGCCTTGGCGCGGACGTTTCCGACCCGAGTGCCATCAACGCAATGGCGCAATGGGCCGCGAGGCAGCTCGGCCCGATCACGATTCTCGTCAACAACGCCGCCATCTACCCGATCCAGACGTTCGACCAACAGGATGTCGCAAGCTGGCAACAGCACCTCGATGTCAATCTCAGTTCCGCATTCTACTGCTGCAAAGCGGTCGTCCCGATGATGAAGGAGCAGAAGTGGGGACGAATCATCAACATGGCTTCGGTCACATTTTTCCTCGGGATGAGCAATTCCCCCGGCTACATTGCCGCCAAAGGCGGCCTGGTCGCGCTCACACGCAACCTCGCGCACGAACTCGGCGCGTTCAACATCTGCGTCAACACACTCTCGCCCGGCTTGGTGGACACGGACGGCTGCCGGCAGCTCATGGGCCAGGGCACCTTCACTCAGCAGCACATCAACAAGATCATCGAGCAACAGTGCATCAAGCGCCACCTGCAGCCCCGCGACATCGCGAACGTGGCGTTGTTCCTCGCCTCCCCGGCCAGCGAATGCGTCACCGGCCAACTCATCGAAGCGGACGGCGGCTGGGTGAAACATTGAAGAAGACGACAATGCCACCTTGGAAGTTGAACGTTGAATGTTGGATGTTCGATGTTTAGTTTCTTCCCTCATGGGCAACACTTTCGGTCATCTTTTTCGCATCACCACGTGGGGCGAATCCCATGGGGGCGCGGTAGGTGTCGTCGTGGACGGATGCCCGCCGCGTCTCAAACTCTCCGAAGCGGACATCCAGCCCGACCTCGACCGGCGTCGGCCCGGACAAAGTCGGATCGTCACACAGCGGAAAGAAACCGACACGGTGAAAATCCTGTCGGGCGTGTTCGAGGGCAGGACGCTGGGCACCCCAATCTCGATGCTCGTCTGGAACGAAGATCAGCGCCCGGAAGCCTACGCCGATTTCAAAGACAAGTTCCGCCCGTCGCACGCCGACTACACGTACCAAGCCAAGTACGGTATTCGGAATTGGGCCGGTGGCGGACGGGCCAGCGCGCGCGAAACCGTAGGGCGCGTGGCCGCGGCAGCGATCGCGAAGAAGATCCTGCGCGAGCGATGTGGTGCCGAGGTCCTCGCGTACGTCAAGCAGGTGCAGACCATAGTCGGGAAGGTGAACCCCTCGTCGGTGAGGCTACAGCATATCGAGCGGAACATCGTGCGCTGTCCCGATGAGGTCGCGGCGAACAAGATGATTCGCTTGATTGACTCCGCGCGCAAGAAAGGCGACTCGCTCGGCGGCGTTGTCGAGTGCGTGGCGCGCAACGTGCCGGTAGGCTTGGGCGAGCCGGTGTTCGACAAACTCGAAGCCGACCTGGCAAAAGCATTGATGTCCTTGCCGGCAAGCAAAGGCTTCGAGATCGGTTCCGGCTTCAGCGGCATCCTGCTGACCGGCTCGCAGCACAACGATCCGTTTACAATCCGCGGCGGGCGTGTTCGCACCAAGTCCAACTTTAGCGGCGGCATCCAGGGCGGCATCAGCAACGGCGAGGACATCATCATCCGCATCGCGTTCAAACCAACCGCGACGATCATGCTGCCTCAACAGACGGTGACGGTTGAACAGAAGCGAGCGATCCTCAAAGCGAAAGGCCGCCACGATCCGTGTGTGTTGCCGCGTGCCGTGCCTATGGTGGAGGCGATGGTAGCGTTGGTGCTGGTTGACCACCTGTTGCGGCACGAGGCGCAGTGCGGGAAGTAGCGGCACACTGAAGCGTGTACTCCCAACGCAAGCCTCATGCGGGTTCCGTTTGGAGTTCAAGCTTCAGCTTGTCTTTGCGCATCAAACGGAGAGATTCTACTCCAATGTTTCCAGATGCAATCCCGCAGGAGAAAATTGCGTCATAGCCCTTGACGGTATGAATGACACGGGCTATGGTGCGCCTCGTTCGGAGAAAATAATGACCACGTTCAGATCACAACAGCCAGAAATGCCACCGAGGCATATTGCGTCCTCGTGGATAGGTTCTAGTCTGCCCGCGTTCAAAGCGGAGCGTTACGCCAGCAACCTTACGGAAGGACCGGGAAGCAGCTAACTCGATATTACAGATTGGTTGAGGACCCTGCTTTCCGAAATGGATCGCAGGGTTTTTTGTTGCTCGGAACCGAAAGGAAACTCGAAGGAAAACGATGATTTAGGGCGAAAAGAATGCCCCGCCGTCAGCGGCAACTGACGACGGGGCGGGATTGGTCACCAGAACAGGACTTGTGGGTCGCTGACGAGTAACCGCGCGTAGGTTACTCGCCAACTCCGGGGTGTCAAGCGATTGACTCCTCCTGCCGGCGCTCCTGTTCCGGTCACACGATCCCACGCCCGTTTGATTAACGACAAGGGCTTCGTGGGAGGTGTGCCCGTAAACACCGAAACGTTCCACCGTGAAAACCTGTGGCTCCGCCGAGAGGCGCAATGGTGTTCGTTCTTTGTTGTGTCGAAACAAGGCGCAGGGGTGCGCGAAGTCGTGCCCCGGCGTCCTGCGCTCGTAGTTCAATAGCAGAACACTGCGTTGCCAATGCGGAGGCGCGGGTGCGATTCCCGCCGAGCGCTCCAATTTCCAATCACACGGCGGGCGCCAGCTTGCGCAGTCGAGTCTCCAAAACTCAACGGGGTCGGGGCGGCACCGACACGCCGTGCCAGTTGCAGCGAGGATGGAGGATGGAAGATGGAGGATGGCAACTCATGGCAAATCCATGTTGGTTGGTCCTTCGCTATTCTCGATTCTCCATCCTCGATCCTCCAGCAGCAACCGGGTGATGTCCTGACCAGCGGGCCATAACCCCGTCGTCACTAAATAGGTCAGAAGGCGACACGCGGTGCATTACCACCATCACCCGCCATTCTTGAAGGATGAAGGATGAAGGCGGAAGGATGAGAAGAATGGCACCGTGTGCAGCTTGCCCGGATTCATGCTTCATCCTTCCGCCTTCATCCTTTTCTCCTCTCCCCGTAGCTCAACCACAGAGCGGCGCACTTCTAAGGCGCGGGTTGCAGGTGAGAATCCTGCCGGGGAGGCCATGTTTTGGTAATTGGTGATTGGTGACTGGTAATTGGTACTCGCAGCAACCCGTCCTGCATGCTCTGTCCGATTCCTGATTCCTGATTACCAATCACAAATCCGGAGTCCAGGTCGATAGAAGCTGGCGGCACTCGTCTCGAAAACGAGATCTGCGCAAGCAGAGGCGGGAGCATTACCCGCGGACTCCGCCATTCTCCAAAAGCAATGCCAACCGACTTGTAGCTGCGAGCGTGAGCGAGCGGTCCGGCAGCCACCCGCTCACGCTCGCAGCCACCAATCCAGAAAGGAGGCACGCATGCACATCAACCAGCCGCAGACCGTCGTCCGCGTTCCGATCCGCCGATGGCGAAGCATCCGTTTCGCCGTCCACGTTCAGGAAGCGCGACGCCACCGTTCGCTCGGGATTCCGAGTACTCGACACCCCCGCAGAGCGCGCGGGTCGTTTACGGAAACGACTGCGCGTGCCCTCTAACCCGCATCTCCCGTCGCGCCCCCGTTGCGGGAGATGCGGCCCCTTTTGTGTTTCGCCGCGTTGTAACCGCGGGCGTTGACCGCGGCCTCGTCCGACGGGAGCGCGGCCTTCACCGCGGGCGGCTACAACCTTCTGTAGCTCAAAAGCAGAGCCGTCGGCCGATAACCGACAGACCACGGAGCGTTACCGTGCGGAAGGACCACTTTTGGCTCGGAAGCTCCCGAAGGAGAGCGCCTGTCTGAAGCACAGGAGGGGACGGTGCAACTCCGTCACGAGCCACCAATGTTAGGATTCGTGCTTGTGCAAATAGATCGCTTCACGTGAAGCGATCTATTTACTCCTGAAACACAACGTCATTTCCGCTCTCGAGGTGTAAGAGACGTGCACGCCTCCCTGCGAAGGAGGAGGTTCGAGGTGCGAGTCCTCGCGAGAGCGCCAGTCCATCCAGTGCCCAAGTGCCTAAGTGTCTGAGTGCCTGAGCCGGTCTTCACGCGCCTCGGCGACTTGGGCACTTGGACACTCAAACACTTCAACACTGCCTTTTTGCCTCCGTGGCCGAGACAATTCAGGCATGGCACTCGTAATGCCGACCACTTCGGTGTGAATCCGACCGGAGGCTCCAGCTTTGCAGAATGAACCAATGACAAAGGCCTAATGACTCATGGTGTCACTCTCCCAGCGCACCCGGAAGTTGGTCATTAGTCATTAGACATTAGTCATTCTCCCTTGCCCTGTGGTGCAGCAGTAGCACGTCGGTCTTTGGAACCGAAGACCCTGGGGCGGAACCAGGCAGGGCAGCCAACTTGAGCAACGCAACATTCAACATCCAACGCTCAACGTCCAACATGCAAGATGGAATGGGCCACCTTGGAAGTTGGAAGTTGAATGTTGAGTGTTGCACGTTGAATCCTTCCTACTGCCGCACTAGCCCAACGCAGAGGCAGCAGTCTCAGAAACTGCAAAGTCCGGGTGCGAATCCTGGGTGCGGCACCATTTGCTCCCGTAGCTCAATCATGGAGCCCCCGGCTTCGAACCGGGAGGTTGCAGGTGAGAATCCTGCCGGGAGTGCCATTTGCGCCGTTAGCTTAACAGCAAAGCAGCCGTCTTATACGCGGCCAAAGCGCTCGCCCGATGAGCGAGTGATGCGGGTGCAACTCCTGCACGGCGCACCATCCGCCTCCAATGCGTAGAGAGCGACGCGGCGGTCTTGTAATCCGTCGAGCGCCGTGCAAGTCGGCGTGGAGGCTCCAGCCAGGTGTTGGTGTAGTAGCTGCATTCCGGGCCGTGAACCCGGCGGAGTGGGGGCGGAACCCACACACCTGACCACCTCGGTGGAAGTCCGAAGCACGAAATCCGAAATCCGAAACAAATCGGAATGACTGAAATCGAAAACTCAAAACGGCGACCATCCGCTGTGTTTCGAGCATTGCTTGGTTTGCATTTTGAGTTTGTTTCAGATTTCGGATTTCAGACTTTTCAAGCGGCATTGGTGTCAACAGGGAGCATGGCTGTCTTCCAAACAGCGGGGGAGAGTGCAAGTCTCTCATGCCGCACCAACTACACGCGGTCGATCAAGGATCCGCCGAGTCTCATAAGCTCGCGCGAGCACGGAGCGTTACCGTGGGCCGCGATTCATCTTCACACGCCCGCGAATGCAAAGAGCCGAGCGCTCGGCCTTTCAAGCCGATCCTAGAGGGTGCGAGTCCCTCCGCGGGTGCCAGACGTTCGGGGTCGTGGCCGACTCAGGAAGGCATCTGCCCTGCAAGCAGACCCATGTGGGTGCAAAGCCCACCGACTCCACCAATTTCACCGGGCTGAATGCAAAGACTGGCGCGACGTGCTTTGGGAGCACGAGCTAGTGGGTGTGACTCCCACCAGCCCGACCATCTTCGGGTCGCAAGCATATCAAGCGATGCAGCCGGCTCTTACCCGGCAGAACACGGGGCAGTACCGTGGCGGCCCACCATTTCGGCCGAGTGGCGAAACAGCAGACGCAGCGGGCCTAAACCCCGCCGCCGCGAGGCGTGGAGGTGCAACTCCTCTCTCGGCCACCAACAACTTCCAGCGTGGGATAACAGTAGTCCGCCGCTCTGTTACAGCGAGAGGCGCAGGTGCGAATCCTGCCGCTGGAGCCAAATTGCGCGAAGCGTGGTGATTCGTAATTGGTAACTGGTAATTGGTAACAGGCGGGATACTGCCAATCGCCGATTTCCAGTTACCAATTACTGATTACCAATCACCAATTACCAACCCGGCGAGTGGCGCGGCCCGAACAGCAGAGGGCGTCGGCCCAAACCCGAAGAGCCTTGGGAGTGCAATTCTCCCCTCGCCGACCATTTCCCGCCGAGTCAGCTACCAGTAGGCTGCCGCTGTCTGAAGGCGGTCGTGCTGGTGCGAATCCAGCCTCGGCAATCTTTCAATCCTGAGTCAGTCGAAGGGCCAATCTGCGGAGCGTTAACCAGACAAGCGTGCTGGCGTGCGGTGCTAACGCCACGAACCCACATGGGTAGAGGTGCAAGTCCTCAACGCTCCGCCATCGGACTCGAAGCCACAGCAGACCGGCATCGGACTTTTAATCCGACAGGGTGAGGTTGCAACTACCTCCGAGTCCACCAATCATGGAGCAAGTGCCTGAGCACCGAGGCGTCTGAGTGCGTGTTGAAAAAGTCTCTGACGGCGCGTCGCGAACGGAAGGAACGCCGCCCTCCAGTAACGCTCCCATAGCTCAAAGCATCAGAGCCTTCCTCTCCTATCGGAACAATTCGAGTGCGACTCCCGATGGGAGAGCCATTCGGTTTCAGATCACAACAAAGAATGAACACCTGGGAACGCAGTGCATCATTGCCTATGTGCCTGAGTGCCCAAGCACTGGGGCACTTGGACACTTAGAAACTCAAAAAGTGATATGACCGACATCCTGAACAAAGCAACCGTGCTGGTGCTAAACCGCAACTGGCAGGCGATCAATGTGCGCACGCCGTCGGACGCGTTTTGCCAGATGGCAACCAACGTCGCCACCGCGCTCGACATCGAAGCGCCGGATTCGCTGCGTCCCGTGACGTGGGACCAGTGGATCACGCTGCCGATACGTTCGCAGGACAACTGCGTCCGCACGGCCCACGCGTTGATCCGCGTGCCGACAGTCATCGTGTGCTGCAACTATGCGAAGGTGCCGCGGAAGCGCCCGACGTTATCGTCGCGCAACATCCGCGAGCGCGACGGCAACCGTTGCCAGTACACGGGCCGCCTGTTGCATCCCGAAGAGGGCAGCATTGACCACGTCGTACCGCGTTCGCGCGGCGGCAAGACGGCGTGGGACAACTGCGTTCTCGCGAGCAAGGAGATCAACGCCCGCAAGGGCGACCGTCTCCCGCACGAGGCGGGTTTGCGCTTGCTGTCGGCTCCGAGATGTCCGGCAGAGTTGCCGGCTACGTTGACGATCCGAAACAACCACGGCATCCGTGATTGGGAACTGTTCTTGGCAAGGAAGTAGGAGAAAGGGAAAAAACCGCTCAAAAAGTGAGCGCCGTCCCCGGCTAGCCCCAGCGCGAGGACGGCGCCCTTGCGAGCGACCAGGGGGTGTCGCTCAATCTTCGAAGTGGAAATGCCGCTGCAACGTGCGCGCTCCCGCATGCAGGACGTCGCTGGAGAAATTGCCGCGTGTCTCGACCAACTGCAGCATCTGCCGGTAGGACTCCATGGGGCCGGCGTTGGCGATGCCGCCCAGATTGCGGACTGGTTGCAGCAGGAGAAAATCGTCCGTGGCAATGTTGATCTCATCGTTGGCTTCTTCCCAGGTCCGGAAATACCGGTCATGGACTGCCGCGTTGGTCGTCTGTTGGGTTCGATGAATTCGGCTCATGGGCTCCCCCTTATGCGTTGACTGTTTGCGTTTCGCTGTCTCCGTTGCACGACGCCGATGCACCTCGTCGCTTCCCCAGGTTCTTGAACAGTTCGACCAGGTCACGAAACCCGGTGGTCTTGTTGAAGAAATGGTGCGCTCCCGCCTCGATGCACTTGTCGCGCAGTTGTTGGCTTGTGTGACTGGTGAAGATGATCACGGTCGGCCCCTGTTTCGTAGGCTTGATTCCAACCAGCACGTCCAGCCCGCTCCCATCGGGCATGTTGAAGTCGAGCACCACGACGTCGGGGCTGAGTTCCTCGACGGCCTGGATGGCGTTGGCGACGTTCGCGGCCTCGCCAACGATCTCGACTGATTCAATTCCGCGCAGGAGATTGGACAATCCACGCCGCACGAGAGCTGAGTCGTCCACGAGCAGCGTCCGCAATGTCTTCTTTCGGGTCACGCTGCGAATCTGACATGGAACGGCGCCGTCGCCTAGTTGGAGGCTGGACGATTCTCAAGTCGGAGAGTCGCTGAGTCGTTTGTCACGGTTTGTACTACAGGCGAAACGAGTCTGAGGAGGGGAAAGCCGGTAGCCCTTGATCCTACTGGCTTGGCGGGAGACGGCGAAAAAGGAGGGTGCTAGTCCACCAGCTTGTTGCGGATGGCGTAGCGCATGACCTCGGCGTTGTTGCTCAGTCCCATCTTCTTGAGCAGACGCGCGCGGTGGGTGCTGACGGTCTGGACGCTCAACGACAGTTCGGAGGCGATTTCCTTCACCGCCTTGCCCATCGCGATGCGCCGCATCACCTCGTACTCGCGGTCGGAAAGGCGCTCATGGGGTTGCGACTCGGCGCCGAGTTGCACTGCCGTGGCAAGCTTCTCGGCCAGCGCCGAACTGACGTACTTGCCACCGGCGACGATTTTCTGGATGGCGCCGACTACTTCCTTGGATGCGTTGGCCTTGGTGATGTAGCCGGAGGCGCCTGCTTTCAGTACTCGCGTGGCGTACTCTTCCTCGGGGTGCATGCTGAGGATGAGCACGGGCGTCTTGGGCCGTGCCTGCTTGATCTCCTTCAACACTTCGATTCCACCCCGACCCGGCATGGTGATGTCCAGCACCACGATGTCCCACTTCTGTTTCCAGGCAAGGTCGAGAGTCTGTTGTTCGTCCTTTGCTTCCCCGATCTCGGCGGCCGGGAATTCGTCTGCCAGGACGCCACGCAGACCGTGACGGAAAATTTCGTGGTCGTCGGCGATGAGAATGCGCATCACGCGCCCCCTTCGCTGGTGTTCGCCGCTTCGATGCCGAGGCTCAAGGTCACGGTCGTCCCCTTGCCCTGTGCGCCGACGATGTCCACCTTGCCGCCGACCAGCAATGCCCGCTCGCGCATCCCGAGCAAGCCGAGTGATTTCGGGTCCGACAACGCCTCCTGGCTGATGCCCAGTCCGTTATCACGGACTCGCAGGATCAACTCGTCGGACTTGCGCTGCAGGCCGACAGTAACACGGGTCGCCTTGGCGTGGCGGGCGACGTTGGTAAGAATCTCCTGGAAGATGCGAAACACGGCGATCGAGCGGCTGGCATCGATCTTGAGTCCGTCCACATTGGATTGGACCCCACACCGGATGCCCGTCCGTTTCTGGAATTCGTGCGCGTGCCCTTCGATCGCCGCGCCCAAGCCGAAGGAGTCGAGCATGGACGGCCTCAGTTCCTCGGAGATGCGCTGGACGATCTTCACTGTCGAGTTTACGCAATCCGATGCCGATTGGATCCGCTTCAACATGGCAGCACGGGGCGGCAGCGGGGCTTCCGACGAAATCTTTGCCGCGAGCCAGTCGAGGTCGAAATTGATCCCCGACAACGCCGCGCCAACCTGATCGTGCACCTCTCGCGAGATGCGGGTGGTTTCCGCCTCGCGCACCGATTGCACCTGCGCCGCCAGTGCGCGCAGCGCGGCCCGGGAACGCTCGAGTTCCTCCTCGAACTGCTTCCGCGGGGTGACGTCCATGATCACGCCGACCATGCGTAAAGGTCGTCCCCGTTCGTCTTTGAAATAAATCCTCCCGCGCCCCGCGATCCAATGGATGCTGCCATCGGGCCAGACCACGCGGAACTCGTGTTCATAGTACGAGCGGGAAACCTTTGCCCCGGCGATGGCGTCTTCCAGAGCCTGACGGTCGTCGGGATGAACGCAGCGACTGAAACTCTCGTACGAACCGTCGAACACGCCCGGTGGCAACCCGATCAGTTCCTCGTGAGTGCCGCCCCAGGTGATCTTCCCGCTGACCATGTCCCAGTTCCATACTCCGAGCTTGGCGGATTCCAGAGCGAGCTGCAGTCGCTCCTCGCTGTCCCGCAACGCCATCTCCGCCTTCTTGCGCTTGGTCACGTCACTGGCGGTGCCTGTGCTGCCGATGACATTACCCTGTTCGTCGCGAAGGACGAT
Organism: uncultured Verrucomicrobiota bacterium; assembly: GCA_964582645.1. Taxonomy (GTDB): domain Bacteria; phylum Verrucomicrobiota; class Verrucomicrobiia; order Palsa-1439; family CAZOTB01; genus CAZOTB01. The sequence continues at coordinate 7,005 of CAZOTB010000036.1, read as the reverse complement.
TGCGTTGAAGCTGAGATACGCCTCGGACCCGTCCTTGCGGAGATGCACTGTTTCGTAGTTGAAGTACGGCACTCCGGCTTTGATCTGCTCGAACACTTCCAGGTCCTTCACTGCCTGCTCGGGAGTCTCGAAGTCAGTGAACGGCCGCCCGAGCATCTCTGCCGGCTCGTAGCCATAGATCCGCAGTGCACCCTCGCGGTTGACGAACGTCCACCTCCCCTGCGCATCCACGGTCCAGATCAAGTTGTGCGATGTCTCGACGAGATTCCGGTACTGTCGTTCGCTGCGCCGCAACGCTTCCTCAGCCCGTTTGCGTTGCGTGATGTCTTCGTCCGTGCCCTCATAGTATTTGATGCGCCCCGCTTCGTCGCGCACGGTGCGGATATGGGAGGACACCCAGATTTTGCGTCCGTCTTTGCGAACCAACTGCACCTCGTATCCCTGCAACATCCCGTGTTCCGCGAGCAATCGCCGCATCTCCTCGCGCTGGCTCGGGCTGGCGTACAGTTGTTCGCCGATATCGGTCACCTTGGCCATCAGTTCCTCTGGCGAATCGTAACCGAGCATCCGCGCCAGGGCCGGGTTGGCAGTGATGAACCGTCCGTCGGGCGTGGTCTGGCAGATGCCCTCCATGGCGTTGTTGAAGATGCCGCGGTACTTGGCCTCGGCGTTACGCAAAGCTGCTTCGGTCTTTTGTCGCTCGGCAACTTCCCATGCGTTGGAAACCATGTCGGCAATCGAAGCGGCGAACTCCTGCTCTTCGAGCGACCATTGGCGCGGGCTGCCGGTATGTTCGTGGCAAACGATCCCGATCATCCTGCCATGCATCCAGACCGGCACGTCCATCATCGAGGAGATGCCTTGCGGGATAAGATAGCCCGGCCCGAACTCGTTCGTGCGCGGATCGCTCAACGCATCGGTCGCGGCGATGGTGCGGCTCTCGTTCAACGCTTCGAAGTAGCGGGGATACTCGCGCGCGCTGATCCGTTGACCGCGCTCATGGGTGTCGGCCGATGCGTGGTACAACTCCTGGCAGAAAATTTCGGAGCGGTCGGGAGTGAACCGCCAGATGCCGACGCGGTCCACGTTGAGCGTACGGCTGTCTGCCGTGACGATATTTCTCAACGCCGCGTCGAGGTTCACGTACGACATCTTGGCGAGCTCGAGCAGGACACGTTGATGGGTCAACGCCTTCTCGGTTCGCTCGCGCAAGGTTGCTTCAATGCGCTTGCGTTCGGCGATCTCCCGTTGCTGGCTCTCCACGACCTCGGCGAGACGGGCGGTACGTTCCAGCACGTGCGCCTCGAGTTCCTGCCGGGAGCGATGTAAGGCGTCTTCGGCTTGCTTGCGAGCGATCAGGGTGCGGCGCCACTCGAGTTGGGTCACCACGAGCCGGCCCAACACCGCGAGCGCCCGCTTGCTCTCTTCGCTCAACTCGCGCGGAACGCGGTCCATCACGCACAATGTGCCGAGCGCGAGTCCCTCGGGGTTGATCAGCGGGGCTCCGGCGTAAAAGCGAATGTGCGGGTCGGAGGTGACGAGCGGGTTGGTGGCGAAACGCGGGTCCTTCGTCGCGTCGGGCACGATGAACAGGCCCGACTCCAGCAACGCGTGGGCGCAGAACGCAATGTCCCGGGAGGCCTCGCTGGCCGAGATGCCCACCTTCGACTTGAACCATTGCCGGTTCTCGTCCACCAGACTGATCAGCGCGAAGGGCGCGTCACAGATTTCGGCTGCGAGCGTGGCGAGATCGTCAAAGGCCAGTTCCGGAACCGTATCGAGGATTTGATATTGGCGCAACGCCTCGATCCGTGACGCCTCGTTGGCTGGCAGGGGTGCTTTCACGCTGACTCCGAGATGGCTTGGTCGCTCCGCAATCGCTCCACTCCGATGAGCAACACTCCCATCCGCGGCCCCAATATGGAACGATCCCGAGTGTGGAACAAGTCTATTCTCGCTCAAGGTGGTCCGATGCGGGAGAAACGAACTGCGCGCTGACTTCGTCCGCGAACAGCTTGCCGCACGGCGTAAGGCGGATGTTGTCGCCATGTTGCTCGACAAGGTTGTCAAGGATCAACACCCGTAGCTCCTCACGCCAAAGTTCATCGAAATTGAAGCCAAACCGTTGCTGGAAGGCGTTCCGCGACACGCCCTCGATCATGCGCAACCCGAACGCGACGTACTCGCCCGCGCGCGTCGAGGGGTCAAGAGTTTCCTCGAAGTCCGAGGGCGACTCTCCCCGCTGAATTCGCGCGATATACTCGTCGGTGCTGGCAATGTTTTTCCAGCGACGCTCCCCGCGGTTCGAGGCCGCGCTCGGGCCGAGGCCGATGCAGTCCTCGCAACGCCAGTAGCCGGTGTTGTGCGCACAGGCGAAAGTGCTGAGTGCTGAGTGCTGAGTGCTGAGTGGTGAGTTTCGCTTTCGCGCAAAGTTTGAGATCTCGTACTGCTGATAGCCAGCGGTTTCGAGAGTGTCCCACGTGCGTTGGTACATCTCAGCTTCCTGTTCATCGCTCGCGGCGAGCACGCCCTCCTGAAAAAGCCGCCAGAACACCGTGTCCTCCTCGAACGTCAGGCAATACGTCGAAATGTGCTCGGGCTGCAACGCGATCGCTTGTCGAAGCGTGTGCTCCCAATCCGCCATGCTTTGGCCGGGCAATGCGAACATCAGATCCACGTTGACGTTGTCGAACCCGGCCTGCCGAAGAAGATCGTACGACCTCCGCGCCTGCTCGGGCGTATGGATGCGACCCAGTTTCTCCAGCACGCGCTCGTCGAACGATTGCACGCCCATGCTGATGCGGTTGACGCTGTGCGCGCGCAGCAACCGCGCCTTCTCGAGCGAAAGCGTGGCGGGGTTGGATTCGAAGGTGAATTCCGATGGAACCGTCGAGAGTCGGCAGTTGAGAGTCGAGAGCAGCCGATCGAGCTGACGCAGGTTCAGCAGCGTGGGGGTGCCGCCGCCAAAGAAGATGGTCTCGGGACGAATCGGCGGTGCCCAGCGAGCGAGTTCGCATTCGAGCGCGTCCAGATAGCGATTCATCGTCTCGCCATCGCTCGGCTCGGAGTAGAACGCGCAGTAGTGGCATTTTGTGGCGCAGAAAGGCACGTGGAGGTACAGGTGCGGCGCCGGAATCGTTGCCCATTCGGAAAGGGCTTGCCAATGCTGTGTTGCCGTAGTATTCACGCGCCAAACGAGCTTAGTTGTTTCCCGGACATCCATCAACGGAGAATTGTTTATGCGAATGCTGAACCGATTTCTGTTTCTCGCGACACTGCCGCTGCTCACCGCGGGCTGCGGCATTACCATTCAAAACCAGACCTCGCAGGCCATGACGCGCAACCCATCCGGCCTCTACGTCGTCTCCGTCGAGGTCAACCGTCTCGACAACACCGTCATCGCCGGCACCATCCAGCCGCACATCGTGTTGCCCGAAACCGCCCAGACGGCGCCCATGGTCGCCACGCCCTTCACCAGCAATCGCTGGGAATACACTATCCATGTCCCCGCCACCGCCACGCAGTGGCCCTACTATTTCAAGGTGGATTACATGGCGGAGAAAGCGCTGGTCAAACAGGAGCCTCGCAGCCAGCTCGATCCGGCCGATGCCCCGCAGCACGTGTACCGGCTCTACATCACGGATCGCACCGCCGCAAACCTCGACGCGCGGCGCGGACGCGTCGGCTCGACCATCAAACTGCTTGGGCGTGGTTTTACCGTGGGCGACCAGGTATTGCTGGATGGCCAGGCTGTGGCGACACGGTTTGAGAGCGAGAACACCTTGAGTTTCCAGGTGCCGCCCGTCGCACCCAACCGTAAATACAAGGTCGAACTCAGCGGCGGCGGCAGCACTCTGAATTTTGGCGAGCTGCTCGTGGATGTGTCGAACTTCGTGACCAGCCCCGATGAAACGCCGATCGCGTTCGAGGCAACGGTGTACATGGACTTCAACATCCCGGAGCCGGCCCCGGCCGGCGGGCTGCCCGTGCGCGTGGAAGTAAGCGACCCGAGCGTTCTGGAGTTGCCCGCGACGGTGACGGTCCCGCAAGGCAGCACGCGCGGGCAGATGATCGCAAAAGCCAGGCACGTCGGTTTCGGTGCAATCACGTTGAGCGCGGAGGGTTTCAACAACGGCACGATCCCGTTCCGCGTGTTGGTGCCCAAGAGTCGCTGACCGCAGTTCCATGAAGCGCACGCCCGTCTTCTGGACGAACGACGACATCTTGTACGGACAGTCGTCGCACATGCAGCGGCAGCTTGATTTCCTCGCACAGTTCGACATTCGCGGCGATTTCTTCGTCGTGCCCAAGGCAGGTGCTCACACGCTCGACGAAGACAAGCAACTGGTGCCGATGCTCAAAGCGGCCATGGCGGCCGGGCACGGCTGCTATCAGCACGGCTTCGTTCACGATCCCTACGAGAGTGGCATCCCCGACTTGCTGATGCTCGCCTTCTCGCCCGCGGTGGCACAGCGGTACACCGATGAACGCTTCCAGGTCGAGGCGATGCACACGCTACCGGCCCTCACCAAGATGATTGCCAACGGGAGCTCCATCTGGAAACGCGCCTTCGGCCAGCGTTCGCCCGGCTATCGCCCCGGCTGGGGATCGTTCTGCGGCAACCTCTACCGGGCGCTCGGCGCGTTGGGCTTCGAGTGGGTATCGTCGCGTTGTTCCTCGATGACTTCGTGGTGCTGGAACTCAGGCGATTTCAGTTATCCCGACAAGGTGTTGCCGGTCGGCTACGGCCCGTTCCGCATCGGCAAACTGATCGAGTATCCGATTGCGGGCGACTACGGGTTTCGCGTGAAGCGGAAGGACATCAAGAAGTTCGCGGAGCTTGGTTGGGCGCAATTCCAGGCGTGCCGCAAGCTCGGCGTCCCGTTCAATCTCGTCTCGCACTGGCACGGCTTGGAGTTCGAGAACGGCACCGGCTACGCCGTGCATGAAATCCTCCTCAAACGGCTGAAGAAAAGCGGCCAGGCCGAGTTCATGACTTTGGGAGAATATCATGAGCGCGCTCGAAAAACGAAATGGCCGCGCGTGGCATTGGATACCGGCGTTTAGAGTTCACGCTTCAGCGTGTTCGTTGGACACCTGCACACGCTGACGCGTGAACTCTGAACGCACCGTCTGCATGAACATCCCCGCCCTCATCGAAAAGAAACGCGACGGCCACGCGTTGACCGAGTCCGAACTCCGCATTCTCGTGGACGGCTTCACGCGCGGCGAGATTCCCGACTACCAAATGGCGGCGATGAATATGGCCGTCTTGTTTCGCGGGATGAACTTCGACGAAACCATGTGGCTCACCCGCGCGATGATGGATTCAGGCCGGCAACTCGACCTCTCCGGCTTCCGCCAGGCCGGCAGGCCGATCGTGGACAAGCACTCGACGGGCGGCGTCGGCGACAAGGTCTCGCTCGTGCTCGGGCCGCTCGCCGCGGCGTGCGGGTTGATCGTGCCGATGATCTCTGGCCGCGGGCTTGGCATCACCGGTGGCACGCTCGACAAACTGGAGAGCATCCCCGGCTTGTCCACGCAGATCCCGATGCGGCAGTTCGTCGAAATCCTCGACTCGGTCGGCTGCGCCATCGTGAGTCAGACTGCCGACATGGTCCCGGCCGACAAGAAACTCTATGCGCTGCGCGATGTCACGGGCACGGTGCCGAGCATTCCTTTGATCGTCAGTAGCATCATGAGCAAGAAGATGGTCGAAGATCTCGATGGGCTCGTGCTCGACGTGAAGTGGGGCAACGGCGCGTTCATGCGAACGCAGGAGCAGGCTCGCGAACTGGCCCGGCAGATGGTCGAAGTCGGCAAACGGATGGGCAAGCGCGTGGTCGCGTATCTCACCGACATGAACCAGCCGCTTGGCCGTGCCGCCGGGAACGCGCTCGAAGTCGCCGAAGCAATCGAGACTCTCAAGGGCGACGGTCCGGACGATCTTCGCGAACTCACGATCACGCTGACGGCGGAGATGCTCGTGATCGCAGGCGTTGCGCCTTCGCTCGATGTGGCGCACAAGGTCATCGTGGAGAAGATCGAGTCGAAGGAAGCCTTGCGCACGTTCGAAGCGATGATCGAAGCACAAGGCGGTGACGCGCGAGTGACCAGTTGTGACCTCTGCCTGCCTCGCGCGAACCATTCCGAGCCAGTCCGCGCCCCGGCGGATGGTTACGTCCAGACGATTGATTGCTACCGGGTTGGGCTCGCCGCTGTGGCGCTCGGTGCGGGAAGGGAAACCCTCGGCGCGAAGATTGATCCTGCAGTCGGCTTCACCGAGTTGCGCAAGACTGGCGAGCGCGTTCGCAAAGGCGAGCCGCTGGCGATCATGCACTTCAACGACAAACCTCGCGCGGACACCGCCCGCGCCCTGATCTGGGAGGCGTATCGCATCGGACAGGAGCCGGTTTCGCCGCCCAAACTGATGCTCGGGCGAGTTGAGTCATCGCCCAGTTCGGGTGTGTGACCACTGAGTAACCCGCTTTCGAAAAACAAGCCGGGTGACCTCTGCGTCTTCATATGATAATGCATCTATACAGTTGGATGGCACGGGCGTGCCGATGGTGGCGAAAGAACTGGCGGGACGGCCCGGCAAACAGGAGAACGGCTCGGCCAAGACCCGCGAGGTCGAACTGGGTGTCCTCTTCACCCAGACCAAAACCGACGAGGACGGCTTGCCGGTGCGCGATCACCAATCCACGACCGATGTGGGCGGCTTCGACGCGGCGCCGGACTTTGGCGCCCGGATCCGGGCCGAAGCCCGGCAGCGGCTGGGCGAGATGAACAAACCATCGGAGGAGACGCTGACAAAGCAGATCGCCTACTTTGAGCATCATCAGGACAAGATGCGCTACCAGACCGATCGGGAGCAGGGATTGTTTTACGGTTCGGGCGTGATCGAAGGCGGGAGCAAGTCGGTGATTGGGCAGCGGCTCAAAGAGTCGGGCATGCTCCGGACGGAACAGGGAGCCAGCCGCGTGTGGACCATGCGCGCGGCCC
>CAZOTB010000035.1:0-46737 GCA_964582645.1 uncultured Verrucomicrobiota bacterium | reverse complement strand
GCCAGCGGCGCGACGACCAACTTCACGCTGACCGTCACGGCTCCGGCCAGCGGCGGATTGACGAACCTCGCTTCGGTCGTGACCGGCACCGGCGATCCGAGCACGAACAACAACACCAGCACCTTCATCAACACAGTGGCGGAGCTTGCGGACATCGCCGTGACCAAGACCGGCTCGACAAATGTTCTCGCCGCGACCAACTTCACGTACACGATCACCGTGACCAACCTCGGCCCGTCCACTGCCATAAACGTCGCCGTGAGCGACACCCTCCCGGCGGGCGTCACGTTCATCAGCGCGTCCGCGGGAGGCACGAACAACGCCGGTGTGATTGGTTGGCCCGCCATCGCGAGCTTTGTCAACGGTGCGACAACCAATTTCACCGTCACCGTCATGGCCCCCGCGAGCGGCACTTTGACCAACGTGGCATCGGCGACTTCCTCCACGACCGACACGGCCACGAATAACAATGCGAGCGCCGTCATCACGACCGTCACGCCCCAGGCCGATGTGGCGACCACGAAGACCGGCCCGGCGAGTGTGCTGGCCACCTCGAACATCACCTACACGATCACGGTGACGAACCTCGGTCCGTCCGCGGCGAACAGCGTGTCCGTGAGCGATACGCTGCCGGCGGGCGTCACGTTCGTCAGCGCGTCCGCGGGCGGCACGAACAACGCGGGCATCGTCGGTTGGCCCGTCATCGCGAACCTCGCCAGCGGTGCGACGACCAACTTCACCGTCACGGTCACGGCGCCTGCCGGCGGCACTTTGACTAACGTGGCATCGGCGACTTCCTCCACGACCGACACGGCCACGAATAACAACTCCAGCGCCGTCATCACCGCCGTCACGCCGCAAGCGGACGTAACGATCAACAAGACCGGCCCGGCCAACCCGGACGCGGCGAGCAATTTCACGTACACGATCACCGTGACCAACCTCGGCCCGTCCACCGCCACGGACATCGCCGTGAGCGATACCCTGCCGGCCACGGTCACGTTCGTCAGCGCTTCCGGTGGCGGCACGAATAGCGGCGGGGTGGTTGGCTGGCCGACGATTGCGAGCCTGGCCAGCGGCGCGACGACCAACTTCACGCTTACCGTCACGGCCCCGGCCAGCGGCGGATTGACGAACCTCGCCTCGGTCGTGACCGGCACCGGCGACCTGAGCACGAACAACAACACCAGCACGTTCATTAACACCGTCAGCGAAATCGCCGACATCGCGATCACAAAGACCGGCCCGACCAACGTGCTTGCAACGGCGAATTTTAGCTACACGATCACGGTCACGAACCTCGGCCCCTCGACGGCCAGCAACGTCTCGGTGAGCGATACCCTGCCGGCGGGCGTGACGTTTGTCAGCGCGACTGGCGGCGGCACGAACGACGCCGGTGTGGTCGGTTGGCCCGTGGTCGCCAGCTTTGCCAATGGCGCTATGACAAATTTCACCGTGACTGTTACGGCACCGGCCAGCGGCACGTTGACCAACGTGGCGTCGAGCACTTCTGCCACGACCGATCCCAGCGCGGGCAACAACTCCAGTTCCTTCATCACCACGGTCACGCCCGTGGCCGATGTCGCCACGACCAAGAGCGGCCCCGCCAGCGTTGCGGGTAACGGATTGGTGACTTACACGATCACCGTTACCAACCTCGGCCCCTCGACCGCGAGCAATGTTTCCGTCACCGACACGCTCCCGGCAGGCGTCACGTTTGTCAGCGCCAGTGGTGGCGGCACGAACAGCGCGGGCGTGGTCGGTTGGCCCGTCATCACCAGCCTCGCCAACGGCGCGACCACCAGTTTCACCGTTACCGTGACCGCGCCCGGGAGCGGGACCCTGACCAACGTGGTGTCGAGCACCGCTACCACCCTCGATCCTGAGGCAACCAATAACGACGGTTCGGCTGCCGGGGCGATCGTCGTGACCTTCATCACGGGCGTCAACGTCTCGGGCACGGTCTATAGCGACGTGAACCACAACGCGCAACTCGACAGCGGCGAAACCGGGACGGGACTGAGTTTGTTCACGAAACTGATCCCGACCGCGTCGCCGACGTCCGCCGTGGTGGTTGCCGCAGTCAACTCGGCCACGGGCGCGTACACGCTCACGAACGTCGCCTCGGGCAATTACATTCTCATCGTGGACGACAACAACTCGGCCGCCGACGTGACGCCGACAATCCCATCGGGCTGGGTCGGGACGGAGGTGCCGAACCAGACGCGCGTCAACGTGGTCGTCAACAGCGCCGACGTGCCGAACCAGAACTTTGGCTTGTTCGGAGGCGGTACCGTCAGCGGCGTGGTGTTCGAGGACAACGGCGCGGGCGGCGGTACCGCCAATGATGGCGTCCAGAATGGAAGCGAGGCCGGGATTGCCGGCGTCACGGTCAAGGTCACCGACAATTCCGGCGCGACGGTGTATGACACCGCCACGACGGACGGAGCCGGTACCTACACGGTATTCACGCCAGGCGTCTCCGCCACGCTCAAGATCGTCGAAACCAACCTCACCGGCTACGTCTCGACCGGCGCGGGCGTCGGTACGACGGGCGGCAGCTACAATCGCCCGACGGACACGGTGACGTTCAGCAACGTCGCCGGCACGAGCTACAGCGGCGTCAACTTCGGCGACGTGCCGACAAACCTGTTCGCACCCGACCACCAGCAGAGCGCGTTGCCCGGCGCGACGGTGGTCTATGCGCACACGTTCGTCGCCGGCAGCGTCGGGCAGGTGACGTTCACAACGTTGCGCGCCGCCACGCCGAACATCCCCGGCTGGAACGAGGTGTTGTATCTCGATGCGAACTGCGACGCCTTGCTCGATGCCGCCGACACGCCGATCACCGCCGCCATCGCGATGACCACCGGACAGAAGGTGTGCATTCTCGTGAAGGAGTTCGTGCCCGCGAGCGCCCCGTTCGGCGCGCAGGACGTAGTCACGGTCACCGCGAGCTTCGATTACACCGGCGCGACGCCGTCGCTGACGGTAGCGAGCACGCGCACCGATGTGACGACGGTGGGCGATCTCGGCACTGCCGGGTTGACGTTGGTGAAGAATGCCGACAAGGCGAGCGCGTTGCCGGGAGAGGTGCTGACGTACACGATCGAGTATCACAACGCGAGCGGCGGCTCGTTGACGAACATTTTCATCCACGATATGACGCCCGCCTTTACGACCTTCGTGGCGGCGACCAATGCGCCCGTGCCGTTGAATTTGACGGGTGTGACGATCACCGCCCCCTCCGTCGGCGCCAGCGGTCCGATCGTGTGGCAGTTCACCGGCTCGCTCGCGCCGAACACCGGTGGTAGCGTCCGCTTCCAGGTGAAGATCGAGGAATGATCGCCGATCGCCAATAGCGCAATCGTGCGTCACCGGCCTTGGTTATCGGCGCATTGCCTCTCGGCTACTCGCTAGCTTCCCCGCGCTCGAGCGTGTCCATGCTGTCAGTTGCCGCGCGTATGGCCGGAGCTGGGGCCGATCTTTGACTGCCGCCATCATCGAGCGCACTTCGCCGGCGGAACCGCGGGCGATGGCGAGGAAAGCGTTTAATTCGTTTGTGGTCACGCGCTCGAAGCCTTCGGCGATGTTGTTCGAAATGGAGAGCGCAGCGCGATCCAGTTGATTTCGGAAGCCGACTGAGAGGGGGAGGTTGGGCGCTTCGAGCAGATCGAGCACTCGGTTGTAAAGCCGCACCGACTCCTGCCAGACGGGGAGGTCTTCACATTTCTGATACTTGGGCATGGGTGATTTTCCTTCTTGTTGGTTGGGGTTTTGGAAATCGTAATCACCAATAGCCAATCGGCAACAGTCAAGTGTGGCTCTTGGCGATTGCCTCTTGGCGATTGGCCATCTCTCCCCCGGCTATCTGTCTTGCATCTCCCACTCCGGCCATTAGACTCTCGCCCTCACAAACGAAGGGATTCGCGCATGAAAAGTTACAACATCGCAGTCATCGGCGGCGACGGCACGGGACCGGAAGTGATCCGGGAAGGAATCAAAGTGCTCGACGCCGCTTCCGCCAAATTCGGTTTCAAGATCAACTGGGCACCCTACGATTTCGGCGGCGAACGATTTCTCAAGACGGGCAAACCGATGCCCGACGACGCTGTCCAGGAAATGCGCAAGTATCCGGCGATTTATCTCGGTGCCATCGGCCATCCCGACGTGAAGCCGGGCGTGCTCGAGCACGGCATCCTCCTGAAACTGCGGTTCGCTCTCGAGCAATACATCAACCTTCGGCCCGTGAAACTCTACCGGGAGTCCGATTGCCCCGTGAAAGACAAGAAGCCGGGCGACATTGATTTCGTGGTGGTGCGCGAGAACAACGAGGGCCTCTATGCCGGCGCGGGCGGTTGTTTGTTCAAGAACACGCCGAACGAAGTCGCCACGCAGGAGAGCATCAACACCCGGCGCGGCGTCGAGCGTTGCCTGCGGTTCGCGTTCGAGCTGACACGCAAGCGCAAGAAGATGATGAAGCTCACACTCTGCGGCAAGACCAATGTGCTCACCTTCGCGTGGGATTTGTGGGAGCGTGTCTTCCACGAGATCGGCGAGAAGGATTATCCCGACGTGAAACGCGACTACGCCCACGTGGACGCCACCTGCATGTGGTTTGTGAAGAACCCGGAGTGGTTCGACGTGATCGTGACCGACAACATGTTCGGCGACATCATCACCGATCTCGGCGCGATGGTGCAGGGCGGCATGGGCATCGCCGCCGGCGGCAACATCAACCCGAAGGGCACGAGCATGTTCGAGCCGATCGGCGGCAGCGCGCCCAAGTACACCGGCAAGGGCGTGATCAATCCGCTCGCCTGCATTTGCGCCGGCGGGATGATGCTCGATTTCCTCGGCGAATCCGCCGCGGCGAAACGGATCGAGGAGGCGGTGATCAAGGTCGTGAACACCAAAATCCAGAGTCTCGCCGCCGGCAAGATGGGTTACTCGACGACGCAGGTGGGCGATCTGGTGGCGAGCGAAGTGGCGTGAGTTGCGGAGCTCCCGGCTTGAGTAAACCGGGATGTTGAGCCATCAGCCCGGATATTTCACACACGGAGTCGCATGCTGCCGCGGCATTCTCATTAACCCCCGCTTCAGTGGGGTGAACAGCAGACGCAACATCACACGAACAGCGCATGATCGCAATCAGTGAACACCAATGAATGGGTATAAGTATGACTTTTCGTCTAAGGAAAGGTCATCAAAACAAATTCGGGGTCACATCCCCACATTCAATATTTAAGTTGACGGGGGCTCTGCCGCCTGGGTCGTCTCCAGTCCGCTCTGGCACGTCCTCTCCGCATTGATCTCGCCGGGGGATGGTAGCACGTCACCTCGCGAGGCAATGAACGACGATTGTACAACACGGCCAAGCAGGAACTGCAGAACCTCCTGGAGGCGCGCGATGCCGCTCTCGCTACCGCGAAGGCGTTGCTCTCGCAGCGTATTGATTACGTGAACCTCAAGAGTGGCGGCGATCCCGTCAAGGCGAGTAGTTCGGGGTTTGGTTTGCGCAACACCCCTGCCCCCGTAGGCCCGTTGCCCGCGCCGCAAGGCGTGGTGGCGATTGCGGGTGACAACGAGGGCACCGTCAAAGTCGTGTGGGAGCCCGTGCATGGTGCAGCCAGCTACCAGATCGAGCACACAACCGATCCAAACAACCCGGACAGTTGGGTGAATCATACCAGTTCGACTCGTTCGGACACGGTGTACACCGGACTGACTTCGGGTGTGAAGATGTGGTTTCGTGCGCGCGCACTCGGTGCGGCCGGGTCCGGCGCGTGGAGCGATCCGACCACCAAACGGGTACCGTAAGGGTATCAACGGAGCGCAACGACGTGCCGTTGCGCGTCCGTGCAGGGAGTATAGCCAGAGAAAGCTTTACCGGGCGTGGGATGAAAGTCTCGCGCCCTCTCTGTTTTGTAGGAGGCGTTCCCGAACGCCGATCATGAAATGTGAAACGTCGAGCGCGGAATATGAAACATGAACTCAGAACGACAAATGCAGAAGTCAGTAATCCACAGGCGGGCGAAGCCAGCGGACAAGAAGGTTCGTAACCCGGCCATCCTCGTCGCGTGGCAAGCGATCCCGGCGGCGCGGTATTATCCCGTGGTCGCGACCGAGGAAGTAACCCCGTGGGTGGAGAAGGAAGGAAGGTAGGGGGCGACCGCCGGCCGCGCCGTGGCGTAGAATTCAATCGGTTCGGCTCGCCCGGCGGACGAGCCCTACCAACAACCATTAACCAATAACCAATAACGAGGAACCACCATGCCCTTCAACCCATCATTACCCGTCGCAAACTCCCCGATACTCTCGGCGGAGATGCGCAACCAATTCAACGGCCTCCAAGACCTGAATGACGAATCCATCCCGGCCTCTGAGAAAGGCGCGGCGGACGGTGTCGCCTCGCTCGACGGCGCCGGGCGACTCGTCGCACCGGCCGATTGGGACACACTCGTCAACAAGCCTGTACCGGTGGCCGACGGCACGTACACGATGGGGTTCGGCACGGTGCAGAACGGCACTATCACGGTCGAGGGCGGCATCATTACCGGCATCCAGGAAGCCGTCGATGCGCCACCCGCCGATGTGAATGTCAGCGGCCTTGCTGCTGACCCCACGTACAACGGTGGCTACGTCGCCAACGGCACCGCTCACGGCAAGACGGCGTATCAGCTCGGCGCCACTGCGCACTGGCTGTAGTTCCAGGGCTTCCCGCTCAACCAGTGGGCTCTGGCGGATGCGATTGACGGGACCACGGTGGCCAATTCCGTCGGAGACAACGCCGCCAATCCGTGGGAGAGTACATGGTTCGCATGCAGCGTCACGCAGGGGTAAGTGCTGAGTGCTGAGGGCGGGAAGGTAGGGCTCGACCGCCGGGCGAGCCGTTGGCGTACCGAAAACCTTTCGGCGCGCCCGGCGGTCGCGCCCTGTCGCCGCTCGGAGAGCGGCTCCCACGTTCGATTTGTCGAGGGCGGCCTTGGACGTTCCATGTTCGACGTTGGCTCAGTCAATTCCCGTTTGACCTTCGTCACCACTCCTCCTACCCTGCGCGCCAATGAAGCTTCCGTGGGAGCTTTTTCTCTCGCTCCGATACCTCAAACCCAAACGCACGTTCGTCTCGGTAATCACCGTCATCTCGATCATCGGCGTGACGCTCGGCGTGATGGTGTTGATTATCGTGATGGCGGTGATGAGTGGGTTTGACCGCGACCTGCGCGAGAAAATCCTCGGCTTCAACGCCCACCTCACCATCTCGGGCGACGGCATCCTGAAAGATCCACAGGTGGTCATCGGCAAGCTTGAGAAGGTGCCGCATATCACCGCGGTCGCGCCCTACACGCTCGGGCTGGTGCTGATCGAGTTCAACAACCGCATCGCCGCACCGTACATGAAGGGGATTGACCCAAAGCTGGAAAACAAAGTGAGCCGTCTCAGCAGTTTCATCGTGCAGGGGAGTTTCGACCTCGCGGGTGACACCATTCTCATCGGACGAGAGATGGCCCGCGAGTACGGCATTTTCATCGGTGACAAGGTCACTGTGTTCTCTCCGAAAAACTTCATCAAGCAGGGCGAGATTAATCTGCCGACTGAGTTGACCGTCACGGGCATCTACGAGTTCGGCATGTACGAATACGACGTCGGGTTCGTGTTCACTTCGCTCAAAAACATGCAGGAACTCTACGATCTCGGCGGTGGTGTCCACGCCATCGCGGCGATGACGGACGATCCCTTCGGCGTCGCGCCGATCAAGCGCGCCGTCAACGCGACACTGCAACCGCCGTTGCGGGCGCAGAGTTGGATTGACCTGAACAGCCGTCTGTTCGCCGCGCTCGTGGTCGAGAAGAACGTCATGTTCGTGATTCTCATCTTCATCATCATCGTCGCCGCGTTCGGTTTGTGCAGCACGCAGATCACGGTGGTGGTGCAAAAAACGCGCGAGATCGGCATCCTCAAATCGCTCGGCGCCACCAATCTCCAGGTGATGGCCGTGTTCGTGTCGCAGGGCTTGGTGGTGGGATTGTTCGGAACGTTGCTCGGGCTGGGGTTCGGTATGTTGCTGCTGACGTATCGCAACCCGTTCATGCATCAGGTTTCCCGGCTGACGGGATTGGAGTTGTTTCCCAAGGAACTCTACCACTTCAACGAGCTGCCCGCGCAAATCATCCCCGGCGACATCGCAACGATCTGCGTGGTGTCGTTCTTAATCTGCACTGTGGCGAGCATGTTCCCGGCGTATCGCGCGGCGCGGCTGGAGCCGGTGGAGGCGTTGAGGTATGAGTGAGCAAGTTATTGGTTATCAGTTATCAGTTATTGATTCACAGATTCTCCTGCCAATAACCAATAACAGATAACGAATAACGATTCAGACCGCCGCCGCCCACACAAACCCACGTGAGCAAATCTCCGTCACCGGGGGCATGGCGACGATGTTCGCAACGTGACCGAGCGAACAGTAAAATACCTTCCCCTTGCCGTAGAACTTCGTCCACACCACCGGCATATCGAACTCGCCATTGCCCACGTGGGGACCGTCTGCGCCCGGCGTGGGGAAACGTGTCGTAGCCAGCACTTTGTTCGCGGGGTCCACGTGCATGTAGTACTGCTCGGACGCGACCTCGAAATCCGGTATCCCTTTCGTGATCGGATGCGTCTTTCCCAGCGCGGTGATGTTGACCTTGTACTTCACGCCATCGTTGCCGGGATGCGCCACCCATTGCCCTCCCGTCATGAACTGATACTCCGTCTCGTTGCGAAACGAGTCGCACATCCCGCCGTGGCAACCGCCGATGCCGACGCCGCTGCGCACCGCTTCGCACAACGGGCCGAGTTGCTCGCGTTTGATCGTGCCCATCGTCCAGATCGGTACGATGAGGTTGAGCCGCTTGAGTTTTTCGACATCGAGGAACGCATCGAGCGTGTCCGACACTTCGACCTCGAATCCGTTCCCGACGAGCGCCTTCTGAAACAGCGCCGCTACTTTGTCCGGCTCGTGTCCCATCCAGCCGCCCCACACGATCAATGCCTTCCTGTTCATGGAGGCGACTGAATACGCCGTTGGCCATCCGAGGTCAACCCCTTTGCACTCGGGCAACGATGCGAATATTGTCGCTGCCGCAGTCGGGAGGGCGGTCGTAGTGGTACTCGACGTACACGCGCTGATTGCGGCCAGGCGTCGAAAAAAGGCGAACGACTCCCTGCTCGTCTTCGTACCCAGCCCCTTGCTCCCAGAGACAAAGGACTGGCTCGCTGCCGCGCATCTCGGGGTTGAGGCTCGTGCCAACGCTGAGCCAGTCATGACCAAAGTACGCGCCCGTGTAGTAGTTTACCCGGTACCGTTTTCCGACATGGCGACGCAACGTTTCCTCGTCTTCCTCGTCCACGACGCCGTTGTGGTTGAAGTCGAACGTCACGCAGTAATAGCCCCAGAACTCCTGATCCCGTGGAATCAGGATGAACCCGGAATTTCGTAGATCAGTCGCAATTCGGTGCCGGGAAACTTCGTTTCGGTGGCGGTCAGTTCGGCGGCCAGGTGGCGCACGGCGGCGTCTTGCAACCGACTCGGCAACGGATGAATCCGCACCGTCAGGGTCTTTTGCTCCAGGTCGGGCACCAGGTCGGCCGTGCTGCGAAACAACTCCCGCAGCAGGGCGCGCGCGTCGTCGGGCCGCGCCAACTTCTCCCGCACCACGTGCCTCATCGCCGTCTCGGCTCGATACGCAATCAGTTTGACGGTGTCCACCAGGTGTTTGCGGTCGGCCCGCAAGCGCTCGAACCGCTCGGTCTCGGGCAGCGATTTCCATTCGATGTGTTTGGGCGTGGCTTGGCGTTCGGTCTTGAGTTGTTCCACTCGTGCTTGCCGGGCGGTGATCGCTTCGGTCAGGGCGGCTTGGCGTTGTTGCCACGCTTCCAGCTCGGCGGGTTCGGGCGTGGCGGACAGTTGTCGCGCGCCAAACTCGGCTTGCTGGCGCGACAGCAACGCGACCTCTTTGCGCATGGCGCTGTCCAGCCGGCGCCAGGCGGGGTTGACCACCCGGGTGGTGTCAGGAAGCGGTTCGGTGCCGTACTCGACCAGGCGATCCAGCCAGAAGTGTTCGCGCATGTATTTGAGGAAGTTTTCCTGAGACCAGCGCGCGAACATCGCCACCGCCACACGCTGCAAATCGCTGCGGTAATCAGTGGCCAGCACGCTGACTTGCCGCCCGTCCTCGTCGCGACGGCGCACCTCGCGCACCCACAGCTTGTCGGCCAGACGCACCCCGCGTTCGGCCAGCGCCATCGTCACCCGTTCGCCGTGGGCCAGCACGACCGCGCACGGCGCAAACTCCGTCGCCGGCCAGTCCTCTCCGGGGAATTTGTGGTAGGTGATGACCGCCACGCGCTGCGCCTTCATCTCGGCGAAGAACCTCGGCGAGTAGCCCTGGCGGTCGAACACGATCGTCAGCCGATGCCGCCACGGGTCGGCCGCCAACTCCGCCGCCGTCGGTTGAGCCGGCGCCTCGGCCAGCAGCCGCGGCACGATCTCGTCACGCAACACCGCCACCAGCCCGTCGTCCACCGGACGGCTGACCATGAAAAACGGCTGCCCATCCATCGCGTTGACCCAGTAATCGGTCGTGCCCCGCAGACACAACCGCTCCCGCGCCACGTACCGACGCGGCAACTTCGTCAACGACCCGTGATAGACCCGCACATGGCCGTCGGCGTAGAACACGCCCGCACTCTGCGGCTCCGCCTCCATCCATTCCCGGGCCAGCGTCCCGCTCCATGGCTCCGCCACACCGGGCCGCTCGCACAGATGCGCCAGCTTCGCCCGCAACGTGCGCACCTCGGGAATCCGATCCAGCCCCAGCAACTTGCCCCATTCCCCCGGCGGCTCGTAGCGCACCGCCTCCAACGACCGCAGCCGCACCAACGCCATGAACGCCAGCACCAGAAAGATCGTCTCCAGCGGATAAAACCCTTCCGGCAACCGAAACAGCCGACGCGCGTGCCGCAGCAATCCCTCCATCAGCAACGCCGGCAGCGCGAACAACAGCCCGCCGTGCGGCACATCCAGCGCCCGCCCAAACTGCGGCATCGCCTCCGCCAACCACCCCACCGACGCCAACAACCGCTCCTCCAACCGCGTCGTCGCGCACCCCAACCCCGCCGTCTGATCCGCCGCCCGCCGCGCGCTCTGCGTGCTGGCTACGACGGCGACGGGCGAATCTTTTTTTTAACGGGCGGGCGCAACCGACCCGCCCGAATCGCCTTGTGGATCGTATTGGCCAGCACCCCGCTGACGCGCGCCACCGCCGGCACCGCTTCGCCTTGTTCCAACAACGCCTGCACCTCGACGAGCTTCTCCGGCGTCAGCTTGTGCCCGCGCCGCGGCGCGGGCGGCACGAAGAAGGCGGCCGACCCGCCCGTGCGACCCGTTTCACGGCGCGCTTGACCGTGATCAACGGCACACCGAACGCGCGCACGATGTCCGCTTGTGTGGCCGTGCCATTGACGACCAGTTGACTGCTGAACCTCCGGAAGCTGGCGAGATCGTCCGCCGCGTGGGTGAACACCGGCAGGTGACCGTTGAGGTACACCACCTGATTGTCCCGGCACTGAAACGCGAGGTGTTCATTGATGGGCGTGGTGCCATTGGGAAACAGAGGCAATTGCACTTGAGGCATGGCGGGTGAGTCTGCCACACCCGGTCGCCCCTGCGCCAGCCCGTCCCGGCTCAACTCATTTCCCGCCCCCCACCCAAATCACCCAGAGGGATCAGGAGTTCTGAGCCCTTGTTCCCCTCGATCTGCGCGATGTGATTCCAGTTGCCCCAGCCGGCATAGCCGACCTTGTGCTCGCGGAATGGAATGCCCTTGGCCGCGCAGAGGTTCGCGAGCGATGACTCCGAGACGACGACCTCGTCCTCGGCGAACAATTCGAGATCGGCGTCGTAGAATTGGCTGAAGACTTTGCGAAATCGGTGACCAAATGCGGAAACGCCGGGCGCGCTCAACGGGATGCCGGCCGCTTCGAGCGCCGCGCGATCTTCGACCGGCGGATCGTCCGGGCGCGCCTTCCAGAGTCCGAGGCAGTTCACGACGGGCCTGTGTGGAACGCTGATATAGACGGCGTTGGCCGCAGGTAGCACCATGAGCCGTTCGCGCGTGTAGTAGTTCGTTCCGCGCTTTTCCGCCGACGCCCACACGCCGCGCACGGCCGAGTTGCAGTAGGGATACGCCTTGTTGCCGACGATCACGCGTGAAATGGGACGATGCTTCACGCGCACCGTCATCCCGTCGCGATCGTCGGTTACGGCTTCTTCGCAGACGACCTGTTCGCGGAAGAACGTCTGCAGGGTCCGTTGCGCGCGATCATAGACGTACTCCATTTCGTACAGCGTCTTGTCCGCGAACGGATACGCGAGGAAGGTGTGGGAGATCGCCCAACGCGGTCGTCCTACCGGGTATTCGACGCGCGGCTCGCTCGGATAGATGCCGCCATCGGTGTGCGGGTCGTCCTTGTCGTGAACGTCTTCGACGAAATCCGTCGGCAACTCGAAGCGCGTGCGTTTCCCGTCGCCGGAGAAATTCACCTCCACCGGCTCCGTCTTCCGCCATCGCTTCTCATGCACACGCCAACCCTCGGGCGTCCACGTGCCGTAGTGCGTGTACGGGTTGCTGAGGATGTTCGGCTCGTAGTGGAAGGGGTGCTCGGTTATCGCGACTCGGAGGCGCTACCTGGTCGAGTAGTAGCCGACGAGAAAAATGGTCCGGCTGACTTCCACGTTCGCCTGCAAGGTGCGGTCCGTGAAAATCTGGAAGCGACCATCAACAATCGGAACGACGGTGGTGTTGTAGTTGAGGTCCTCGACCACGAGGCCACCGTCCGTATCGCTCGCGCCGAACCCGGATGGCTTGGCGGCGCGCGCATAACAAACGCCGTTGACCGGCGCCTTGTTGGCGGGGGACCGGACGGCCAGTTGGATCGTGCCGTCGCAATGCGCCTCGCTCCATTTCTTGGCCACGACCTTGGCTTTGAGCTGGATCAGCACGGCTTTCGCGTTGGACGGAACGGAGTAGGGGGCAGGCGCAGGTCGGGAGAACTTTCCCATGAGTTCGTGTTCCCCTGGGGCGATTCGTCCCACACAGCTCGGAGTTCCACGATTTCCTGCCCGGCCGGGTTGCCCGCCTGGACATACAACTTGCCTGCCTGAATGTAGCCGGGTGCGGTTTGTGCGTGCGCGAATCCGACAAACACCAGGCTTGCAACCGCGGTTGCGCAGGCCCGTGCCACAATAAAGGTACTTGGGTTCATTGTTCTCATCTCCGGATGAGGACTTGGGATTTTCATATTGCACTTGCAACGAGCGGTTACGAAGCATCGAGTGCAACCAAACGAACGATCGTGGGTCCGAGGCCCAGCGGGACGTCGTGGAGCGTGATGCCGTCCTTGTCCTGGCTTGCTTCGACGTCGCTCCACTCATTGTGATTGAGGAGATTGACCCTGACCGGGTGGGCGTAGCGTGGGGAGGCGATCCGCACATCCGTCGAGCCTTTGCCCCAAGCGATGAGAAGCATTTCCCTGTCCTTGCGCTCGTGCGCCTTGAGGTACTCGGCCTTCCCCTCGACCGCAAATACCGGCGTGGTGAAAGCATCCCGGTCATGGAAGACGTTCGCCACCGTCCGATACGCGTACCAGCCGGGGTAGCGCTTCACCGTCGCCTTGTCGTCCTCGCCGATGTTCAAGTCCATGAACCCGAAGAAGCCGTACCACCACGGATGATATTCGCCTTTGTAGGTGTAGCCACGCAGGCAGATGTAATAGGGCGCGACGTCGGCATCCACGTCCCACCAGGTGTACATCGTGCGCGCGATCACGGCCGCTTGGTCGGCGTCGTTGTAGCGACTGTATGGGTCTTTGGGCGGGTTGCGCGGCGTCGTCTCGCTGGAAACGTAGCCGACGCCGTTGCTCAACAGCAGCAGCTTCTTGTTCGGCGAATACTTCACCAGGTCAGCTTTGAACTTCCGAACCGTTTCGTAGTCGTAGTGGTTGATCGCCACCGCATCGCCGTGCTTCGTGTAGCCGTCCTGCAGCAACGTCACGATTTCGTTCCAGCGTCCGCTCGACGCGCCGTACATTGAGACCTTGACCGCGGGATCAGCCTTGTGAATCACCTCGGCTGCCTGGATGAAGACCTGCATGTAGAGGGCGGAGTTCCATTGCTTCTCGCCATCGGACACCTTCCAATCCAACTCATCCCCGACCACGACATACTGGAGGTTGCCTTTGAGCACGGTCACAAGTTCCTCGAGCCAGCCGAGCCAGGGCTGGAGTTCGTTGTTGGGATTCTTCGGGTGCGAGATCCAGTAATCCGGGGCGGGATGGTCGCCCGATTTTTCTAGCACGTACGGCAAGTCCACGCGCAGTCCGATTTTGACCCCGTACTTCTGGCAGAGGCGCACGAACATCTCGATTCCACGCGCGTCGCTGAGTTTGTAGGAACGGCTCGCCGTGCCGACGCCGTCGGGATACTTGTAGAAATGCAGCTTTGTCATGCCGAGTTCGGCCCACTCCTTGATCAAGACCTCCTGCCAATCCTCGCGCAGTGTCCCGTCGGGACTGCTCTCGCCCCACATCGGATAGTACATCGGCGTCGAGTACGGATTGCGACGCTGCGCCAGCGGCGGCGGCGCGACCGATTTGCGAATGGCTTCCTGCTTCTGGGGCGAGAGACTGGAAAACGCCGGCCGCGGCGTCCCCCGCGGCTTGGCGTCGGATTTCTTCTCCGGGGCCGCGCGCTTGAGACGAAAGTTGTCTAAGTAGAACACGTGATCCCCCTTCTCGTATGCGAGCGCATCGCAGAAGAACCGAACCCAGGCGATCTCCTTCACGGGATCGGCCGGCAGCGGAATCTCGATCGTTGTCCACTCGCCCTGCTTCGCGTTGGGATTGAGATCGGGCAGGGTGATCTCCTTGCCGGCTGCGAACACCTGGCAGCCGATGCGTCCCGTCACCGGGCGCACCGAATGCAGCTCGACGATGACGGCGGAGTAGCCGGACCAGTCCTTGAGGGTAGGTTTGAACACGATGTTGTTGCCGTACCGGTTCGTGCCATCCGCGTGCAGCGTCCATCTCATGCTCCATTTGCCCGCGCCCGGTGCCGCTTTGTCGGAGGAGGGCGCAATCGAGGAGTTTACCTCCGGACTCCAGCCGTCCGTACCCTTCTCGAAATCGTCGAGCATGGTCTCGTCCGGGCCGGCCTCGAGCCGGCACGCCAGCGCAAGCAGCGAAAGCGCCAGCCCAATTCCAAATCTGCGGTTGTCCCGAACTCCGAAAGCCTTCGCGAGCATTGTCTGCGGGGGTATCACTTTGTCAGTTCCTTTCTGCTTTCGCGGCTGCTTCGCCAATCGCAGCCCAGAGATTGAATTTGTAGATCGCGTCGTGCCGGTAAATGCACACCTTGTCCACACCGGCCGGCACGGCGACATCCATCCCTTTCGTCAGCGTGACCGGCGTGTCGAGATTGCCGCCCCAGCACGCCACCATGCCGACCAGTTTGACCCGGTCCGGCAGGTTCTCGCGGGCGAGTCGCGCGCCGTTGTAGATCGCTTCGTAATCGCGCAGGTACAACTCGATGTTTAACTCGTCAATCAATCCCTCCGCCGCCCACGTTTTCCAATCCTGGCAGGCCAGCTTGAGCGCCGCGTCGGGATCCGGGCCGCTGAAGATGCTGATCGGAATGTCGAGGTCGAGCTTCCGGAACTCGGCGCGCAGTTCTTTCAAGAACATCCCGACGTACCGCGCGCGGAAGCGGCACCACTCGATGTCCTGCGGGTCAAGTGTGGTCGCGTCCTTGCCCGTCGCCTTGCGAAACGCTTCGAGGGTCATCGGCTCGTAGCCGTACAGCGAATTCGGGTAACGGATGTAGTCCAACAGAATGCCATCCACTTTCGTTTTCTTTGCCTGTTGCGCCAGCGTCTTCGCGCGGAACGAGCGCACCTCGGGATAGCACCACGCGTAACGGTTCGGCTCCGCTTCGGTCGCGCCCTTCTTCCACATCCGGCAAAGCTCCTGGTTTGGAAAATCGCCCTGCAACAGGAACGCCGCGATGGACGGATATACTTTCACACCCTGCCCATGCGCGTATTCGACCTGCGAGGCGATGGACCAGTCGAGCTGGTTGTCGAACGACCACCAGATGGCTTTCATCCCCGAGCGGCGGGCGCGTTCCACCGTCTCCTTGTCGCCGCCGAGGTAGCCGCCAAACTCGATGGTCGCGCGCCGGTAACTCTTGGGCGGTTGACATGCCATGGTGATCTCCGGGCCGCCCCATTGGTGGAGAAAATGTCCGTCTCCGGTCAGCTTCAACACGCGCTCGTCCACGTCGAATCCGTCTGATCGAAAAACAGAAAACTGGGATCTACCGTCGTCTGTGTCCAGATACTCCCGTCCGACGAACCGCTTGCCGGACCACCGCCGCCGAAACCGGCCCACCCAGGTGTCTCGGACGCGGGATTTGCCGTGCCTTCATAAGTGGCATCCCACAACACATCATTGCGCAATACGGACAACGCTCCATACGAACTCGTGACCCCGGCGCTGGTCGCGCCCGTGGTGGGGCGACCCGGCACAATATCAAGAGCCGGGCAAGCCGATGATCCCCGCGCTCGAATGGCAAGCGCAACGGATCTCCGAATTCGAGCGCATGCATCCGAACGTCCGGGTCCGCCGCGAGATTGACCCCGGCGCGGACAAACTCCGGCTCGCTTTCGCTTCGCGCACCGCGCCCGATGTTTTCTTCGTCGGCGTGGACAGCGAGGTGATGCGCTTCGCCGAGATGGGCTTCCTCGAACCGATTGACGACTTCCTGCGGCCTGGAGATCGCGCCGACATCTGGGAGTCCACGCTCGCCATGGGACGTCGCGGCGACCGGCATTACCTCTGGCCGCTCTACAATCACGCGCTCGTCATCCTCATTAACGAATCTCTCTGCGAGGAACGCGGCGTGGCGAACCTGCTTCCGCGCGAAGACGAAAACTGGGACACCGAGACTTTCCTTCGTGTCGCGCGCTCGGTGACGTTCGACCGCGACGGCGATGGACGCAACGACGTGTATGGCCTCGGCCTCTACGCGCTCGGCGACATGCATTATTTCATGACGACCTGGCTGGTGAACTTCGGCACGCGCATCTTCGATCCGAGCCGGGGATTTGTTTTCCACTCGAAGGAAACGGCGGAGGGGCTGCGTTTTCTTCGTGGTCTGACCGCGCCCGAGGGCGTTGCCCCGCCGGGCGCGGCGGGTTATCGGCTCATGGACGCCGCCGATCTGTTCTTTGCCCAGAAGGTCGGCATGATGCTCGGCACGGCGGGGTTGACGGACTACGGGGCGATGCAGATAAAGAATGGCCGGGTGAAACCATTTCGCTGGCGGCTCGCGCCGATCCCGGTCGCCACGCGCGGGCAGCCGTCCGTGTCGTATCTGACCGTTGGTGCGGTCGCCGTGAGCCGTCAGACCGACCCGGCCAAGCGCGAGGCGGCGATGGCGTTGGCGCGGTACGTGACCAGTCCCGAGTTGAATCGGTGGTTCTGGGCGAAGTGGGCGTCGCCGCGCCGTTCGACGCCGCTGTCGAGCGATCCGAACATTCGCACGATGATGAAGCTGGTGAAGAACGCCGACAATTTTCTGTTGCCGCCCCTGGCGTTGAATCCGAGGTACGATTTGCAGCGGCAGCTCGATCTATTCTATCAACGCGTGTTCTCCAGCGACGTGAAGATCGAGACGGCGCTGGCCGAATTCGAGCAGAAGTTCAACCGCGACGCACTCAAAGGCGTGAAAAACTGGCCGGGGGTTGTAGCCGCCCGCGTCGAGGGCGGCGATGTGAATCGTGATCCTGCACGAGCCGCGCTCGACGCGCGCGGCTACAACCAATGAAACCTCGCAAGCTCGACTGGTCCGCCTACGCCTTCATCGCGCCCGCCGTGCTCATCCTCGCGCTCGCAAACGCATACCCCATCTGCAAGCTGGTCGCGCTCAGTTTGCAAGAGACCGATGTGATGACGGGCAGGTTCACCTGGATCGGCGAGTCGAACTTCGCTTCGGTGTTCACGGACTCTGTTTTCTGGAAGAGCGTGCGCAATACCGTGGTCTATTCGCTGTGGGTGGTGCCGGGGTTGATGGCCGTCTCGCTCGCGCTGGCGTTCGCATGTCAACCGATGGGACGCCATCTGCAGCGGTTCATGCGCGCGGCGTTGTACCTGCCCGGGGTCGTTTCGGTCGTGGTCACCGGCATGGTTTGGACGCGCATTTACGATCCGCAGTTCGGCGTCCTCAACCGCGCGCTCTCGTTCGTCGGCATCACGGAGCCGGTCTGGCTCGGCGACGCGAACTGGGCGTTGCTCGCTATCAGCGCAATGTCGGTCTTCAGCGGCCTGGGTGTGCCCTTCATTCTGCTCACGACTGCCATCAACGCCGTGCCGAAGGAATACTACGAGGCCGCCGAGATGGACGGCGCCGGGCCGTGGCGCAGTTTCCTCACCGTGACGCTGCCGTTGATTCGCCCGACGATCCTTTATCTGGCAATCATTCTCACGATCGGCAGTTTCCAGGCGTTCGCGGCAATCTTCGTGATGACCGAAGGCGGGCCGAACTACGCGACGTTCACTGCCGTCTATATGGTCTATGAGGAGGCGTTTCGCTATTTCGATTTTGGACGGGCGAGCGCGCTGGCGGTATTGCTGATGGCGACGCTGGCGGTGCTGGCGGTGGTGCAATTCAAGTGGCTGTCGAGCGAGGTCGAGTACTGAATGAACCGTACGAACCATCCTCAGAAGCTTTGGATTGGCCTTGCGGTCTTGCTTGCCGGCCTCAATCTCATCCCGTTGCTCTGGATGTTTCTCCTCGCTGCCAGTCGAGTCCATGTGGAGACGGGAGCGTTGCAACTCGATCTTGCCGGTTTCCGCCGTTTGTTCACCACGCTGCCGGCCGTTCGCTGGGCGCTGAACTCATTCCTCGTCAGCGTCGCGATCACGGCGGGCAACCTGTTGTTCTGTTCGATGGCCGGGTACGCGTTCGCAAAGAAACAAGCGCCCGGCCTGCGCGCACTCTTCTGGCTGTGTCTTGCGACGATGATGGTGCCGGCACAGGTCACGGTGATTCCGTTGTTCCTGATGATGTCGGGACTCGGTCTGGCGAACACCTACACCGCGCTGATCGCTCCGACGCTGGCAACGGCGTTCGGGGTCTTCCTGATGCGGCAATTCATCAGCACGCTGCCCACATCGCTGTTCGAGGCGGCGCGGCTCGATGGATGCAGCGAATGGCAGACGTTCACCCTGATCGTCCTGCCGCTGGTCCGTCCCGCGCTGGCGGTGCTCGGCATTTTCGCGTTCACGTCGAGCTGGAACGATTTCCTCTGGCCGCTGGTCATCTGCAACCGTCGCGACATGTGGACGCTGCCCGTCGGCTTGGCGTCGCTACAACAGGAGTTCAACGTGGACACTTCGCTCTTGATGGCCGGGGCGGCGTTTGCTGCGATCCCGATGATCGTGCTGTTCTTCGCGTTGCAGAAGCATTTTCTCTCAGGCCTCACTGTCGGCGCTGTGAAAGGATAGCTGGAAATGACGAATGACTAATGGAATGACCCAATGAAAAAGTTACCCTCCGTAGCCAACCTGAGCGATGCCATGGGGCAACTCGGGCTGAAGTTTCAGACGATGCACGCGCGCGTATGCCCGGTATTCACACCGATCCACCTGCACGGCCCGGCCTACACGGTGCAATGCTACCCCGGCGCGACGTGGGCAGCGGAAGAAGCCATCGAGCAAGCGAAACCCGGCAGCGTGCTCGTGATCAACGGCGAAAATTACGCCTGCGCGGTGTTGATGGGCGAACTGATGAGTGGGCGCGCGAAGAAGCGTGGCCTCGCCGGCGCGGTCATTGACGGCGCGGTGCGCGACACCGCTGGCTTGCGGAATGCCCGTTGGCCGATCTTCGCGTCGCACGTCACGCCGCGCGCGGGCACGTTCGACAAGCTCGGCCAACAACAGGTCGCCATCTCGTGCGGAGAAGTCGTCGTCCACCCCGGTGACTTCATCGCGGGCGACGACGACGGCGTGGTGGTGATTCCCCGCGCGTGCCTGGACGCCGTGCTTGTGAAAGCGCACGAGATCGAACGCAAAGAGCGCTTCATTGCTCAAGCAATCCGCAAGGGTTTCAGTCTTGCCCGGGCCAGTGCGGCGTACGGGAAGCGACGATGACGAAGCCGCCACCGTTTCGTTTTTCGTTCGGCATTCATCCTCCGGTTCGCAGAGTGCGTCCCGACGACGTATTGGATGTCACGCTGCCCGACTCCGACGGCCTCGGTCCGGACCTGAAGCGGTTGCCACGCGCGGCGTTCGACTGGAATCGCGGCCAACCGTTCCCCGACAACCCTGTCTATGGCCCGTTCCATGTCGAGGGCGCGGACGCCGGCGACGCCGTCGAAGTGCATTTCCTCAATGTGAAACCGAACCGCGCCATCGCACGCACCCTCATTGCGCACAATCACGGTTTTCTCCCGGGGCATCTCGTCAGCGGCTCGCGCACGCGTCGCGTCCCGACGCGGATGATTCATTGGAAACTGGGACGCACGACGGCCCGCATCGCGAATCCGTTCGGATCGCGTGCGCCGGCAATTCCCCTCGCGCCGTTCCTCGGTTGCGTGGCCACCGCGTCGAGCCAGAACGTCTCCTCGCTCGACGCCTTTTCCCACGGCGGCAACATGGACGTGCCCGATCTGGTTGCCGGCTCGATCCTGTGGCTGCCAGTCTCCGTGCCGGGCGGCCTGCTTTATCTTGGCGACATGCACGCCGCGCAAGGCCATGGCGAGATTGTGGGAGGAGGCTTGGAAGTCTCGGGCCGCGTCCGCGTCCGAATTGGTCTTCGCAGACACGTCCGTCTCCGCTGGCCACGCTACCAAACGCAGGCCGGCTGCGGTTGCATCGTCGTGCAACGAACGATGGAAGCTGGAGTAAAACTCTCACTCGCCGAAATGATTCAATGGTTCGCCGAAGCCGGCCAGAATCGTTTCGACGCCTATCTGCTCGCATCCCAGGCCTGCGAGTTCCGCTTCGGCGGAATCAACTCCCGTGGGTGCACAGTTGTCTGCTTCGTGCCGAACGGCAGACATCGTCGTTCTGCTCAGCGCTCCTCCGATAGATTTTCCATTCCTCGCGAGACCGCTTGACCATTTGGCGGCGATGACTACACTCCCGGCGTTTCTCAAACCCCAAACAACAGGAGCATTACTATGGCGCATGAATTACCGAAATTGCCGTACCCGTTCGACGCGCTCGAACCGCACATTGACGCGCGGACGATGGAAATCCACCACGGAAAACATCACGCGGCGTACGTGACGAACCTCAACGCCGCGCTCGACAAACATCCCGACCTTCACAAGAAGAGCCTGGATGATTTGCTCAAGAACCTCAACAGCGTCCCCGAGGACATCCGCGGCGCCGTCCGCAACAACGGCGGCGGTCACATGAACCATTCGATGTTCTGGCTCATCATGAAGAAGGGCGGCGGCGGCGAACCCAAGGGCGATCTCGCCAACGCCATCAACGCCGCGTTCGGCAACTTTGCCGGCTTCAAGGACAAACTCACCCAGGCCGGCATGACACGCTTCGGCAGCGGCTGGGCGTGGTTGGTCATCGGCAAGGACGGCAAGCTCGCCGTCACCTCGACCGCCAACCAGGACAACCCGGTCATGGAAGGCGCGAAGCCGGTGATGGGCGTGGACGTGTGGGAGCACGCGTACTATCTGAAGTACCAGAACCTCCGCAAAGCCTACCTCGACGCATGGTGGAATGTCGTCAACTGGGACGAGGTTTCGGCTCGGTACGCGAAGATGAAGTGATGGAGGAATCAGTAACTCGTAATTGGTAATTAGTGATTCGAGAATGGGCGCGGCGAAAGTCGCGCCCGTTTTGTTTTTGGTGCATCGGTAGGGGCGCACGGCTGTGCGCCCGTGGATGTTGCCGGCAATTCCATCAGGGCGCACAGCCGTGCACCCCTACTCACGCCCAATTCCTTGCGCGTCCCACCGCTTCCTTCCATTTTGCGCTCAAGGCATTCCGTTCCGAAGCCGCCATCTTTGGCTCGAACACTCGCTCGACCCGGCGATGCGCCAGGAACTCGGCAGGGCTTGACCAAACGCCCGCGTGCAACCCGGCAAGGCCCGCCGCGCCGAGCGCGGTGGTCTCGATCACCTCGGGACGCTCCACCGGGACGCCGAGAATGTCGGCCTGAAATTGCATCAGGAAATTGTTCGCGCACGCGCCGCCGTCCACTTGCAGCTTCTTCAACGGCGCGCCGAATTCGCCGCACATCACCTCGACGACGTCCCGGGTTTGATACGCGATGGCTTCGAGCGCGGCGCGGGCGAAATGCGCGCGCGTGGTGGCGCGAGTGAGGCCGACGATTGTGCCGCGCGCCGCAGCGTCCCAATACGGCGCGCCCAACCCGGCCAGCGCGGGGACGAAGTACACGCCGTCATTCGAAGAGAGACTGGCCGCGAGCCGCGCGGTTTCGGCGGAGGTTTCCACGATTTGCAGTTGGTCGCGCAGCCATTGCACCGCCGCGCCACCGACGAACACGCTGCCCTCCAGCGCGTAATCCACGTTGGCGCCGATCTGCCACGCAATGGTCGAGAGTAATTGCCTTGAGGCGTGAGGCTCGCGGCCTGTGTTCATCATCAGGAAGAGCCCGGTGCCGTACGTGTTCTTGACGATGCCGGGTTCGTAGCATCCCTGCGCGAACATCGCTGCTTGTTGGTCGCCCACCACGCCGCAAATCGGCGCGACAAACCCGAACAAGCCCGGCTCGACTATCCCAAAGTCGCCAGAGCTGGGTCGCACCTCGGCGAGCGCGTCGCGCCGGACGCCGAAGGTGCGGAGAAGATCGTCGTCCCAGTTTCGTTCGCGCAGATTGAACAGCATCGTGCGGGAAGCATTGCTGGGGTCGGTGGCAAACACCTTTCCGCCGGTGAGCTTCGAGAGAATCCAACTGTCAATCGTGCCGAAAACACCCCGCCTTGTGGCAGGAAGATTCTTCAACAGCCACTCAATCTTCGTCGCGGAGAAATAGGGATCGCACACCAAGCCGGTGCGCAGGCGGATCTCTTCTTCACGTCCTTGCTGCCTGAACTCCGCGCAGCGAACCGCGGTACGGCGATCCTGCCAGACGATGGCATTGTGGAGCGGCTGGCCTGTTTGCGGATCCCACGCGACGACCGTCTCGCGTTGATTGGTGATGCCAACCGCGACGATCTGTCTGGCGTCCACCTGTGACACCGCCTCTGCAACAACAGCGCGCGTGGTCTCCCAGATTTCCGCGGGATCATGCTCGACCCAGCCGGGTTGTGGAAAGATCTGGCGGAACTCCCGGTAGCTGCTCGCGCGCACGCGCGTTTCACGATCGAAGACGATGGCGCGGTTGCCGGTCGTCCCGAGATCGATGGCGAGGATCAACACAGCCGTCAATCCATCAACAAGCCGCCGTTGACTTCGATGACTTCGCCGGTGATGTAATGCGCGGCGTCGCTGGCGAGGAACAGGAACGCGCCGGTGCAATCGTCCGGCTTGCCCGGGCCGAGCGGAATCGGCGCGGTCTGCTTCTTCCACAGGTCGGGAGGTGTGTGTTTCTGGTGGAACGGGGTGTCAATCACGCCCGGCGCAACGGCGTTTACGGTCACTCCGAACGGGGCCATCTCCTTGGCAAAACCGCGCGTGAACGTGCTCACTGCGCCTTTCGAACACGCGTATGGAGTCGCGCCGACACCGCCGCCGTTGCGCGCGGCGACGCTGGTGACGTTGATGATGCGGCCGCTCTTCTGTGCCTGCATCACCTTGGCGACGCGACGGCAGGCGAAGAACACGCTGCGCAGGTTCAGATCAATGATCTTGTCCCAGGTTTCGGTGGGGCACTCGGCGATGGCGATGCGCTGGACGATCGTGCCGGCATTGTTGATGAGCACGTCGAGCCGTCCGCCGAACTCGCCGAGCACTGTGTCGAACATCGCCTCGACATCCTTCTCGTGGATCACATCGGCTTTCACGGGGATGCAGTTGCGGCCCAGCGCGCGGATCTTGCCGGCAAGCTCCTCGGCGCCGGTTTTGTTTTCGTTGTAGGTGATGGCGACGTCGGCGCCGCATTGCGCGAACCCGAGCGCGGCGGCGTAACCGATCCCGCTGCTGGCGCCGGTGACCAGAACGTTCTTGTCTTTGAAATCATGGTTCATCGAACGACTTCTAACCAAAGCCTCCGGTGATTGCACGGAAGAATTTGAACAGGAGGAAACGGAAAGAACGCAGAATCACCCCTCTGTTCCCTCCGTGTGCTCCTGTTTGAATCCCTGCCGTTGACTTTGCTGTCGTTTCGTTGAAAATGTCGCCCAGCACATGAAGAACGTCGTCCTCCTTGGCTCGACCGGCTCGATCGGGTTGAGCACGCTTCAGGTCGTCGCTGACATCCCCAAACGCGCCCGGCTGATCGGGCTCGCGGCGAACGAGAACCTCGACGTGCTGATGGACCAGGCTCACAAGCTTCGTCCGAAAGCCGTCGCGCTCGCGAATACCGACAAGTGTCAACTCCTCAAGCAGAAACTCGATGGTCACACCAAGGTTCTCTGCGGTGAGGATTGCCTGGTGAAACTCGCCACTATGCCGGCTGCGGACATTGTGCTCGTGGCGATTGTCGGGACCGCCGGGTTGCATCCCGCGCTGGCGGCGATCCGGGCAGGGAAAGACCTCGCCGTCGCCTCGAAGGAAATCCTCGTGATGGCCGGCGAGATCGTGATGCGCGAGGCACGCAAGCACAAGGTCAAGATTCTGCCGGTGGACAGCGAGCATAACGCAATTTTTCAATGCCTCGAAGGACGCAAGCCCGCCGAGGTTCGGCGCATCATTCTCACGGCGTCGGGCGGGCCCTTTCGCAAACATTCGCGCGATGCGCTGCAGCACGTCACGCTCGAAGACGCGCTCAAGCATCCGACCTGGAACATGGGCCGGAAGATCACGATTGATTCGGCGACGTTGTTCAACAAGGGACTGGAAATGCTCGAAGCGCACTGGCTGTTCGGCGTGACCATGGACAAGGTCGAGGTGGTGATTCATCCACAGAGCATTATTCACTCGATGGTCGAGTTCGTGGACGGCTCGACGCTGGCGCAGCTCTCGATGCCGAGCATGCGGTACCCGATCCAGTACGCGCTGACCTATCCCGACCGGCTGCCGAACTCGATGGAGCCGACCAATTTCCCAAAGATCGGCCAGCTCACGTTCGAGGCGCCCGATATGGATCGTTTTCCCGCGCTGCGTCTCGCGCGCGAGGCCGGCACGCGCGGCGGCACGTTGCCGGCGGTGATGAACGCCGCCAACGAAGTCGCCGTGGCGCGGTTCATGAAACATCAGCTCACGTTCGTGCGCATCTGGGACGTGGTCGAGCGGACGATGCGGGCGCACACAGTGGTTGCATCGCCGTCACTCGACGATATAGTGGCCGCCGATGCGTGGGCGAGGCGCGAAGCGGAGAAGTTCTGCGGCGCGTAGTTCAAGGCCGAGCCGTATCGAAGTGTCTCTCACATTCTAAATGGACATCTACACGATCCTCAAAGGTCTCTACGTTCTCGCTGTGGTGCTGATTCTGTTCGGCGCGACGATTTTCGTTCACGAACTCGGCCACTTTCTTTTTGCGCGCCGTTACAAGCTGCGAATCGAGCGGTTCAGCATCGGCTTCGGGCCAAAGCTCTGGAGCTACACCAAGGACGGTGTCGAGTATCGAATCAGCGTGTTCCCGTTCGGCGGCTACGTGGCCCTGCCGCAAATGGCCCCGCTCGACGAGGAGGAAAAAAAGAAGTTCGACCCGCCGCTGGAGAACGCGAGCCCGTTCCACAAGATTGTCGTCGCCATGGCGGGCGCGGCGTTCAACATCATCTTCGGCCTGTTGCTCGCGTGCGTGATCTGGATCGTGGGCAAGCCGATTGATTCGTCCGAACTCGATCTGACCGTGGGTTATGTTGCGGAGGATTCGGCTGAGTACAAAGCGGGCCTGCGCGGCGGGGACAAGATCCTGGGCATCAACGGCGTCGCGGTCCAGGACTGGTCGGACATCAATCAGGCGGTCGCGTTCAGCCGCCAGCAGGACGTGCGGGTGGATTTCGAGCGCGGCGGGCAACGGCAGCCTGCGGTCGAGTTCAGGCCCGAGCGATCGCAGATATTCGGCGTGCGGTTGATGAGCGTCGAGCCGAGGGCTACACCACGGGTGAACATGGTGTACGCGGGCTCACCGGCGGCCGAAGCGGGACTGGAAAAGGACGACTTGATCCTGGCCATTGACGGCGCGGAAATTTTCGGCGTGAGCCATTTGCTCGAACTCGTCGGTCAGCGCGCGGAGAAAGCGACCACGTTCAAGATTGCCCGCGCCGGCAAAGAAATGGAGCTGACCATCACGCCGCGCATGGAAAAGAACAGCAAGCGCGTCATGATCGGCATCCAGCCGGTGCGACACACGCACAAGGTCACGCTCTACCCGAACCCGTGGAAGCAGTTCAAGGAAGTGATCCTGATGATGGCGAGCACGATTGACGCGCTCGTCCATCACAAACAGACCGGCGTCGGCGCGAAAGACCTCTCTGGCCCGGTCGGCATCGGCGTGATGCTCTGGATTCAGATCCTGTCGGACATCCGTCTGGCGCTTTCGTTCACCGTGTTGCTGAACATCAACCTCGCGATCCTGAACCTGCTGCCCATCCCCGTGCTCGACGGCGGACATATCGGGTTTGCGCTGCTGGAATGGGTGCGGCGGAGACCGTTGAGCTACAAGTTCGCCTGGGCGACGCAGACGGCATTCGCGGTGTTGCTGATCGGATTCATCCTGTACGTTACCTATCACGACGTCGCGCGCGTGCTGCGGATCACCGACTTCGGCAAGCCAAAGGACAAACAGGAGATCCGCGCGCCGCAGTTCGAAGGCTCGAACTCGACAGCGCCGCCGAAAGAGGCTACAACTGCGCCCGCCATGCCATGAACCTGCATTACTGCACAGACCCGTACCGGTACCATCGCCGCAAA
This sequence comes from uncultured Verrucomicrobiota bacterium, assembly GCA_964582645.1. Taxonomy (GTDB): domain Bacteria; phylum Verrucomicrobiota; class Verrucomicrobiia; order Palsa-1439; family CAZOTB01; genus CAZOTB01. The sequence continues at coordinate 19,635 of CAZOTB010000035.1, read as the reverse complement.
ACCCGCATCGTCTGGGTCGGCAAACCCGGCCAGGGCGGCGTGCCCGTGGGCGGCGACCATCCCATCGTCGTCCAGTCCATGCTCACCTGCGACACCATGAACACGGACCAGTGTGTCAAAGACACGCTCGATCTGGTGAAGGTGGGCTGCCAGATCGTCCGCATCACGGCGCCGACGATCAAGGACGCGCAGAACCTCAAACTCATCGTCGCCGAGCTCCGCAAACGCGGCTGCGACGTTCCGATCGTGGCGGACATTCACTTCAAGCCCGAGTGCGCCATGGAAGCGGCATTGTGGGTGGAGAAAGTGCGCGTGAATCCCGGCAATTACGCGGACAAAAAGAAGTTCGCCGTCCGGGAATACACCGACGACGAGTATCACGCCGAGATCGAGCGCATTGAGGAGTCGTTCAAGCCGCTCGTGTTGCTCTGCAAACAACTGGGCCGCGCCATCCGCATCGGCACCAACCACGGCTCCCTCTCCGACCGCATCATGAACCGGTACGGCGACACGCCTCTTGGCATGGTCGAGAGCGCGCTCGAGTTCGTCCGCATCTGCCGCAAACACGATTTCCACGACATCATCCTTTCGATGAAGGCCAGCAACCCGAAGGTCATGATCGAGGCGTACCGGTTGCTCGTCGCGCGAATGGATCGCCTCGAAATCGGCTGGCATTACCCCGTCCACCTCGGGGTGACGGAAGCGGGCGAAGGCGAGGATGCGCGCATCAAGTCCGCCATCGGCATCGGGTCGCTCCTCGAGGACGGCATCGGTGACACGATCCGCGTCAGCCTGACCGAAGACAGCGTCCACGAGATTCCCGTCTGCCAGAAGCTCGTCCGGAAATTCAACGATGGAACAGCCAGTGCACACAGCCGCGAACCGCTCGCCGCGCACACAACCGAGACCCGCGATCCGTTCCATTACACGCGACGCGCCACCCCCGAGATTGTCGTCGGCGATACCAAGCTCGGCGCTGAGAACACCGTGCGAGTATTTGTGACACGGGCGGTCTGGGACAAGCTCGCGCCCACGATTCGCCCCAAGGACGATGTCAGGCCCGAAGCGATCTACGAGGATGCCGGCGTGCTGGAGATCAATCCGCTGGATAAATTCCGCGCTCCGCCCCCCGATGCCATCGTGGCCGTGGCCGATGGCACTTTGCTCGATCCGATTCCCGCACACCGGCTGCTCGCGGCGAAGCTGGAGCGGCTCGGTGCGCACAACGCGATCCTGTTGAAAGATGTCCTTTCCGTCCCTACGACCGTGCCCGATCCCCTGGACGCCCTGCTCCAGTCGGCCACCGTGCTCGGTTCGCTTCTGGCCGATGGCATTGGCGACGCGGTCCTCGTGCGAGGCGAACCCGACGCGGGCGCGTCGCTGCGCCTGGCGTACAACATCCTCCAGGCTGCGGGCTGCCGGAGCTTCAAGACCGATTACGTCGCCTGCCCGTCCTGTGGACGCACCCTTTTCAATCTTCAGACCGTCACCGCGCGCATCAAGGAACGCACCCAGCATCTCAAAGGCGTGAAGATTGCGGTCATGGGTTGCATCGTGAACGGCCCCGGCGAGATGGCGGACGCCCATTTCGGCTATGTCGGCGGCGCTCCCGGCAAGATCAACCTTTACGTCGGCAAGACCCCGGTCAAATTCAACATCCCCGAGACTGAAGCCGTGGATCGTTTGGTGGATCTCATCCGCGAACACGGCAAGTGGACGGAGCCGGAGCCCGTGGAGCGGCAATTCGCTGAATCCAAGAACAGGTGAGTTGTATCCGCGCTTGTGAAGTGCGGCTACACCGGCGCAAACTCAATCGTCTCGTTCGGCAATGTATCCATCTCGATCCACTCGCCTCGCACCACCTGTTCCCCAGTCTGCCGCCTCACCTTCGCGCCGCCGGACCACGGGTTGATCAATTGCAGCCGCGAACCCTTTTCACTGAAAACTTCCATCCACTGCACCCGGCCGTCCGCGATGGCGGCGCTGACGAGAAACGCGCCCACCGCGCGCAGGGTGCGGAATTCGGCCTGTTTCTCCCTGGGCCAGTTCGGGAACAACCGCAGCGTGCCGTTGTAGCTCTGGAGCAGGCATTCGTTGATCACGACGGGCAGCGCGAAGTTCTCGAACCAAATGCCCATCGGTGCCATGAAGGCAAAATCGGTGTCGTCGCTGTAACGGCCGTGCGCTTGCAGACACTTGTCGGCGCAGGTGCCGTTCGGCAAGAGGCAATACTCGACCTGTCGTTTGAACTTCTCCAGATCGAGCAACCCGAGCCGGGCGGCCTGGAGATTGAGGAAGACGATTTCATTGCCGCCTTCATTGCGATGGTTGCGGATGGAGTTGGCCGCGACTGCGAACTGATCGGGCGGTGAATGCAGGCCGTGGTCTTCGCCCGGGAAAACTGTCATTCCCGCGTTCGGCGTGTTCTGCACGATCTCGGGGTTCTCGCCCGGCACGGACACGAACACCTTCCCGCGTGCCGAGTCCGCCGTCGGGTAATCGGGGAAGTACGCGAGGAGCTCCTTCACGTCGCCGATCAGAGTTTGCTCGGCGTTTTCCCGCCCGAGGATCACGCACGCGCGCAGGAATGCCTTGAAGAGAAACTTCGTCAACGTCAGATCCACGAGGCAATCGTGGTTCTTGTCGAAGCCGGGCCGCAGCCCGTACAACTCGGGCGGGACCGTCGGGAAGATGTGGTACTTGTCGTCGCCCCATTGCGGGCCGCGCGCTTCGGGTCGTTTCATGTAGTCCGCGAGAAACAAAACTGCCACGCGGAACGGGATGAACGCCCGTCGTTACAGAAAGTCCCAGTCGAGCGTGTAGAGGTAGTGCCACCACAATCCCTGCATCGTCCAAGGCGTCTCGCAGATTTCCCAGCCCCACGTCGGCACGGGGTACGGATTGGTGGTCATCTCGACGGGATACAACGTGTGCATCCCGTACGCACCGCGCAGGCCGTAGTATTCGCGCGCCCACTTCTGTTCGAGCGGCAGGACGCGTTCGACCATCTCGACGTACGGCAGGTGTTTGTCCACGTGATTGCTCGAGAACGTCACCCAGAACGGCTGCTGGGTGTTGTAGTTCATATGGTAATCGCCGTGCCACGCGGTGCCGATGTTGCGGTAGCTCCAGTTGGCGAACAATCCCGGGCAGGTGACGCCCGCTCTGACGGAGCAATTCAGGAAGTAAAGATTCCAATACCAGATGCGTTCCAGAAATTCGTCGTCGAGCGCCACGCCGCTCCGATTCCAGTATTCGCGCCACGCCTGCCGGCTCGACTCCGCCACGCTCTCGAACGCGTTCTGCATCGGCAACGGCGGACGCCCGGCCTCGGGGGGCACGGCGGTAGCGAGGCCTTCGTCGAGTTGCACGCAGGCGACGAGTTCGGACGCGGGAAGGATTCCCCGTTCCAGCGGTTCCATTGTTTCCGGAATGCCCGACCACGTGTCGGTTCGCGTGCGAATTTCGAGCGCGTTGTTCAGCCGCACCGTCAGCCGAAAGGCGCGGTCCTTGGGATGGCCGCGTTGCTTGTCATATACGTGGGGTTCCTCAAACGGCAGCACCTGACGGAACGAGAGCGTGCCCTCGGGGAGACGCGCAGGAACCGTGTGCGTCGGCAACTCTGCGGGAGCGACCCGGTTCTGGGTCCAGCCCGAATCCCCTCCCGTGGGATGCGGGATCAGCCGGACGCGATTGAACGGATCGGCCACGGGACGTCCGTCCGAACCGACCATCCGCAGCCACAGCCGGTCGGCGTTCATGTCCGCGAAAATTTGCAGCGCGGCGTGTTGGCCTCGAAAGAGAAACTGCACCTCGCACAACCCGGTGGCGACGTCGAGGCGATGCCCGAGAATCTCCGCCAGCCGCCGGTCGAACCCGAGCACGAGCGACCCGCACGGAAACGGTCGCGGGTACGGTTTGCTGTAGCTCTCCGCCGCCATCTGGAAGTAGTTCTTGCACCACTCGTCCTCGCTCAACGACTGTGCCGTGGACGGTACCGCCTTCACGTGCTCGAAGACTTCGCGAAACGTGCCGTACTTATCCTTGTTCGCCTCCGAGATGCGGATGTCCCAGACGTTGTTGTGGCCAAAGTGAATCATGACCGCGTCGGGTCGCGTGCACACAACCGCTCCGAGCGCGCCATTGCCGAGCAACGCCCCCTCGAAGAAGTCCACCGCCGGGGTGTTGCGGACAATCGGATGTCGCGCCGCCCGCTCGAGGGGTTCGAATGTGGAAAGTGACATGGCGGGAGGTTGTAACCACGACAGGAACGAATGACACGAAAAAGTTGCGGCGGTCGGCCTCGCTATCGATGAAGTCGCCTCTGGCTTCGGACTCGGTACAGCCTTTCCGTGAAGCCGCCCTCTTTCTCAAACGCTTTTTCCTGGGCAGCCATCTGCCGGTCCAGAAGGCTGCTCGCTACCGCGATCAGAACCAGGGCGGCGTTCGCGGCAATCTCGGCATAGGTGGACGGGGTGGACTTCTCCCTCTCGTACACCCGACGTACCCAGCAGGCAACTTCTTCCACTGTGCGGCAGCGCCGCGCAATCAGTTCCGCCCGGCGCGGGTCGTCGCGCGGCCAGAGCCTCAACCCTCGTTGCCGTAGGAAATCCTCGAAGTCCAATCGCAACTCCTCCAGACTGGCGCGCGCCACGTTTGTGAGCTTGATCTCGGTTTTTCTGGACGTACCACTTGCCTGGCTGCCCTCGGCAATGTTCTGCACCCCCGATCGGGCCGCCTGCACCATTTGATCATGGGTGCGACTGCGCTTTTCGATGTAGCGGTCACAAAACCGCACCGTGACATCAGAGACGAGTTGTGCCACCTGAAAGCTTTTCAGCTTCCGGTACCCGCCGTGCAGCAGAATGAGTTTCTCCGGATCAGGCATCGCCGTCTGTTATCCCATTCCGTCCACTCTGTCCACCACGTCCACTCAGGCGGATCTGCTGCAAGAACCGCTCGGCGGAAAGAAAACCAATCACGCGCGTGCCGTTCAACTCGGTGCCGTCGGCGGCGAGCAGAATCACGGTGGGAACGCCCTGGATGCCGAACTGTTTGCGCACGGACTCGCTCTCGGGACTGTCGTAGCTGGTCAGGTTCACTTTGAGCCGGACGTGGTCCTTCAACGCGTCCATGACATCGGGATGGCTGAACGTCTTGCGGTCGAGTTCGTGACACGGGATGCACCAGTCGGCGTAGAAATCGAGGATGACCGGCTTGCCAGCGGCTTTGGCGGCGGCGAGCTTGTCGGGTTGGTACGGCTCCCAACTCAGCGTCGTGCGAGGCTCGGTGGCGATCATCGCCAGTCCCGCCAGCGCGGCGAGGCCGCCGACAGCCCATTTGACGTTGCGGAACGGCTTTTTGTCGTTGCCGGAGCGCTCGATGAAGCCGAGATAGCAGCCGCCCACGAGCAACGCGAGCGCGGGCACCCACTTCACCAACGTCGGCGTGAACGCGAGCGCCAGATAAAACAACGCCACGCCCAAGAGTGCCACGCCGAACACCCGTTTCACCCACTCCATCCAGACACCCGAGCGCGGGAGTTTCTTTAGCAATCCTGAGAACGTGCCGAGCACCAGATACGGCGCGCCGAGTCCGAGCGAGAGCGTGAAGAACGAGAGGAAGCCGAACAGCGCGTCGCCGCGTTTGGCGACTTCGACGAGCAACCCGATCACAGGCGGTCCCGCGCACGGAGCTGCGAAGATTCCAACCACAAGCCCCGAGACGTAGATGCCGGCAAGGCCCGCACCGGTGGTTGCGCCCATCTTGCTCATCAGCGACGACGGCAGGCGGATTTCGTAGAGGCCGAACATGCTCAACGCCAGTGCGACGAACAGCACGGCGATCCCGACCAGCACCCACCGGCTTTGCAGCAACCCGCCGAAGAGTCCGCCCGTCAACGCGCTGATGGTGCCGAGTACACTGTACATCGTCGCGATGCCGAGCACGTACAGGGTCGCCTTGAGGAACACGCGTGCCGGGTTCGTGTCGGTTTGCGCACCAAAAATTGAGACGGTCACCGAGAGCATGGGATAGACGCAGGGGGTGAGATTGAGCGCCAGGCCGATGAGGAAGATCACGATGAACGCGCTGAGGGTGCCGCGTTCGCGGAAGGCGCTGGCGACGTCGCCGGGAGTCGAAGGTTGAGAGTTGAGAGTTGAGGGTCGAGTGGGAAACCATTCGGCGTTGATTGCGGTGACGGGCGTACCGGCGGCCACCACCCCGAACGGAATCGCGACCGCGACGGTCTTGGGCGCGAGACAGACCTGGTCGTCGCACGGCTGGTACGTGAGCTTGCCGGTCAGCGTGTGTGTTCCGACCGGCAGATTGGCGGGCAACGTGACCTTGAACCGCAGCGGCGCCTTGCCCTCCAACACGTCAAGTGTGTCATCACCGACCTTCGACGTGGTCGGCTTCGGATAGAACACCTCGCCGACCGTGACACCTTTCTCCGGCGTGAGCGTCAGCGCCGTCGGCACGAGATAATCAAACGTCGGTTTGGCCGCCTGGACGTGCCAACCCCTGGCCATCTCCAGGATCACCGCGACCTGGAACGAATCGCCCGGGCGGGCTTTGTCCACCGACAGCCGATGGCTGACCGTGACGATCTTTTCTGGAGGCGTTTCGGCAAACGAGAGGAGTCCGGTTGGGATCGCCAGGGCGAGGAATATCAGGATTCGCTTCATGGATTTGGCCGTCACTGTACCCTTTCCGACAAAAATCTCCAACTCGGCGCTGAATGCAATGGGCGAACCGCCAAGACGCCAAGGACGCCAAACAGCGGAGAGGAGAGATCCCGTGTTTCCTTTGCCCTCTTCGCGTCTCGGAGGTTGTCCCGTTCAGTTAGTTTGGGCAAATTGAATGACATTCATTGGAAGCGTCACTCGACGGCGGATGCGCTGGAGAATTACCGGCGCGTGGACTTCCAGGACATCAGCCAGTTGGTCTATGACCCCGACGATCCCGACCCCGCCTTCCGAGTCAAAGGCTACACGCAAATCCTCCGCCCGCGCGGATGGAAGCCGCGCGCTCAAGGTGTTGCCGTTTCAGTCGAGAAGGGTGGGAAGGAACTAGCGGAATTCGCCGCGCTGAAAGAAGTCCGCCAGATCGGTCTCGTCCACGGGAACGATTTCGCGAAAGTTAGTGATGCGGCGGACCCGATCGTGTTGGGCCCGGAGGAGGGCATTGACGAGGAACTGCACTTTGCCAGCGTAAGGAAGTTTGGAAGCACGTTCGTGATGTTGTTCGAGTCGGACCGGTTCAGTCGCAACCCCCTTCACGGCGATCTCCGGCTCGCGGTCAGCAGTGATGGACGCAAATTTCGCCGCGTCCACAAACACACGCCGCTGGTCTCGACCGGCCCGAAGGGCATGTGGGACGAGAACATCCTCGTCACGACCACCTCGGCGATGCAGGAGGTGGGCGACGAAATCTGGATTTACTATTTCGGAGCGCCCAACACCTTTCGTCACTGGCCCGCCCAATACGCCGTGGACCCCACCCGGCGCGGTTCGTTGTTTTCCGCCTCGTACCTCGGTCTGGCCACGCTGCCTCGGGATCGGTTCGCGTACGCGACCGGCGAGGGCACGGTGACGACGCATCCAATCCAACTGGACGAGGGTGAGTTGTGGTTGAACGCAGACGCAGACGTGATGCAGGTGAAGCTGGTCAACACAGACGGACACATGATCGCGCAGGGCGCCCTCTCCGCCGAGCGCCGGCAGAGTGTATATCGAAAGGTGAAATGGACCACGCAACCGCGAGCTGGTGGCTATCGGGTCCAATTTGCGTTGACGAACGGAAGCCGTCTCTTCAGTTTGCAGTACGCATGACGCACATGGATCGGCTCGGAATCGGAGCGGCGCTCTTCCTCGTCGCTGCCGCTGCGGTGGCGGAGCCACTGTACGATGCCGATCCAACTCATCTGTGGAACCGCTTGTTTGAGAGCTTTTATTCCCGCGCCGACATTGAGTATCCGGGAGGTTGGGTCGCGCAATCGAAGCCTGAACTGATCCCGAAGCGTATGGGGCCGGACATCCTTGACCCGCCGCTGGGAATTCATCCGCGGTTTCTGTTGGACGAAAAGCCGTTCCGCGAATGCGACGCCGTGCTCGACGAGTTCCTGCACGGTCACGCCGAGCGATTGATCCGCGATCCGCTCAAGCGGGCGCTCCTGCAACGCGACCTCTGGGCGGTGTTCGATCTGTTGCAAACGGAGAAGGAGGACTACCTCCGCAACTACGGCGACACACCGAAGGAATTTACGCCCGAGCAGCAGGAGCATCGCGCGATATTGAGCCGCAAAGTCGCGACCGTGATCCGGCGGCTTGCCCTCACTCGAAAGGAAATCGAGTCCCTCCCGAACACGTATCGGGCAGCGGTCAGGTCGGGCGCGTTCCCGGCCAAAGTCGTGGACCAAGCAAAGGCGAATTACCTGCCCGACTTGCAGGTAACGAAGAGTCCCTGGGTGGAAGTCTTTCCTGCTCGGGACTCCACCCACACTCAGATCGTGCGGGGCCGGTCGGTCTTCCGCGTGTTTCTAAAACCACCCGAGGGAAAAACGGGAGCGGAGGCCTTTGCGGGATGGCTCGGACCAGTGCAAAAGGGGATCGAAGCGAGGAAAAAGCAGCGTGAGGGGTTCTACCAAAATGGCGATGGCTCCAAACAGTGGGTGGACGCCATCACCCAGATACCGGTCGGCACCCAATTGCTCCTGTTGCGTGAGATGATCTGTCTCGACGAGAAGCAGAACCTGGTGCCGACTCGGTTGGTCGAGTCGGTCCAGCTTCGTGTGTACCTGACTTCGTCTCTCGAAGCCGGCAGGAACAAGACCCAACTGTTCGAGGAATTCGATCTGCATCGCGCGCAGTTGTTTCGCGGCAAGCAGGGCGGGTTGAAAGCGACCCCCGCCGATGAGCCGCGCGTGTTCGGTTACATGGCGCTGGGTCGGCTCGCCGTGAACGAAGAGGGCCAAATCCTGCCCCTCTCGCCGTTTCCGCAGAATTGTTTCACCTGCCACGTTCAGCACAATGGCGTGCCGGTGGTCCAAAGTCTCGGACGCCCGGCCCGAGTAGCCAAGCCCGACGCGTCCGTCACCCGGGAACAGACGATCCAGTGGAAACAGCAGCAGGAGGATTTTCAAAGTCTGCTGAAACTCATCCGGGAAGACGCGCCGCAATAAGAGCGTGTTTTGAAAATGCGTTTGGTGTACCGACTTCAGTCGGCTGCCGGCTCAAACGCCTCCAAATTCCGACTAAAGTCGGTACACCGAGCGGCCGAACAGGACTTTCAAAACACGCTCTAAGGCACAATCGAAGTGGATCGCGGCAGCGGCTTCGTGTTCCTCGCGATTGATACCGTCCCGGACTATCTGGACACGGCGGCCTTGCCCGCAGCCGGCGCGAGCGCCGCATGGAAGTATCGGGCCATCTACCGTCTCAGCGACGAACGTGTCGGCCAATGGAGCAATGTGGCCAGCATCAGCGTCATGGGCGGGTAGAACATCGCACACAGCCAAACCACGAAGAGAGGCCGGTGGCCCCGTCCGCTCATTTTTGTCCGCCACGCTGGGTTTGTCGAAGGCGCTCTGACTGGCTACACTCCGCGTCATGGCGAAGAACACGACTTCTCCTGCGGCGAAACCCTCCTCGCTTGTGGAAACCCGGGTCATCTCCTGCGGCGACACGACCCCCATCGTGTTCAAGAAATGAGAACGATGCAACAATGGGTGAGGGGAGTGTTTTCCATTTGTTTTATCGCACTCTCTTGCTCTGTGGCGGATGGGGAAGCTGACGATGGGAAGGCAACACCCCAGAACGCGCGTCAAATCCTGGCTCAACTGAAAGCCGAGTGCGATGTTCCCGGTCAATCCCATGGTTGTTTGTGGATGAGCTATGTTTCAGCGACGGAGAAAGCACGCCACGAGTGCATTTCACAACTGAGGCAAATCGGCCAGGTGGCCATACCTGAGATCCACAATCAATTCGCAAATGCCACCGGCGCATACAAGGAGATGCTCGTCCTCGCGCTCGCAGCCATCGAAGATAGTTCCGCCGTTCTTCAAGCTGCAGACCTGATGTTGAACTCTCAACGACCCAGTGTCCGCGTGTGCGCCGCTTGGGAACTCCGGGGGAGGCACGACCAGATGATCGCCGAGTATTTCAAGAAGGCTTTGCGCGACGAGTACAAGAGAAAAGACGGCAGTTGCCTTCAGACTGGCGATGGCATGATTTACCCGGTCAGAATGATTGCGTCCGATGCATTGGTCGAATTGGAAAGCCGAGCACAGTGAACTGTTCTCACGCCAGCCACAGACTCGATCGATCACGGATTCTTGCCATGATACATTGGCGGATTCAGGGTCTGCACAAACGCCGCGTGACCATCAGCATACAGGACGTTGCCGCCCGCCGATTTGTGCGTCCACTTGTTTTGGCTCCAAGGATTCGTGCCCACCGGATGACCTTGACTGGACCGATCGCACATCACCGGCGTGTCAGGCTGCACGCTTTCGGTCAGGCCGAATCCGCCGTAGGCGAAGCTGACATTCTTGCTGGTCCACGCGTTCTCACGACTCGGCACGACGAGCCCGCGCTCGCTCGGACATGTCCAAGCAGCCGGGGCCGTTTGATACTTGTTGGTGAGCAAGGCAAACGAGCCGAGAGTCGTCCAGTCCTTGTCGGTGGGAAATCGTTCCTGGAAGTCGCCCGAGTACAGACGCATCGCTAACCCGATCTGTTTATGGTTTCCCAGGCAGCTGGCCCGCCGTGCTTTTTCACGCGCGTGATGCAACGACGCCGGAACCATCAATCCGAACAGTGCAAGCACGAAGATCAGGACGATCAACTCAATGAATGTCATCCTTTTCCGTCGCCTCGGAGGAATTGATGAGTCTGGTGCTGGCTGTGGCTGGTTCTCGTCCATCACGTATTCCTGACGTGATACAAGAGCATCGAGTGTCTATCGGTATGGCAGCAGCATTCTATTCTTGTGCCCCCCGGCTGCGGAGGAGTTCGACCATGGATTTTCGCCGGCAATCTTCGGCCACTCGTAATGGGGTTTCGCACAGATTGGTTTCGGCATCAATGTCAGCGCCTCGCGCGAGGAGGACTTCAACGATCCTTGCCTGCCCAAAGTTCTCCACCGGTTTCGTGCGGGACCGCGAATGTTCCATCGCTCGGTGCAAAGGAGTATAACCTCGCTTGTCCTTTGCATTCACATCGGCACCGTGGTCAATCAGCACATGTGCTATCTCAGCTTGACCGTGGAAGGCCGCTTCGTGTAACGCCGTGCTTCCGTTGGAATCGGCCACATTGACACTTGCGCCATTCGCAATGAGCAGTTCGGCTACTCTTTGTTGTCCGGGATTCTCAATCGGGAGATACCAATTGTTGCCCCCGACGGCAAACGTTTCGCTGGCAGTCTTATGCAAAGGGGTAGCTCCTTGGCGGTCCTTCGAGCGGAGATCAGCCCCCCTATCGAGGAGCAGTCGGGCGACGTTCACGTGACCACTGAACGCTGCCCAGTGCAACGGGGTTTGTTGCTTGTCATCCTTGGCGTTGACGTCAGCCCCTCGATTGATGAGGGTTTCCGCCACGGCGGTTTGGCCCTGCCAGGCTGCTTCGTGCAGGGGAGTCCACCCTTCGATGTCTCGACTATTTAGATTGGCTCCTTTGAGCAACAACAGCTTGGTGAGTTCCACTCGACCCCAAGAAGCAGCATAATGCAACGGTGTCGATCCGCTGGCGTCGGCCACGTTGACGCGTGCCCCATGCGCTACGAGGAATTTCCCAAGCTCGAAATGTCCATAGACTGCCGCGTAGTCCAGCGGGGTCAAGTCGAGGTAGTACCTGGCATTGATATCAAACCCATGACGCAAGTGGGAGCGAACCTGCTCCAAATTGCCGGTCTTCAATGCTTGGTCCAGCGAGGTGGTTGGCGAATGCGTGGTAGCGCATCCCGCACCGGCAATGAGCGATAAAGCCAAGAGGCAATAATAGCGGCAAGGTTTCATACCGACAGAACAGCGAAAGCAATGACCGTATTTGGCTTTGCCGTCCCCATCACCCCATGGTAATAGCCTCAAGCGTTGTGCTGTCAACCTTGGGAATCGGGAGTTAGGGTCTCCTGTTTCCATCAGGTATGCTCGGTATGCTCGAACGAAAGCAATCAGCGCCATGAACAAAATCGCTACGTTCGTCGGCGTGTCATTCTTTGCCACACTGGCGTTGTCCCCTCCGTCCTCTATTGCGGAACCAACCGGCAATCGGTTTCTCGATAGAAAGATTTCCTCGCGTGTGGAGTATGGCTCCTTTGATGAAGCAATCAGGCAGGTCGAAAGCAATACGGAGTTCACCGTTTCCATTCCAACGAACGTCGTTGAATTTCTGAGGAGTTTGCCACGGGTTGGACTCACGTGGCGGGTGGGTAGCTCGGAGGAGATTTCAATGAGCAAGTATCTTGATACGGTTTTCGGCACGCTGGGACTTCAGTGGACCATGGATGAAAAACAAGAAGTGATCGAAGCGCAATTGGCATGGGTTCTCTCCGATTCAAGAACGCCCACCGAATTGCTGCAATCGGTCCATAAACCGCAGTACTCAGGCATGTACGCCGTGGGTGAGAAACCGATCGATCGTGAGTGGGAGACTGCGTTTCACGCACTATTGAGCAAGGAAGGCAACTTCGGAAAAGCTTGGATGGTTCGCCAACGTGCTTTCTTTGACAGACTGTTTCGAAGTGTTCCCGAGCAGCTTCATCTCGTGCTGGTTGACTCAATCATAGCTGAGGCCAAGGAGAAGTACATTCTCGTCGTCTTGGAACAGCCGATTGAAATGTATCCCGGTCGTGGCAGCATCAGTTGTTACTGGTTTCGAGAGAATGGAGTCCTCGAAGGCGCGGAAATTCTGTCCACCGGCCACCGTTGCGAGTTGGTTGACGCGAGTATTGCTGATTGCCTCGGATCTGGGACGCGTTGTGAATTCCAACTTGTCGTGAAGTTTAACTCGCAATCATTCCTTACGCAGTGTTACCGCTTGCGGTCGGATGGCCTGCAACTGCTTTCAGTTGTTACAGCGAATGGGAAAGTGGTGAATCCGGCTGACTCTGGCTTCGGGCTTGTCATCAGAGATTGAACCCACTGGGAGTGCTCGGAGCTCAGAGGCGGCACTTCTTCCGCCGCGAGTCACAGCTGTTAGGAATCGAGGCCACAAACCATGAAAGCAAGAATGGAACTGACATCGGTGACGATGTTGATCGTGTCAGTGTGCGCCCTCTCAGCCCAAGAATCGAAGGAGCTGAATGGCTGTGGTGTGGTGTTCAAGACAACAAAGCCTTCCTTTCTCCTCGGCGAACCCGTCATTCTGATGTGCGAGGTGGAGAATCGCACGGAAGGCACGATGGACTTGGACTTCGGAGCTGACTGGGTCGATGCGTTCGATTTCGAATTGGCGATTCCCCATGCTGAGGCTATTCTGCGTGATCCTCACCTCCAGAGTGGGAGGTCTGGCAAGGTGCGAGTGGAGATCCGGGAAACCTGCCACCTTCCAATCGTACTTGATCGTTTCCTGGCGCTGAACCGAGCGGGAAGCTATAATTTGAAATGTACGTTCCGCATGGGTGAGCAGTCGGTCATCTGCCCGCTGACGCTGAAAATTGATCCTGAAGATGGTGCGAAGCTTAGAACGGCCCTGGCTGCGATGATTGATGTGGCGCTGAAGGACAAGAGAAAGGACATGGAGGAGTACTACGTGATCAAGACGGCGCTACCGTACGTCCATTCGCGAGCCGCTATTCCTGAACTTCTGAGAGCGGCTCAGATGGGGCTCGAAGATGCCGTCGAAGCACTCCGCCGCATCGGCGGGTCCGAGGCAACAGCCGCGTTGGAGCAGTTGACGAAGTCGCAGAATGAGGAGATTGCAGCGAGGGCAAAGAGCCAGTTGGCGTTAATGAAGATGGCAGAGGAAGGCGTGGCGGGAATTCCGAAGTGATGGTCGTTCATTTCTGACAGTCACCGCCAAGTTGACGCCGGCGGGTTCAGCAGGTTTCAGTTCTCGGTTCACCGTTCAAAGTTGTTCGCACAAAGCCCAAATCCTCGTTGCGGAACGGCTGTAAGTGTTGCACAGTAGGCACGCATGAAAACGCTCGCTCCATCCCCAAGAGAAACTCCCGCGACGAAGCGTAACCGGTCCAACGGGGCGAGATCGCGGCACACACTCCTCTCGTTCGCGGGCATCCTCAAAGACATGCCCGACGACATGGCGGCCAACCACGATTTCTATCTCTATGGCACCCATAAACAGCAACCACGACGCGGTCGCTGGCTGCCGCGGGAAACAGCGAAGCGGCGAGTCACGCCGGCACAATTGCAGGTACTGAATCGCAAATTGGATGAGATGGCAGCGGAGTTGGAAGGGCTGCCTCCCGATCTGGCACGGAACCACGACCATTATCTGCACGGGCATCCCCGGAAATGAGTCTGGTCTTCGCCGACACCTACTATTTTCTGGCACGGATCAACCGATCGGACCCAGGGTATCTACGAACTGTTCGACTCTCGCGCCACCTGCGCCGCCCCATGGTTACAACCGAGTGGGTGCTGACTGAAGTGGCGGATGCGTTGAGCCATCCACGGCATCGCTGGAGCGTCAGCAACTTCTACGACGCGGTTCGGCACAGTCCAGCCATCACGATTGTTCCTGCTTCGCATGATCTCTTCGTGGAAGGGATGTTCCTCTATTCGCAGCGAAGGGACAAAGACTGGCCGCTGACCGATTGCATCTCGTTCGTTGTGATGGAGGACGAAGGCATCACCGAGGCGCTTACGGCGGACCATCATTTCGAGCAGGCGGGTTTCACGATTCTGCTGAAGGAATGACCCGATTCCGATCCGCGTAATCCGCAATCCGCGGTTCGCCATTCAACTTCGTCCAGATCCTCCATGCACTTAGAACTCCTGAGCATTCCGACCACTGATTCCGTCTAATCAAGGCAGAGACAACAAATGCAAATCGTCCATGTCATGATTCTGGTTGGATTGGCTGCCGGGTTATGCGTGCAGGCCGGTGCGGCACGAGCGGAAGCCGACGCGGCGGGTGTTCAACTCATTGTGGAACTCGGAGACGGCTCTCGGATTGTCGGCACGACCGCGCGAATCGAGTTGCCCGTGAAATCGCCATCGCTGGGGAAACTCGTGATCCCGTTGGCCGAGTTGGAGCGGTTTGAGCAGGACCTCCAGAAGGAGATGGCCACCATGCACCTCCGCAGCGGCGACCAACTCACTGTGTTTCTGGACTTGCCACGACTTGAATTGGAGACCGTGCTGGGCCGAGTCAACCTCGCGACGGAGAACGTCGTGCGGATCACCGTGTCCGCCAGCCCGGCCAACGTGAGCAACGGGCTGGTGGCGTATTGGAGTTTCGACGACGGCAAGGCCACCGACGCGAGCGGGCACGGCCACTACGGACGCCTCTGCGGTGAGCCGCGAATCACCGACGGCATTCGCGGGAAGGCGTTCCGGTTTGATGGCCAGAACGACTGGATCCACGGCGAGCATTCGCCCGAGCTGGACCTGAAGAAGGACTTCAGCCTGTGCGCGTGGGTGAAGTACTCCGCGATCGAGCGCGGCTTTGGTTCTCAGATTGTCTGGTACGGCGATCCGACCCCTGGCCGCGATCCGTACGAGATTCACCTCTTGCCGGACGGCAGGTGTGAATTTCGGATTGATGCCGGTAGCGGTGGGCCTTCCCTGGAGGTGCGGTCGCCAGAACCATTAAAGCCTGACACCTGGTACTTTCTCGCCGCGACGGTCGAGACAACTTCGGGAAATCGAAACCTGATGAAGCTGTACGTCAACGGCGAGTTGAGCCGGGCGGAGGAACTGAGCGGGGTCATTGATTACGACACTTCTGGCATGTGGCTCGCCATCGGCGCGGTGGATCACGGCAACTGGCAGCGATTCCACGGGCTGATAGACGAAGTGCGCGTCTGTAACCGGCCGCTGTCGAAGAGCGAGATCCGGGCGTTGTATGAGGATTGCATCCGCGAGTAAACCGAGGGTCAGTTCGACGGTGCCGGAGAAACTGCCGTGGCGGGCGGCGCGTTGCTTTGAAACCGGTCGAGGTAGTCCTTGATCGCGTTGTCGCGTGACTGCTCGATTGTCTTGATTTCCTCGAACGTCTGGAAGTAGTCCCGGTACAGGAACAACAGCTCCCGGTTCACCTGCTCGGCTTCGATCTTGTCGAGTGTCTCGGCAATCTGTGAGTTCTGCTGCCGGGCCGCGTGCAACGCCGACTCCGCGCCGCGCAACGATGCGCTCAGCTTGCGGAAACGGTCGAGTCGCACGTGGTGGAACACCTCGATGTACGCGGCGATCGCGGGCAGATACGATTGGTGCGCGATCAGTTGCAGCTTCTCCAGTTGCAGCATGCGATCCTCGACCATTTGCATCGTGCCCGGCTCGTCCATGTATCCCTTCAACTCGGGAATCGCCACCGGCTTCACCACTTCGCGTCCGGTCTCTGCGTCGCGATGCACCGCTTCCAACGTCAGGATCTTCTTCAATTTTTCATCTGTCTCCGCCGCGGAAAGCCGGTGGATCGGCGAAGGCGCGGCGCGTTCCTTCAGCCGAGCCGTCCACCACTGCTCGGCAGCCGCCGGGTCGGTCAACACATCGCCATACACCGATTGAAAGGTTTTCCGCCACGAAACGTCCGGACGCAGCGAGGTGAGAAATCGCTGTGCGCGTCGTGGGCCATCGGGCAGCGCCCCGAGCGCCCGGATCAACAGCTTGCATTTCGTCTTGAACAGTTGCCGCTCGATCCCCGCGGGTGGCAGTTGCTCCGTCGCGAAAACCGCTTCGAGGTCCGCGCCCGGGGCGGTTCGCAGCGAGCGTCCCACGAGGTCGAGCTCGACGCCCCTCATATCGCCCATGAGATTCTGGGTCATTCCCTCGGTGAACCACAGCGGCGGCGAGGCGAGTTTGTCCGCGTGCTCGTCGTCGGCCGGCGCGGAGCGGTTGGCGATCTCGAAACAAAATGCTTTGACGAGCTCACTCAGAAACTCTTCCTGTGCGATCGGCGGGGGAATGGTACAGCCGAGCTGGTACTTGAGCCCACGGTCGCTCCGGTACACGCTCGATTTGATCCGCGAACCACTTTGTGCAATTGCGTTGGTTTCGACGCGCACGACGATCACGATGGGGTGCCGCCACGAGTCGCGGAGGACCAGCCGGCTCCTCAACCGTCCGCGCACTTTGTCGGCGAACGCTGCCAGTCCCGCGGCGAGATTCTGGTCATCGGCAAACACGGTGATCTGTTTCGACACGCTCACCACATGTGCCGGCACGGTGATCGCGGCGGGCGGCGGATTGGAGAGCGCAACGCGAGCCGGGAACGCGGACTGCCCGAGCACTGTCATGGGCAGGAGGAGACCCGCCAGCCACACACGCCCCGCGGTGCTACTTTGGCTGCGGCGCTTCGTACTGGAGGGTGACCTTCTTGTCCTCGACCTGGATCTGGGCGAGTTTGCCGAGCAACTCCTGCTCTTTGCTGAAATTCTGGAACAACCTGGCGAAATTGCGCTCATACGGCCCCATCAAGAACCCGGGCACCGGCAGTTTTCCGATGGTACCGCTCACCGCCTGCATTCGGAACTCGCCGCCGTCCACCACGGGACGACCGAGATATTGCAGCACGATCTGCTTCTGCCAACTGCCGACGACCACCCTGCGGATTGAGACAACGTTGACGAGATCTTGTTGCGGGACAAGCACGGTCTTGTCGGTGCGAAACACCCCGCTCTCCTCCACCTTGTCAATGTCCGACACGGCGGCGAGGTAGGAGTTGAGCGCGACGTCACTGATCGAAAGCTTATAGGCGCGTTTGACGCTGATCGCAAACTCGAGCTTCTCCCGTTCGAGCTTGACCTTGTCGGCCATGGACGGACTGTCCGAAATGCTCGGCACGGGCGGCTCCTGCCAGACCAGGGCGATCACGGCCACGAGCGCGACGATCAGCAGCACATCAAAGATGCGGATCGCGGTCTTAAGTGCGTTCTTGCCCTTCTTGCCATCGTCCTTCTTGACGCCGATGGTGACATTGCTCCCCGGCTCGCCGCCGCCGATTCCCGGCGCGCGCACCTTGGACAGGTCGAGCTTCGTCCCGCACTTCTGGCAGAACACACGACCCAACGGGTTCTGATGTCCACACGCTTGGCAACCGATCATAGATTCGTTCCGAATTCTGGGTTAGGTTTTCGACACCGTTTTCTTCGAGTCCGATGACGGTTTGGACTCCGATTTCGTCTCCGACTTGGCCGCCGGCTTGGGCGAGTCCGATTCCTTTTTCGCAGCCTCCTTGTACCCCGAGCTGCGATAGTCGGTGATGTAGAAACCCGATCCCTTGAAAAGCAACCCCGCGCCCGTGCCGATCAGCCGTTTCACCTTGCCCTTGCAGCGCGGCTGCGGACAGCGGGTCAGCGGCTTGTCCGAGATGAGCTGAAACTTCTCGAACGCATGACCACACTTCTGGCATTCGTATTCGTATGTCGGCATAATCCTGCAATCCTTTACTGAGCGGAACTTGTGCCGAGAAGTTATTGGCCGTGCCCACCTTCGTCAACAGCAATCCTGTCGGGAGAAAATTTTCTTGCAACGAGGAACCTCTCCGGCGCATCCTCCGCGCCGTCGTGAGACCGGGCCCCGCATACTTCAACGTTCACCGTTCGGCCTCTCTCCAGTTTCTCTCCGCTCGCAACCGTAGCGCAAGCGCAATCTCCACCCGCGCTTTGCCTCAACACCACCGAGGATCGTCCATGAACTTGCTCCGTTACTTCCTTGCCTTGTGGTTGGCTTGCTCGTCCGCTCCCGCCCAGACGAACGCGCCCGTCGTGGGCGCGGGACAGTATCACTCGCTCGCTTCGCGTGAGGACGGCAGCGTGTGGGCGTGGGGCGCCAATTTCAATGGCGCGCTTGGCGACGGCACGACCACGCAGCGAAACGCTCCGGTGCAGGTTGCCGGCTTGAGCAATGTCGTCGCGCTGGCGGGCGGTCATTTGCACTCGATTGCGTTGCGCCAGGACGGCACGGTATGGACTTGGGGTTATGGCGGGCATGGCGTGCTCGGCAACGGCTCGACGGCAGATCGCACGACGCCGGTCCAGGTGTCGAACTTGAGCAACGTCGTCGCGATCGCTGCGGGTCGCTATCACAACCTGGCGCTGGACTCGGATGGCCGTGTCTGGACGTGGGGCGCGAATTGGGCCTGGCAATGTGGCGATGGGACGACCACGGCGCGCTGGACGCCGGTGCAGTTGGCTTCGTTGACCGGCGTGGTGGCGATCGCTTCGTCGCCGTTGTCGGATCAGTCCATCGTCGCCGATGCGACCGGCTCGGTGTGGATGTGGGGCGAGTTCGTCGGCAGTCAGCCGGTGCGGAACACGAACTTCACCACCGCAGTGTCGGTGGGGATGGGCTTTAACTTCCGCTTCGCGTCCAAACAGGATGGCAGCGTGTGGGCGTGGGGCGACAACTATTTCTTCCAGGCCGGCAATGAGGACCTACCCGGCAACTCGGCACGCCGGCACAGGTCTCCGGTTTGAGCAACGCGACGCGCATCGCCGGCGGGACGTACCACGGTC
>CAZOTB010000034.1:45689-47233 GCA_964582645.1 uncultured Verrucomicrobiota bacterium | reverse complement strand
CAAAGAGGTCGGCGCCAGTTCGCGTAGTTCAACGTGAATCCACACACCGTCGTAACCCATGTGCGCGACTGCGGCGAGCCGTTCGTCGCTGTGCGTCACCGGCGACTCCATCGCCTCGTCGTGATAGTAGTTGGTCCCGTGCACGCGAAAGATGCGGGGTGCAATTTCCATGCGAATGAAGGTAGCAACCCGGCCGACATATTGCACCGTCTTTCAGCTCGGCGCGCCGTCATCAAGGCGTGAAGTAGCTGCCGTCGCCGTTGGGGTCCCAGAATTTCTGGTAGATTGAACGGTCCTGCGCGAATACGTGTGGATCGCCGATCGGTTGCAGCTTCTCGTACGGCTGCCACTCGGCGTGGCCGTCAAATGCAACAAAGTTGCTTCCGCCTCGGTGACGCTTCGAGACGGGCTGCACGCCGCCACTGGCCATCACAAAGAAAATGCAGTGCTGCGGCGACCATCCATCCGCGAAGGTCTGATAGTTCAGCGCTCCGTCGGCGAACCAGACGGCTTGTGGATTCGTGACCTTGTTCAGCGTCAACGCCGGGTAGCCCGACAGGTAGAAATTTTGCGTCTGCGCGTTGATCAGGTAGCCCGGGTAGTACTTGCGCGGACCATAGGGAGGAGACGCCTGATAGAAGGACGGGCGAACTGTCTGTTGGGAGGGGCATTCCATCGGCGCGATGCTGTTGCCGATGTAGGGCAGCATCAGATCGAGCCACTGTGCGTTGGGATAGGTGGGCACGACGATCTGGCTCACCGCTACGTTCCACCAAATCGGGAACGACCTGCCGTTGTCCTCGGTGTAAAGCAATGCCGCCACGCCGACCTGTCTGAGGTTGGACAGGCACTGCGTCGAACGTGCCGATTCCTTGGCCTTGCTCAGAGCCGGCAGCAACAACGCGGCGAGGATGGAGATGATGGCCACGACGACCAGGAGCTCGATCAGCGTAAACGCGGCATGTTGCCGATCGCAGCCATCTGATGACAAAGCGCTGCCTTGGTTCGTCATTTCCGACCGCGTACGAAGACCGCGAACCCGCAGAGGAGCAAGAGCGCGACCGACGGCTCCGGAATCACCCAACCCAGCGGCGTGCTGTCGCCCGAGCGGATCAGTACGTCGCTGGAGATGACGACCTGATCGATCAAGGCTTTTGATGGAACGGAGTAATAGGTCGGAGATGCCCCGACGCCGGTTTCCCCAGCGTGGAAACCCGTGTAGGTATTCAGGTTGCCGAGCGTTCCCGTGGCGCTGGTCCCGACGAGGACACCATCGCGATACAACAGGAGTTTGTTCGGGCCGGCAGGATTGTAAATCGCCACCGTATGTTCGAACCAACTCGGGTTGTTCAGGAAGAAAGCGCCATGGAAGGGCACGGAGATCATCGAGTTGGTATCCGAGCCATTGATGGTAAAGACCAGGCGCGGGTCCACCGAGCCAGCCGCAGGGTTGGCGTCCGTGTAATAGACAGCGATGGTTTGCTCGATGGAGAACAGAGGCCCAGTCACGTTGTCCTGAAGGTTCCCGCTCAAGCCGAAGTTGG